>NZ_JADPKG010000004.1:0-29897 GCF_023073875.1 Bradyrhizobium sp. 154
CGATTGAAAGTGGCCGGCCAGAATGTCCGCCTCACTGACCCGGTCGTTGGAGAAAAAACGATACGCAGCCTTGGTATTGGCCCAGTCCTGGCACACCAGCGGAATGCTTTCTCCCATGGCGCTCCCGATCTGCGCTACCAGTTTGCGGAGCCGCTTATTCAGGCGCTCGTCGGCAAGGTTGCAGCCAGCGAGCTCGCGATCAAACCATGCGTCGGCTTTTTCGTCCATTGGCACCGCCCCCTGCGAATCGGTGCCAGACAAGGAATCACGGTCGATTCCTGCGATGCAATAGTTGGTGCGCTCCCTCAGCCCCCTCGGCTAAATGTGGGTAATTGAAAGCCGGTGAAGGCCGCCTTGCCGAATGAGGCGCGTTGTTGAGAACTGTCCTTATGGACGGTGATAGGCGCAGTGCCCAAGTTGAGCGGCTTGAGGTGGTGGACACGGGCCGGCGGCGGCGCTGGTCCGAGGACGAGAAGCTGAAGATCGTCTTGGAGAGCTTACGGGCGCCGCGCCAGGTCGCGGCGACAGCGCGGCGGTATGGCGTTTCGCGCTCATTGCTGCTGCGATGGCGACGGTCGTTTCGACCTGAGCCGAAGGATGCCGTCGATCAACCTGGCTTCTTACCGGCGATGGTGATCGCGGAGTGTGGGCCGACGCATTGTCCAGTCGCGCCGGCCAGCAGCGGCAGGGCGATCGAGATCGAGTTTGCGAGCGGAGCTCGGATGCGGATCACGGGTGCGGTCGACGCGGCGACGCTGGAGGCCGCCGTGGCGGCGCTGGCAGATGGGCGCCTACGGTGATCCCCATTGAGTCGGGCGTGCGGGTGTGGAATTGCGACCGGCCGCACCGATATGCGTCGCGGCATGAACCCATTGGGCCTGCTGGTGCAGGAAGCCTTTAACCGAGACCCGCACGGTGGCGACCTCTACGTATTCCGTGGCAAAAGCGGCAAGCTGATCAAGATCCTCTGGCACGATGGGCTCGGCATGTCGCTCTACGCCAAGCGGCTGGAGCGCGGCCGCTTCCTGTGGCCGTCGTCGGCTGATGGCGTGGTGACAATCACCCCAGCCCAGCTTGGCTAACTACTGGGCATCGACTGGCGGATGCCACAACATACCTGGCGACCGCAGGCGGCGCTGGATCGCTGGGATTTGAATCGGTGGCACGATCAGTTCGGACAGAGACCGCGTCTTGTGATTCTGGATGGGCGCCGATGATTCTCTTCCCGAAGATGTGACCACGCTGCAGGCGATGCTGCGCCCGAGCGAGCGGCCCGGTTGGTCACAGAAGCCGAGGCCCACGCAGGAACTTTGCTGATCGAGAAGCTCAAATCACGATCAAGAAGCTACGGCACGAACAGTTTGGACAGTCCTCTGAGCGGGGCGCATTGCTGGATCTGCTCGAGCTACAGCTCGCCGACCTGGAGGAGAACGCGGCGCAAGCTGAGACCACGGCGGAGATGGCAGCCGAGAAGATTGCGGTGCCGTCGTTCGAGCGCCGCAAGCCAGCCCGCCGGCCGCTGCCGGAGCATTTGCCGCGGGATCGGCTCGTCTATCCAGTGCCTGCGACCTGTCCATGCTGCGGCGACAGCCGATTGCGCAAGATTGGCGAGGACGTGACCGAGACACTTGAGCTCGTTCCGCGCCAGTGGAAGGTGATCCAGCGCGTGCGCGAGAAGCTCGTCTGCCGGGCTTGCGAAGCGATCACCCAGCCGCCGGCCCGTCGCATCCGATTACGCGCGGGCGTGTGGGACCCAAGCTGCTGGCCCATGTCCTGTTCGCCAAGTACGGCCTGCACCTGCCGCTCAATCGTCAGAGCGACGTCTACGAGCGTGAAGGCATCGACCTCGACGTATCGACACTCGCGGACTGGGTAGGTGCCTCCTCAGCAACCCTGATGCCGCTGGTCGATGCGATCCGGAGTCACATCTTCGCGGCCGAGCGCATCCACCCCGATGACACTACGGTGCCAGTCCTGGCCAAGGGCAAGACCCGGACCGGCCGGCTCTGGACTTACGTGCGCGGCGACCGTCCGTTTGCCGGTCCAGATCCGCCGGCGGCCGTGTTCTTCTACTCGCCGGACCGTGGCGGTGAGCATCCGGAGCGGCATCTGGCGGGCTATGCCGGACTGATGCAGGCCGACGCCTATGCCGGCTTTGGCAAGCTCTACGAGGCCAATCGCAAGGGTGGTCCGATCATCGAGGCCGCGTGCTGGGCGCACGGCAGGCGCAAGTTCTTTGATCTCGCGCGGCTCAGCAAGGCGCCGATCGCGGCCGAGGCGGTCAAGCGCATCGATGTCCTGTTCGCCATCGAGCGCGAGATCAGCGGTCTCCCTGCGCAGGAACGTCTGCGTGTGCGCCAGGAGCGTAGCCGCCCCCGACCCTCGAGCTGGAGGCGTGGTTACGCGAGCAGCGCGCCAAGCTCTCCAGAACAACGACACCATCAAAGCGATCAATTACTGCCTCAGCCGCTGGGCTGCATTCATCCGCTTCCTTGATGACGGACGGCTTTGCATGTCGAACAATGCTGCCGCGCGTGAGCTACGGCGGTCGCCGTGGGACGAAAGAATTGACACTCGGCGTCCGATGAGGGCGGCCGGCGCGCGGCTGCCATCTACAGCCTCATCGCCACCGCCAAGCTCAATGAGATCGACCCGCAGGCTTGGCTTGCCGACGTGCTGGCGCGCCTACCAGATCACTCTGCCTGCATTGACGAACTCATGCCCTGGAATTGACGACCTCAGAGCATCGCGCACGCCGCATAGCCATCAGCTTTCCGCCAAAAACAGCCCAGCCGGGGCCTTCGCCGGATGCGTACAGTTCGAACGCCACGTCGATCGAACTAAGCAAGTGTTGCCTTGTCACTCTATGAGGCTGTTGCGGACAGAAATGCACGCCACCCGTGTTGCACATTTCCGCCCCGTTTCTTCGTTGTTGCGCTTCCGTCGACAGCCGGCTCTGGTGAGGCGAGCGAGTTGATGTTGAGTTGTAGAGACTGATTTTGGGCAAATGGGGGCCAATCGGGTTTCGGACGCAAATAATCGGGCAGTTAAGAATGGAAGGTGACGTTAGATGGCGGAAATGTCGTTCGATATCGGACCGCAGGAAGAGCGTGATATTCGATCTCGTGTGTTTTTGTTGAGCGTGAGATTGCGCCGAAGCCAGTATGCGCTGGAGCTTGGCCGTGCCCCATTTGTCGAGATTAACACGAATGTTTCCCGCAATCAGTTTAAATAAACTGAAGTATAAGAAAATAGAACATCGCGCTGTGCTAAGCGCCAAGGAAGAAATTTGACGGTGGAGACCAAACATCACCCCATGAGAGCCGTGATGTTGTCCCAAAAAAGTCCTCGGTAGCCAGACATAGACAAGCCCAACCGATCCCTCGTGGGAGGATTGGGACTAACTTGCATCAGGCACGTCGCTTGGGGACAGTTCAAAATTCAGCGCGTGTCTCAACAATATCAGGAGATCAGGTAATGGCAGTTAACGACGGCTCGGCAAACGCATCGGTTGGGTCACCGCAGCTTCCCAACTTGCTGGACAGTTACAGTGCGAATCGAGCTCCGTGGCAGGTCGCGGGGGTGGACTACCGTGTTGGAGTTTCGGAAGGGTTGGCGCTGAAGAATCCGGCATCGATTTCGATGGCAGGGGTTACAGTGAATGCCTCGGCGCACACCGTCACAGTTACAGGCAATGATGTGTCGCTGGACGGGTACGACTTCTCGCTGAACGGCGGCTGGGGCGTGGTTGTACAAGGGGACAACGCAAAGATTCTGAACTCGAATTTTGTCGTTGGCGGCAACCACAATCAGCCGATCCTTGCAACGCAGTCGGTCACAAACCTGTACGTCGGTCATTGTACGATCGACGGCAATAGTGATGGCAACATTAGCGGCCTGATTGAAATGCGCGGGTCGGGCAATCTGACGGTGGAGTATTCCTGGCTCAAGAACGCCGGCGGCGACATGGTCCAGCTGCATGGTTACGGCGGCGACGTTGTCATCGAGCATAATCTCATTCAAAACGCTGGCATGGCACCGGGCGCGCACGGAGACTATTCGGAGTTCATCGGTGGTCCGTATTCGGCGACCATCATGTACAACACGACGACCCAGAACGGTGGCACCTCGCAAGGGTTCATGGTTGAACCTGACGTCGGCTCCGACGCCGGGGTCGTGACGGGTGGTGAGGTCGGATATAATACGTTCACCGGCGCGGTGAATGCATTCACCGGGGTCACGGTCGCCGACATCGTGAACACGTTTACGGTACACGACAATCATTTTGACCCGTCGACCTCGTCATCCGGGCTGGCATTTGGCGGCACCATCCGGGGAGGGCCCGACGACAACAGCGCCAAGTCGATTTATGTGCACAACGTCGACATGACGACTGGTGCCGTCGAGCAGGACTCCAATGCACCTGCTTCCACAGCGCCAAGCTCGCCTGCTCCGAGCGCCCCTGTGGCGCCCGTTGTCGCCTCTTTTTCGACCGACAGCAGCGTCGCCGGTGACGGCGTGACGAACGACAACACCATCGAGCTCAAAGGCGCCGCTGCGGCCAACAGTACGGTGACGGTCTATGATGGTTCAACCAAGATCGGTACGACCACTGCGAGCTCAACGGGCAGCTGGGACTACATCACTCAGGTCCTGAGTGACGCCAAGCACACGCTGACGGCGACCGCGACCAACGCGTCGGGCCAGACCAGCGTGGCCTCGGCTGCGGTGGCTGTCACCGTCGACACGAAGGCACCAGCTGCACCGACGATCGCGAAGGATACCGTGAACAGCAGCAATCAGACTGTCGTGTCAGGGAGCGCCGAAGCGAACAGCACGATCAAGGTATATGACGGCACGACGCAGGTCGGTACTGCGACGACCAATTCGAGCGGCGCGTGGAGTGTCACGACTTCCGCTCTGTCGGCCGGTTCGCACGTGCTGACGGCGAAAGCCACGGACCTTGCGGGCAACGTGAGTGCTGCGTCAGCCGGCGTGGATCCGGTGATTGGTTCTGGAACATCGGGCTCAACCGGCTCGGGCGCGTCCGGTTCAGGTAGCTCGGGTACAGGTACCTCGGGTACAGGTACCTCCGGTACAGGTACCTCCGGCTCCGGCACGTCGGGCTCCGGCACGTCGGGCACCGGCACCACTGCGCCTGCCGCACCGAAAATCGCCTCTTTCTCGACGGACAGCGGTGTCGCCGGTGATCACATCACTAGCGACAAGACGTTGACACTGGCGGGGACTGCGGCCGCCAACAGCACGGTCAAGGTGTTCGACGGCACGACCCAGCTCGGCATCGCCACGGCGGATGCCAACGGAGCCTGGCACTACTCGACTGCTGCGCTGCTCGACGGCAAGCACAGCCTCACTGCGACGGACACGGTCTCTGGCGTCACCAGCAAGGCATCGACTACGCTGGATGTAACCGTAGATACTGCTGCTCCGGATGCTCCGGTTCTGTTGAGCGATCCGACCACGCATAACCGCGCAACGGTATCCGGAACGGCAGAGGCGGGGAGTTCGATCAAGCTCTATGAGGGTACGACCCTGCTTGGCACGACGATGGTCGGAAGCGACAGCGACTGGAGCGTGACGACCCCGAATCTCAAGCACGGGTCCCACACCTTCACTGCGACAGCCACCGACGCTGCCGGTAACACCAGCGCCTTGTCACAGCCGATCGATCCCCCGATTGGCTCGCACGGCGCCAATGGCACCTCGACGGTGGAAGTCACCAACGTGCGTCCGCACTGGGATCACACCGCGACGATCAAGGGCACTGCCGATCCCAACAGCGAGATCAAGCTGTCTGACGGCACGACGACGGCCGGTTCGGTCACGGCGGGAGCCGACGGCAAGTGGAGCTTCCACACCTCCGATCTGTCGGGCAAGACCCACGCCTTTACCGCGGAGCAGGTCGACACGACCGGTCACGTGGTCGGGACCAGTTCGGGCCAGGCGATCATCGGCTCCGGCCACAGCGACACGCTGACCGGCACAACGGGCAATGACGTCATGGTCGGCAAAAGGGGGGCGGATACGTTCGAGTTTGCGTCGAACTTCGGCCAGGACGTGATCAAGGACTTCGCTGCCCGCGGACATGCTCACGACACGATCGAGTTCAGCAAGGGCGTGTTCGACAGTTTTGCGAGCGTTCTCTCCCACGCGGCCCAGTCGGGCCACGACGTCGTCATCGCGACGGGGAGCGACACGCTCACGCTGAAGAACACGCAGCTCGACAAGCTGAACAGCCACGACTTCCATTTCGCGTAGTCGCGAGTTCAGCGACAGGAAGTAGCCACCAATCTGTGGCGCACATCATGGAAGGCGGGGGTCCCCCGCCTTCTTTTATTCTGGCTGCCTCTATTGTGATCTACGCGTGAGCAGCTTCGCGGCTTTCGCGGGATGCAACGCCCGGATAGGATCGATACGCTAGCGCGACGGTCATTCTCGGGCCGGTCGCGACAAGCAACCGAGCGCCTCGTGTCGCTACATTTTCTTCGCTCCGATCAGCCAATCTTGTTCGGCTCCTATTGCGTTGAGAAGACCACGAAGACGCAGAAATAAATAAATTAAATACGGTGTAGAAATCGACCTCGTACTCAGATGCGCTCGCGGGACGTTTCAGTAAACGATTTCTGTGGGCTGAGGCCGTGCCGTAATAGAAGCGTGTTGAGTCTCGCTGTCTGGCATGACATCAGAGAAACTGGCGACTTATTTAATCGAAGGAAAATCGCGCGATTATTGCAGTACCGTGCGTTGACGTGCTGGTTAAAAAAACCTCAGCCCGGCCCCCATCTGGTCCCAAAAAAGCCCATGGCGACCGGCACCTGAGGCCAAGCTGATTAACCTTGAGGTAGTGGACATAGATCGCTACGACATCGCGCTCTGCGAACGACTTCGTAGTGGAGTACGTGTCGAAGAAGCCGGGAGAGGAGATTAAATGGCAGGATGGGCATCATGTCACGCTGGTACCGGTAGGCGACACGCTCAAGTTGGCCAAGCTCGGTGCGCAAAATCGACCTGACGTCTACTTCGCGTAACAGTACCGCGACGACACGGAAATCAACTCGGGACTGCCTTGAGGATCTTCTTGGGGATCGTCACATAAGGCACGGTTCAAGGGCGGGAGTCATGACAAACTTTGAACGGTGGGGGGTAATCCCCCTGCCAGCAAGCCGTTATCGGGTCCAACTTTCGCATCTGACGAGACTTGGGACCATCGCACGACAGTGGGCCGCACGACAGTGGGCCGAAGATGCCGAACTGCGGACGCTAGGGCCGATCGGCTGGGCAAAGCACCTCGTCGAAGTCTTGCGGCAACGATTGTTCTCCGGTCCACCGCGACCGGCTAGCGACTATGACGAGTCGCAGTCGGAGCTGTCGGCGTTCCTGCGGTCTTGCCGCCGGATTTTTTGGGCTCTCGCGGCCTTCAGCGGAATGAGCAATCTCCTGATGCTCACCGGCTCGTTTTTCATGCTGCAAGTCTATGATCGGGTGCTGCCCGGGCGCAGCATACCGACACTGATCGCCTTGATGGTTCTGGCCACGGTGCTTTACCTGTTTCAGGGCGGGCTCGACCTCGTCAGGAGCAGGATCAGCGCCCGGGTCGGCCGGTATTTCGATGAAAGGCTCGGCGTTCGCATATTCGACGCGCTTGTTCGCCTGCCTTTGAAGACCAGAGCCGATGGCGATGGCTTGCAGCCGGTGCGGGACCTTGATCAGGTCCGCAGCTTCCTGTCGAGCGGAGGGCCGACGGCGCTGTTCGATCTGCCCTGGATGCCGATCTATCTCGGCGTCTGTTTCCTGTTTCACTTCTGGATCGGCGTCACTGCGCTGGCAGGCGCGCTGGTGCTTGTCGGCATTACGATGCTCACGGAAACTCGCACGCGAGGCCCGGCAAAGGCGACCTCGCGTCTCGCCGTTTCGCGAACCGCACTGGCGCTTGAGGGGCGGCGAAACGCCGAAGTTCTGCAGGCCATGGGCATGCGGCAACAGGCGGCCTTACGTTGGCAGGATGTGAACGCGAAGTACCTCGCGGCCCATGAGCGGGCCAGCGATGTCGCAAACGGACTCGGTGGGGCGTCCAAGCTTTTTCGGGCGATCTTGCAATCGCTGGTTCTTGCCGTTGGCGCGGTCCTCGTCATCAATCAGGAATCGACGGCCGGAATCATCATTGCCGGATCGATCCTTACCGCGCGGGCACTGGCGCCCGTCGAAATGGCCATCGCGAACTGGAAGGGATTCGTCGCCGCGCGACAATCGGGGCAACGGCTCGATCACTTGCTGAAACTTCTGCCTCACGAGGAGGAGCGGTTGGCATTGCCTGCGCCTGTTGAAACCCTCACGATCGAGCACCTCTATATCGGCGCCCCAAATTCCGAGAGGCCCACCCTTAGCGAAGTGTCGTTCCAGCTGCGGAGCGGGCAGGCGGTTGGAATCATTGGTCCGAGCGGATCCGGCAAGTCGACGTTGGCACGTGCGCTGGTGGGAGTGTGGCCGTGCATGCGAGGCAGGATCCGGCTCGACAACGCCGCGCTCGATCACTGGTCTTCGGACGCTCTCGGCAAGCACATCGGTTATCTGCCTCAGGATGTCGAATTGTTTGACGGCAGCATTGCGATGAACATTGCGCGGTTCGATCCGCGGGCAACCGCCGCCGCTGTTCTGGAAGCCTCGCACGCCGCAGGCGCCCACGATCTCATCCTCTCCCTTCCGGACGGCTACAGCACGAAGATCGGCGAAGGAGGGTTGGCGCTGTCGGCGGGGCAGCGGCAGCGCATCGGGCTCGCACGCGCCTTTTACGGCAAACCCTTCCTGGTCGTACTTGATGAGCCCTCTTCCAATCTCGATGCCGAGGGCGAGGAGGCCTTGACCGAGGCGATCCTGAACGTGCGCCGCCGGGGAGGGATTGTCGCCGTTGTCGCGCATCGCCCGAAGGCGCTGGAAGGTGTGGACCATGTCTTGTGCCTCGGCGAAGGCACGGTTCAGTCCTTCGGCAAGAGAGAGGAGGTTCTCAAGAAAGTGTTGCGAAATCCGGTACCGCTCAAGGTCGTCGCGGATGCTCAAGGAGGTGGCCGATGAACGGTCAGGTAGCGCCGGCGTTACAATCCATCCAGCGTTACATGATCGTCGGAATGATCATGTTGGCTCTGGTGACCTTTGGGGTCGGCGGCTGGGCGACAACGAGCCAATTGTCGGGCGCGGTGATCGCCCAAGGCGTGGTCGTAGTGGATTCGAGCGTCAAGAAGGTCCAGCACGCCACTGGCGGGATCGTGGGAGAGTTGCGCGTGCGGCAAGGCGACCGGGTCAATGCAGGGGACATTTTGATCCGCCTCGACGAGACCCAGACGCTTGCCAATGCGACAATCGTCACCAACAGCATCGATGAGCTGTTCGCGCGGCAGGCTCGTCTCGAGGCCGAGCGCGATGGCGCCGAGCAAGTTATGTTTCCCAAGCTGCTGCTCGACCGGGCCAAGGAGAGCAACTCCGAGGCGAATCGTGCAATCACCGCTGAGCGGAAGCTGTTCGAACTGCGTCGTCAGGCGAGGAGCGGCCAAAAAGCGCAGCTGCAGGAGAAAAGCGCGCAGCTGGAAAACGAGATCAAGGGCTATATGGGGCAGACCGAGGCCAAGCAGAAGGAAGTCGATTTCATCCGCCAGGAGCTGGAAGGCGTGCGCAGCCTCTGGCAAAAAAATCTGGTGCCGATCACGCGGCTCAATTCCCTCGAGCGCGACGCCGCCCGCCTCGAAGGCGAGCGCAGCCAGCTCGCAGGAATGATTGCTCAGTCCAAAGGCAAGATCTCGGAAATCGGACTCCAGATCATTCAGATCGACCAGGACCTGCGGACGGAAGTCGGAAAGGACCTGATCGAAACGCGCTCGAAACTCTCCGAACTGGGCGAGCGCAAGACTGCGGCGGTCGATCAACTAAATCGGATCGATATCAGGGCACCACAATCCGGCCGCGTCCACGAGCTCAGCGTCCACACGGTGGGAGGCGTAATCTCTCCCGGCGAGCAAATCATGCTGATCGTACCTGATGCGGATTCGCTTGCAGTCGAGGTCAAGATCGCACCGAAGGATATCGACCAGGTCTATGTGGGGCAGACCGCGACAATGCGCTTCGCAGCGTTCAACCAGAAAACCACGCCCGAAATCGACGGAGAGGTCAGCGTGGTCTCGGCAGACATCACACAGGATCAGCGTGCTGGCACGAGTTACTACACGGGGCGCGTCCTGCTGAAGCCCGAAGAGCTGGCGAAACTGGGGACGGCCAAGCTGCTGCCCGGCATGCCGGTCGAGGTCTTCATCAAGACGGCTGGTCGGACGGCGCTGTCATACCTGCTCAAGCCGCTGCATGATCAGGCCGAGCGTGCATTCAAGGAGCGCTGAGTCTTCGCGGACGCTAGCATCGCTGTTCACGCAATCGGGGCCGACGCCTATTCGTGGGCGTCGGCGTGGGGCTAGCCTCTGAAAGAGCGGCTGGTCGGCCGGAAGCGTCGGCACAGGGCGTGCCCGGCCGCCGCAAGAGATTTGGCGAGGTGAACTTAGTGAGGTCGCCCAACCTCCTCAATCGCAGTAGATCGCGCGGCTTTCGACGGATCGACCGTGGCGGATGCCTGTTGCCCGTGGGCGAGACTGCCGATCGCTCGAGCGACCGTCCGCTCAGCAGTATCGCTCCGGCGGAGACCGCCTTGCGCGGTTTGATGGAGGATGAAGACATAGGCGTATGACTGACCATATGCCTATGCCGAAGGTTTCCCGACTTGAAGTCGTCTCGACGGGCGCACGGCGCCGTTGGACATTGGAAGAAAAGCAGCGGATCGTCACCGAGAGCTATGGTGGGTCGCGTCTGGTGTCTGTGACTGCGCGACGTAACGGGCTGTCGACAAGCCAATTGTTCACGTGGCGCCGGTTGGCGCGCGAAGGCAAGTTGAACGGCGATGCTGCGCCGGTGCTTGTTCCGGTTGAGATCACGCCTGCGGCGGCTCCGATCTCGAGTGGCGCGCCACAACCGGTGTCTTCACCGCCTGCGCACCGTGCAAGGGCCGGCATTATCGAGATCGAGCTTGGCGGCTGTCGTGTTCGCGTTGACCGCGACGTCGATGTTGAGGCGCTGCAGCGGGTTCTTGAGATTCTGAGACGGCGATGATCCCGATCCCGAGCGGCGTCAGGGTCTGGATCGCCACCGGCCACACCGACATGCGCCGCGGAATGCAAAGCTTGGCGCTTGCGATCCAGGAGAGCCTGAAGCGCGATCCTCATGCTGGCGATCTCTACATCTTCCGGGGGCGCCGCGGCGATTTGGTCAAGATCCTCTGGCATGACGGGCTTGGCATGTCGCTCTACGCCAAGCGCCTGGATCGCGGCAAGTTCATCTGGCCGTCGGCGTCCGACGGCGCGGTATCAATCTCGGCGGCGCAGATGGCCTACATGCTGGAAGGGATCGACTGGCGGAATCCGCAATTGAGCTGGCGACCGCAAAGCGCGGGCTAAGCGCAGAATCCGCAGCTTTTTGCATTTTGGGGAGTCCCATCGCGTCCAAGCTGTGATTCACTGCGTCTCATGGATGCCGACCGCGACGCTGCTCCGGATGAGGTTGCCGCCCTGAAGAAGGCGCTGGCAGTCGAGCGCGCGAAGGGTGTGGAGATCGCCGCGGAACTCGCGGTCGCCCGCGCGAAAGCGTCAGAAGATGAAGCGCTGATCGCGCAACAGAAGCTGCAGATTGCCAAGCTATGCATCAAATCTACGGCCAGCGGTCGGAGCGTTCGTCGCGCCTGATCGAGCAGTTGGCGCTGACGTTCGAGGAGCTGGAAACCGACGCCACCGAGGACGAGCTTGCGGCGGAACGGGCGGTGGCCAGGACGACGACGGTGCGGGGATTTACCCGCAAGCGTGCCGAGCGCCAGACCTTCCCCGAGCACCTTCCCCGGGAACGGGTGGTAATCGATGGACCTACGGCTTGTGAATGTTGCGGCAGCAGCCGCCTGCGCAAGCTCGGCGAGGACGTGACGCTGACGCTGGAAGTGGTGCCGCGCCAGTGGAAGGTGATCGAGACGGTCCGGGAGAAGTTCTCCTGTCGCGACTGCGAGAAGATCAGCCAGGCGCCGGCACCGTTCCATGCCGTCCCCCGGGGATGGGCTGGCCCGAGCCTCCTGGCCATGATCATGTTCGAGAAGACCTGGCCAAGGCGTTCAACTATATCCTGAAGCGATGGTCGAGCTTCACGCTCTTCCTCGAGGACGGGCGCGTGTGCCTCTCCAACAATGCCGCCGAGCGAGGGCTGAGGGGCATTGCTCTTGGCCGAAAGTCCTGGCTGTTCTGCGGCTCCGATCGTGGCGGACGGCGTGCGGCGGCCATGTACAGCCTGATCGTCACGGCAAAAATGAACGGCATCGACCCGCAGGTGTGGCTGGCCGATGTCCTTGCCCGCATCGCAACCCACCCGGCTCATCGCCTGGACGAGCTTCTGCCCTGGAATTGGACGCTGGCATCAACGCTCTCCGCTCAAGCAGCATGAGCACGCACGTCAACAAGGTCCATCACGTCACCACCCTCGCCAAAATCGCCAAAGACCCCGGCGAAGATGAGGATTGGCTGTGGGACATCGCCAATGAGATGGAGATCGAGGATGGCGCCATCTGGGTCTATGGCGTCGGAGAAGACGGCGTCCAGGCGTTCACCGACTTCGGCATCGATAACCTGATCGAGCTCATCAAGTTCTACAAAGAACACCCTGAACTGCTCAGGCGGTGACGCTGCGGCCTACGCCGAACGGATACGCTCAGCACGTCCATTCGCCTGGCGTACAGGGTCATCGCCGCTACGAAGGCAAGTATTGTAGCTTCAGCCCCCAGAATGACGAGCAGCTCACCTGGCATCTGAAATTTGTCCTAACCCGGAATAACTGCTTGAACATTTGAGCAGGTACAGCCTGTCGGTCGAGAGGCCGGCGGCACCGGGCTTGCAAACAGCGTGGAGTTGAATTCGACCGCCGCCGTCCCTCCCTGCTCGCAAGCCATACGCCCACGAGCAGGATTACTCGGCTGTCGCGCTGTGCAGAGGCCGATCGCGTCGCGCCTAGTCCGGTTTGCGTCGACGGCGCCTGATTATCCAATAGGCCGCATATGTAACTGCGGCGAAGGATAGTCCCGCGCCCGCGACGGGTCCAGGTGCGCCCTTTGCCGTCCCCTGACCGACGTAAGTGTAGCTTTGGTCAGGAGGAAAAAACAAAGTGGCCGTGAAATAGACGCCGGCCGGCACCGCTGCGGCCATGGTGAGGAAAATTGCAACAACCCACCCGGGCAAAGTCATTTTTTTTCTCCTTTATCTTCGGTTAAAAGATAAATTCATAGCGGGTATAATAATCGTATGAATCAAATGCATGTCAATATAAATCTTGGGTAGAGGCTGATAGGCAATGCGCGCGACGATTTGACGCTGCAGAGGCCGATTCTGCACAACAAGGTTGAGTGTCCGGGAGTCCGTTATGGATCACGCGGGACGATCTTGAAGTTCAGTCCATGGGAGCCGCTCTGCATTGCAGCCCAAGCTCTCCGCCACGTCGATGACAGGGGGGATGTGTCGAACGAATCCAAGTTCGCGAAGAAATCTCGACCACAGATAATGAAACACTGTCCAGGCTATCGGTTGTTGCGTGTACACTTCGGCCCGAAACACGACGAACGAGCGATCGGTTCGTGTTGCCAGATGTCGAACGAGATTTCGGTTGGAGCCGTCGGGAGTAAGCTTTGCGACCTGCAATTGACACGACGCTCTGGTTGCTCGGATGATCAGAGTGCCAGTCGTAATTTCATTGGTCGCTACGACGCTGAAGTGATTTCGTTCGAGGAATCTGACAAGATCTTCCCTTAGCTGGCCTGGGGTTTCGAATGGTATCGCAATCTTCCATCCAGTGGCCAGCAACAGGACGGCTGCTATAAACCACTTAAATCGGGCGGAGGAGCTCACGCCTCACCCCCAGCATGCAGAAGCCGACCGTCAGGCCCAAAATGGCTGTGTTCGCGACCGCGCCTCCCCACCAACTATGGAACATGGCGTAGTGCCATTGGCTCAACCCCATAAAGCTTATGCGAGTCACATTCACTGCTACGACGGAGAAGCAAGCCATGAGACACCAGAATAGATCGTAAGCAGATTTCTTGTGGCGGACTAACTGGCTCACAGTCACCCAGCAGAGAAACGCAAGCGATACGTTCGCGAGCGAGGAACAGCCTGGCAGAATGACCAGAACGCCGGAAGCGTCGGCAAATTCGACGACGTCTCCGGTTCGAGGGGTGCGCAATATCCAACCAACGAGCGTGGCGTCGATCCGCAAAATTAGCTCAGCAAAGAAATGAAAGAACAGCCGGCTCCAAAGCATTGGCACGGTAACGGCCAGAAGGATAAGAGCGCCGCGCCGCGACGAAGAGGCATCGGACGTGTTGACTATATAGAGACTGAGCGCGGTTACTGCGAGCCAGCTGGCGGGACCTACCGGTAGAATGGCGAGCAGCACAAAGGTCGCTCCCAAGACGAGTTCTGAAGAACGAATCCCAATCGTTCGGTCTTGAAGAACGAGGGAAACTCCAGCGGCACATGATATCCAAACGATTGCACTGATCTCAAACGTGCCGAGAAGCGCATCTAGCCATCCTAGTCCATGGACCGATTGAATGACGCGCGATGCTAGGCCACTGGCGCAGCCTAGAGCAAATAGTCCTGCGAAGAATCCACCACGAGTCTGATCCTTCACTAGCGCCGATGCGCAACTACCAACAATCGGTTCATCCGAAGCAGTCATGATGTAGTGCCTGGTGTCGCTTCAATTTAGCGGTGAAGGGCTCCGACTCCAACCGAAGTGCCATTGAGAACCCATGAGGTCTCTCCAAGAGCCTTACGCAAGCCGCCGTCCTGCTCGGTCCGGCACCTCGGCGCGTCAGTTCGACCAACCAGCCGCCAAACGACTGTGGCGTGGCGTGGGCGCGTTGGCTACTCAAGGCACTGCTGCACACGAGATTGCGCGCAACGGCGTTGCTGCATAAGCTTTGGGGCCGCGACATCCGGACTACCCCACTGCCTTGAAGGTCGCGACCTGCATCACCCATGCCGCAGAGCCCTGGAGAGATGCTGTCGCACTGTAGCTACCCGTCGCGGTTACGAACCGGTCCTGGGCAATATCCAGGTCAGGCGTTGTAATGACACGCGTGGTAAAGCCGCTGCCTGCCACAGTGAACCCACCCGTCGTCGTTCCGGCACCAAAAATGAGCTCATGGGCGGTGGAGGTTGTAACGGCCCCGGTGCTGGCTGAACTGGTGGTGCCTGACGCCGAGGTGCCGACATCAAAGGGATTGGTGAGAGCGAGACCGCCGTACTCCAGAGCGCGAATGTCCACGTATTGAGTCGCGGTGTTGAAGGTCACTGTTACAGTGTTGGCACCGGCAGCGGCTTGCTTGATATTCGGGGCGTAGTAGATGGCCTGGCTGATACCGCTGCCTCGCGCTGTCGGGACGGCGAGCTGATAGACATTGCCGGCCGAGTCTGTGACGGACGCGATATTCGATGTCGTGTTATTCCATCCGATCACGAGGATGTTCGTATTCCCTGTCGTCTGCGCGTTCGTGTAGGCGACCGATACCTGGGTCTGGTTGGTTTGCGGGGTGGCGGAAGTCACCTGGACGAATGCTAACGGTGCCGGGGTCGTAACGGCATTATAAGTCGCAGTATAGGTCGCACCGCCGACGGGGGCTGTGATGGTGTGATCTTGAGTGCCGCTATCCGACCACGATACGAAGTTGTAGGTCGTGCTTCCGACGGTCGCGTTGCGCGCTTCGATCTCATGATTGAAGCCGATCAACGTGTCATAGGTGAACGGCGTCGTGTGTGCGATGCCGTCCAAATACAGTGTTAGTCCGGCAGGCGTCGTGTTGAAACTGAGATTGACCTTATCAGGGAAGATCGTGACGGATTGGCTCGATTGCAGCCCGCTGGAATCGGTTACGGTTAGCGTTATTCGATACCGCGTGAACCCGCTAAAATCGTGCCCGGAGGTCGGAATCGTGAGCGTGCCGCTGGTCACGCCGGTGATGGGGATGCCCGGATGAACATGACCTTCGTGGAGGAAGTCAATATTCCACGTATAGGCACTCGCGGGGAGTGTACCATCTTCGGCGTCGGTCGCGGTGCCGCTGAATGTGATCACGTCGCCTGCCCTGAAGGTCGCGCCATCGATTGGTGCAAGGAGGCTGACAACGGGACTGTTGCCGACGCTGATTGCGATCGGCGTCGATAGCGTGGAATTGACTCCGTCGGAGACCGTCAGCCGCGCCTGATACGGGCCGGAGACCGTATATGTGTGTGAGGGGTTGGCCGCGATCGAAGTCGCGCCGTCACCGAAGTTCCACGAATAGGTGAGAGGCTTTCCTTCCGGATCAGATGAACCGTTGCTGGAGAAGTTGACAGTGAGCGGGCTTGGTCCTTTCGTCGGTGATGCCGAAGCCGTCGCTACCGGAGGCAGATCCGATTGAATGAATTCGATGCGGCGGATTTTGCTTACGCCGAATGTGCCGCTGATATCGGAATAGCCGAGGTCGACATAGTAAAGCGCGCCATCGGGGCCTTCGGTCAAGTAGACAATGTCGCCGTAGGGTCCATCTACCGAGCCGTCGGCGGGCTCGAAGTTGAAGACGCCGGTGACGCTTCCGTTGGCGTCGAACGTCAAGCGCTTGATCCAGTTCTGAGTGTAGTCCGCGAAAAAGAAGCTGCCTTGATAACTGCTTGGGAATTGCGTGCCGTGATAGACAAACCCGGCAACGACTGCCGCGTCGCGCCCATTATGCGGATAGTAGTAAGCCGGTGCCGTGTAGGCGGGATTGCCGTTGGGCGCTTCCACGTTTGGCCAGCCGTAGTTGGCACCCTTCGCTCCGATGTCGATTTCTTCGATTGCCGTTGAGTAGCCGTTCCCGCCGACATCGCCAATGATCAGCCGCCCGGTGGGCGCGTCATAGTAGGCGCGGAAAGGATTGCGCAGACCAAGTGCCCATACCGCGTCGTAGTTCGGTCCGTTGCCGTCATAGAACGGATTGTCTGTGGGAACGGTGCCGTCCATGTTGTATCGCAGGATCTTGCCCCGCGGCTTCGTGAGGTCCTGCGCTTCGCCGGCCTGGAAATGCTCCCCGGTCGTGAGCAGGATCTTGCCGTCGTTGCTGAAGTTGATTGCTCCGCCGTGGTGCTCGGCATCGGCAATTTCCGTATCCTGATAGATGACGAACTCGCTGCCAGGGATGGTGCCCGTCAGGGTTGCGTTCGCGGTGAAGCGCGAGAAGCGATCCACGTTCGGTGTGCCCAGCGTGTAGAAGATGTAATAGTAGTGATTGGTGTTGAAGTTTGGGTCGAGCGCGATGTCATAGATGCCTTGCTGCACTCCCGCCGCCCCGATGTTGGTGAGCTGCAGGAAGGGCGTGGGATCGGGCGTGGTATAGGGCGCTGGCATCGTCTTGATCGTGCCGGCGAGCTCCACCACCAGCATGCGGCCGTCGGGCAGGAATTTGATCGCGGTCGGCAGTTTGAACCCCGTCGCGAGAATCTCGTTCTGGAAAAAGCTGCTGTTCGCGACGTTCACGGTCATCGGTGCTGACAACGTCGTATGGCCATCAATGTCGGTCGCGCTCGCTGTGATCGTGTGCGCGCCGTTGATTGCCGTACGCGTGTCCCATGCGAGAGCGTAAGGGTCGGTTGTATCTGGGGAGCCCGTTGCGACATTGTCGATATAGAATTGCACACTGGCGATGCCGGTGTCGTCGGTGGCGTCGGCAGTCACATTGACGATGCCGTTCACCTGTGCCCCATTTGTGGGGGAATCTATCACGACTTGCGGTGACCCGACGGTCGGGTTGCCGACAGGCGTGGTCATGTCCGATTGCACTTGCGCCGCCGTCAGCGCGCGGTTGTAGATCCGCAGATCGTCGAGCGCTCCCTTGTAGAATTGCGCGATCGAGGCATCCGCTCCGATGCGCATCGGATTGCCGCGCGCCGTTATGGTTGCTGACAGTGGCTGGGTCTGGACGAGCGTGCCATTGACGTAGGTTCTGACCTGCGCACCATCAAAAGTGATGGCGAGGTGGGACCACTGGTTGAATGGCAAAGTGGTTCCTCCGGCGGCGACGAGCGCGCCGCTGGGCGTACCAATATAGAAATCGGTCTGATTGCCGCCGCGCAGTTCGAGTCCATATTGGTAGTAAGGCGACGACATCGTCGTATTCCAGAACTTCCCGATGACGACAGCATCGCCGCTCGCGAGCGGCTGGGGATTGATCCACATCGACAGTGTAAGGGCATTACCGGAGATGTTGGTCGAGGCAGAGTTTGGAATGGAAATGAAGTCGTTGACTCCGTCAAAGCTCGCGGCGCGGCCATTCTTGCCGGTTACCCAAGCAACGCCGTTGTTGAGTGTCGCTAGGTTTGACTGCCCTGAAGAATCGCCCGCAATCGTTCCCGATCCTTCATCGAAGGAATAGGCAGCCACCAAACCCGGTGTTTGAGTGTTCAACACCGTGATGCTGACGGGCAGCGAATCGCCGGTGTTTCCGGAGGTATCCCGTGCGCGCGCCGTGATCGTGTGGACGCCGTTCGCGACCGTCGTTGTGTCCCAGCTGACGCTGTAGGGTGCTGTTAGGTCTTCGCCCCCGCCGACCGCGACATTGTCCACCAGGAAGATAACGCCCGCCACCCCGGCATTGTCGGATGCATTGGCACTGATCGTGATCGTGCCTGAAACGGTCGCTGATCCCGTCGGCCCTGTGATCGTGGCCGTAGGTAGTGTCGTGTCGGGCGTCAGCGTGGTGGCACTGACCGGTGTGGACTGTGCGGAGAGGTTCGACGCGGCGTCCCTCGCCCGCACGGTATAAGTGTAGGATGTACCTGGCGACAGGCCGGTATCGCTGAACGTGGTCGTCGCCGGGGTGCCAACCTGCGCACCATTGCGGAAGATCTGATAGCCGGTGACCGCAACGTTGTCGGTCGAGGCGTTCCATGAAAGATTGATCTGCGTTGTCGAAGCCGCGGTCGCGACCAGGCCTGTAGGAGTCGATGGCGGCGTAGCGTCCTGGGTGGCAGTCGTCGTGAACGTGGCGTTTGAGCCGATTCTTTCGTTCCCGGCGGTGTCGATCGAACGGACGCGGTAATTGTAAGTAGTGTTGGGAGCAAGGCCGGTTAGCGCAACGCTGTGTGCCGTCACCGGAGCCGAATCTAGCGTCGTCGACGATCCGTAACTGGTCGTCGGCCCATACTCGACCCGCGAAGTCGCAGCTTCATTGGTCGTCCATGTGACTTGTGCGGTGCTGCCGGTAATGTTGGTTGCTGTCTGCCCGGAGATCGTCGGTGCGGTTGTGTCAAGCACGATGGTATCGGTCGCCGCCGCGGACCAGTTGCCCGCGGCGTCCTTGAACTGGACATAGACCGTCTTGGTGCCTGTTGTGTTCGACAACGTCCAGGCCTTGGTCAGGGCGAAGGCTTCCGCCGTCGAATACGAACTGCCGTTGTTGGAGAAGCGCATCTGCTTGACAGAAGTCACTGCATCGGCCGCGGTGAGCGTAAGCGTGACTGAGGTGCTGTTGGTTGCCGCGGCGCCGCCGTTGATCGTCACCGTACCGGTCGGCGCTTGATTGTCGACCGTAATGTTGACCGGCGTCGAGGTGGTTGTGTTGTTGGCAGCATCGCGTGCTTGCGCGGTCAGCGCATGCGAGCCGTTCGATGCCGTGGTCGTGGTCCATGAGACACCGTATGGCGAGGTGGTATCCTCTGAGCCGATCAGGGTGTTGCCGTCCAGCAGGAACTTTACGCCGATCACGCCAACATTGTCGGACGCGCTCGCTGCAAGGCTCACTGTTCCGGATACGACCGGGGCCGGAGGCGTGAGTGACACGGTCGGAGGCGTCGTGTCCGCCGTTCCGGCGAGAGGCGTTGCCATGTCCGTCTGGATCTGCGCCTGAGTGAGCGCGTGGTCGGCGATGCGCACGTCATCGATGCGTCCTGGAAATTCGAAGCCGGTACTGCCGGCCCGGCGGCCAATGTTTACATTGGCGGTGGAATTTTGCTGGGAATTGGTGACCGTGCCCAGCAGCTGACCATTGTCAAGGACGCCGTTAAGATAAACGTCTATGGTCTGGTTGGCAGCGTTGTAGACGCCCGCGATGTGGTACCAGGTGTTGAGTTGCACCGGCGTCGCGCCATAGCGGAACATCGGCTGGCCGGCACTGTTGGTGAGCTTGAACCCGATGGTGCGGGGACCGGTATCGGCGGTGATATCGAGCTGATATCCGGACTCGCTCGAGCTGCGCTTGGACACGACCGCGGCATCATCGGAGGGGAACGCACTGACGTAAACCCACGCACCGACGGTCATGCTGCCCGTGAATTGCAGCGCAGTCGGATTGCCGAGATTGACGAAGTCATTCACGCCATCGAGTGCGACCGCATTGCCATATCGTCCGGTTGTGAAGGTCGGACCATTCGTGAGCGTGCCGACGATGCCGTGACCGGATGCATCTGCCGTTGTGGTGCCCGAGACCTCGCTGAAGGCGTAGCCTGCGGTGATGCCAAGAGGATCCGCGGCGAGCAGCATGCGCGGCTCGAGCGTCTCGATGATCAGCGGCGAATGACTAGCATCGCGTTTGCCATCGACAATCGTCTTGCGATCGCTCCTCGCGCTGCCGTGAACAATCCGTCGCGCCGGATGGCCGAAAAAGCCCAAGGAACCCGACATTGTTGTCTCCGAATGCCACAACCCGAAATGGCGCTGGATCATTTAATTCCTATTTAATGGGATTTAATAGTACCATAATGCGCCGCCTTCGCCACAGATTTATAAACTTTTATATAAATAAAATAATATTTACGTGTGCTTCGGGTGGATGGGGGGACCGTCATTCAGTCCCGACGAAGCTGAGAATTCTGTTGAAACGAAGATCTTCGGCGAGGGCGGTCCGTCTGGCTCGCCCGTGAAGACGCTCGGCCGCGTGTTGGCCATAGCTGCGTAATACGCGTCCTAATGCTCCTTGAATGGGCTGCGTTCGTTTCGATCGTTCGCCTAATAACCGAAGAAGCTTCGGATTCATAAAGCGTCTGAAAAGCTCATCATCGAGCGCGACGATCGTTTCGTAGCTACCGGGGTCACCCTGGCGGCCGGCGCGCCCAAAGAGTTGGCGGTCGATGCGGCGGGACTCGTGATATTCGGTTAGGATGACATGCAAGCCGCCTCGGGTCCGGACCGCAGGATGTAGTTGTATGTCGGTGCCGCGGCCCGCCATGTTGGTAGCGACGGTAATGCGGCCCGGTTGACCCGCGCCCGCAATGATCTCGGCCTCTGCGTGGTCCTGCCGCGCGTTAAGAACCACGGATTCGAGTCCCGATCTGCTAAGCAACAGCGAAATTTGCTCAGAGGCGTCAACCGAGCGGGTCCCGACGAGCACGGCGCGACCTTTGCGAACGATATCGTGAACTGAATCGACCACGGCGTCCCATTTGAGGTTGGCCGTCGGAAACAAGCGTGTGCCGGCGTTCGCTCGGCGCAATGGCCGGTTTGTTGGAATCCTTACAACGCGGAGGCCATAGACGCCGTATAGTTCCCCTGCCGGCTCGGTCGCCGTCCCGGACATGCCGCAAAGATGCATGTAGCGCCGAAAGAAGCGTTGATAGGTTATTTGCGCAAGGGTGGTGCGTCGCTCCGTGATGGTGCAATGTTCCTTGGCTTCGATGAGCTGGTGAATGCCGCCTTCCCACGACCGGTCCGGCATGATGCGCCCGGTATACTCGTCGACGATCTGCACCTTGCCATCAGCGACGATATACTGGACGTCGCGTCGGTAGAGATGAAGTGCGGCAAGCGCATGCTGCGCGAGTTCTTCGCGCGCGCGCCGGATTGCCCATAGTCCTGGCAGTCCTGCAGCGAGCTGAGCGATCCGGCTCTCGCCGCGGGTGGTCAGCCGCACCGACTTCTCGTTTGCGCGCACATGAAAGTCGTCGCCGGACACCAGGCGTCGAGCGAAATCTAGTGCTGTCTCGTGCAGGCCCCCGGCGTTCTCGGGCCCTTCTTGCGTTCCGGAGAGGATCAATGGCACGCGGGCCTCATCGATCAGGACGCTGTCAGCTTCGTCTACAATCGCGAAATGCAGACCGCGCAAAAGTGGTGATTGATGGTGGCTAGCAAGTCTGCTGTTGAATATTGTGTCGAGAGAAAGCCGAGAACGGGCACGGCGGGGGCCGAGCGCGAGCCGATCGCGGAGATAGTCGAACACAAGCTCCTTATTGGTACAATAGGTGACGTCACTTGCGTAGGCTCTTTGCCGCTCCTGCTGCGACTGCCCGTGCTCGACGAGCCCGACCGTGAGATCGAGCGCATTGTAGATGGGTGCGAGCTGTTCGGCGTCGCGGCGCGCGAGATAGTCGTTGACCGTGATGATATGAACCGGACGCCCCATGAGTGCGGCGGTGATCGCCGGCAGCAGCGCCGTCAAGGTCTTGCCTTCACCGGTTTCCATTTCGGCGACCGCGCCTCCCATCATGGCAGCGCCGCCGAGCAATTGTACCGGAAAGAGACGCATCCCGACATGACGACGCGCCGCCTCGCGCGCAAGCGCAAACGAACGCGCCATTTGATGCGAGTAGAGGGGAGTTGACAGCAATGATGCGCGCAGCTCCTCCGCAGTTTCGCGCAAACGCTGGTTCGTCAGAACAGCGAACTGCGGTTCCAGATCGCCGACTAACCGGACAAAACGGACGAGGCGGTCACGCGCGATGGCCGGCTGCAGGAGGGGCAAGAGCCGGCCCCAAGCATCGAGCAGGGCAGCATCGAGTCCAATCTCTCGGCAAGCGGCTTGCTCTGCATAGGGAGCGTCCACCGCCACCGAGGCCCGGCCGACGAAGTTTCGGTTGCCCTTGAGCATACGGATGCCCTTAGACCTGCAGCTGGGACAGCAGTAATTGTCGTAGACGGCGCCAGATCTGCTGCCCCGGCGGCTCCCAGTTGAAGTTGAAGCGGACGTAGGCGCGACCGCCGAATGCGGTGGCCGCCCGTGCATTTTCGGGCAGTACAAGATCAATTTGGAAGACGCGTTGCAGCGTCTTTACGCCTTCGGGATCGCCTGGATCGACGGCGAAAGCGCCGCCGCCGGCGCCCCCCAAAGCCCTGCTGGGAAGGACGTCACGGCCTGCCGGTATTTCGCGAATGGACTCAACGGTCACCGTCTCATCAGCGCGCTCTGCGAGTTTAACTTCGGCGCTCTGCAGCCGATGGCGAACGAGGTCGATGTCGTCCTGACGGATTATTGCACGCACGATGCGTGAACCGGGAGTAAGTACGTAGCCGATCTGTTGCCCCTCGCGCAGGAAGCGTCCCGGCAGATCCTCTGGTTTCATAACGGCAAAGGTGCCCTCGCTGCGGCTGCGCACGATGAGGCGCGCGGCGCGATCGGTCACGCTCGCGAGCTCGGCGCGTACCTGCCCCAGTTCCGTCGTAGTGATCTCCGCGCTCGCGCGGTCAGTAAAGCGCTCGATCGCAAGCCTCGCCTCGAGTTCGGCGACGCGTGCGCGGAGAATTGCGAGTTCGCTCTTGAGTGTTGAGTCTTCGCTTTCGACCAGCGCTTCTCCGGCTGTGACGCTCATGCCCGGATGGACCAGAAGCGCGCGCGCGAAGCCGTCGGTTCTCGCGCGCACGATTGCATTCTCCGGCAACCAGACGACGCCTTCCGTCGTGGTGTAAGAAGGGACCGGAATTAGGAAAAGCATCAACCCGGTGGCCAGAATCATGCCGAAGGTCGCCGCCACGACGCGGCCGCGATTGCGATGAAGGCTCGGGCTCGCTAGCACGAACCACAGGGCCTTGCCGATTGGCAGCGCAACACCTGTTAGCAGGCTCCAGACCGCGATCGAGACGCCGAGGGCGAGATACTGCGAGGCGAGGAACATCGCGATCGCGAGCATCACGACCTGCCGGTAAAGGAAAGCAGTCGGTGCGTATAAAAGGAGCCAGACTCGTTCGCCAGCCGTGGCTACGAAATCCTTAGATCCATCCGCTCGAAACGCGTAGCGATTGACAATGTAGCTCCAGTACCGGGTAGCACGCTGCGCCAGGTTCGGGATTTCCAGCAGATCCGCGAGAATGTAGTAGCCGTCATATCGCAGGAGTGGATTGCCGTTGTATACCACGGTCGAGACACCAGCCACGGCCAGTGCGTCGAATGCGAGCGCGCGGACAAGTCCAGCCTCAACGGCAAGCCATACGTAAAGCGCGAGCGCAGCGAAGAACACTTCGACAATCATTCCGGCCGCGCCGACAAGAGCGCGCCTCCACTTGCTGCGGAATGCCGATGCGGCAGAGGCGTCGACATAGGGCAACGGGGCGAACACCAGGATCATGACTCCGAATTCGGGTACTGTTCCCCCGAACGCCGTGACCGCAAATCCGTGCCCAAATTCATGCAAGGTCTTGAGCAGGAGATACACCAGCGCGAGCGACAGAAGGTTGTCGGTGGCTAGGATTCGGTCGGAGGCGTCGGCTGTTAATTCCTGCCAGTGTTGTGCCGCGAACAGAGGCGCCGGCAACACCACCAGTAGCCACAGCAAGGCACCCGGCAACCCAAATAACCATTCTGCAAGCGGCCGGGTATGCTCGAAAAACCTGACCGGATGCCAGAGCGGAATCCGCAGGGCCAGCGGGTAGATCACGTTGCCGAGCCACCTGGAGCGTCTAGCTTTCGCGGCACGTGCGACCAGCGCACTTGCATCCGGAGTCACTTCGGTTTGTAACAGGTCAAAAGCGCTGAGTTCGGCCAACAATTGGATGGCGTCGCTCTGACTCGGCGCCTCCTCTGCAAGAGCGGATCCGACCTCGTGCCAGATTTGGTCAACCGTTCGCACGCCGTCCATCGCAGCCACGATCATGTAGCCGGCGGGCGACAAGCGGTGCATGCGGCCGGTCGCGTGATCCTGCACGACGTACCAAATGCAGCCCCGATACCGATGTCGGTGCACCGAGGTGTGGTCGCGAAGCTTCGGCCTGCGTTGCGCGACGCGATACCAGGACGAGCTTAGAAACGGGGCTGCGGTCATATTGCCCCTCTCACGGTAGGTACTTCCACGCGGCAAGTCGCAGCCAATCGATGATAGGATGCAGCCAGATCCACGCAATCGGGCGTCGTCCGGAATTGATCTTTGCAACGCCTTCCATCCCGGGGCGCAATGCAAGGCCCGCTTCCGAGAGGCGAGCCTCAATCCGAAAAGCGTTGCGTCCTTCCTCGGCGAGCGTAACCGGCGTGATCTTGTTCAGGGTCATCGGCACCGGTTCGCCGGGCCTGCCTGCGAGTGCAACGGTGCCGCTCTGCCCGACCGCCACGAAGCGAACGTCACGCTCGTCGACCTGAACGAGCAAACGATAGGAATTGAGCGGCGCCACCTCGAACAGCGTCTTTCCCTTCTCGACGGGAGAACCGAGCATCTGGCTGAGGTCGCCCGAGACGACGACACCGTCGAATGGAGCGAGGATCCGGGTGCGCGCGAGTTTCTCTTCCGCAAGTGCCAACTGCGCCTCCGCCTGCCGGATCTGCGGTTCCAGTACCACGAGGCCGTTGCGATTGTGCTTGGCGAGCGCCTCGCGATCGCGTTGAAGCAGCTTGTCGAGTTCGGCGCGCCACTTCAACCGATCGAGAACGAGATCCCGGTCGTCAAGCTGGGCGAGAAGGTCGCCCTGCCGCACCGTGTCGCCAGCTCGTGCCGGGGCCGCTCGAACAAATCCGTCGAACGGAGCCACAGCTGCGCGCTGCACTTCGGCCTCAAGCACCGATTTCGCGGTGACGCGGTGCTCGCCTTTCGCAAACACCAAGGTTAGCGCAAGCACCATGACACTGCCGACGCAGAGCTTGAGGGTCGGCCGCCGTGGGCCGAACAGTGCCGCGCATCCGTCGCCGATACCGTCAACCACACGTCCGCCCAAGAGCCGGTTCGCCCGCAGTTGCAAAGCGATCTGAGGTCCCAACAGCGCCGCGATCCCCTCTACCAACTTCAGCGTGTCGTCCGTAAAGGGGTCGGCGCGGTGACGTTCGAAAGTGAGAGCGCCGGCCGGTTCTCCATGGGGGCCGGCCAGTATAGCTGACATCGTCGACGAGCCGGACGCCTTTGCTTCCTCCGCCAGTGCCCGATGGGCGATGGCCACGACGCGTCCCATCGTCGGCAATGGCGGGTAAACGACGCATCCACGCTGCTCGATCGCCTCTTCCATTGCGCTCTCGATCGCATTGACGAGGCGGCTCTCGCGTTTGAAGCTAGCCGAGAACGAAACCGCGCGCAGGCAAATTGTGCCATTCCGACCGACAGTACCTAGCGATACGCGCTCGCACCGCAGGCGGGTTGTCAGCTCATTGACCACCGCGATTGCCATACCGCTCAGCCGCGGCTGCGCGTTCACTGTGACCAGGAGGTCGAGGCACGATGCCGCTCGCGTTACGTCAGACGAGAGATCCTTAGTGTGCCTGGCCCAAGGCAGTGCCTCGAGCCAGCCCGCACCCCAGCGCAATTGCTCCGCGACGATCGCCGGGGTGACCAGGGGCTTGGCGGCCGTCGTCGTCAATGCGATGGCTACAGCCGCAATCGGCTCGTTCGTAGTGCCGAGCGGCAGGGCGACTATCAGGGCCACAGGTTGCGCGGGCCTGGAATCAGGACCGACGCGACCGGGAGCAACGACCAAGCGGCGTTCCGTGTAGGCGGTTTCGGCGAGGCGCATGAGATCGCTGGCATCCACATCCCGAGGCGGCCACGTTACCGATAATAACGGAGCAGTTGAGTCAACCGGCCGCAGGAGCAACAGACCCGCTGACACGCCGGCAATACGGCTGCATTGCAGCGCCAACCAGGCCGAAACAAATGTCGCTTCGTTTCCCGCGTTCAGCAATCCTTGCCAGTGCGGCGATGTCGTCGCATCTGCGGGCACCTGCCGCAATTGCGGGGCGGGGCCCCCGCTTGCTGTCAAGTCGGGTTCAGACATGTGTTGTCCACAAGAGCGCCGACCAATGACTTTGGTGGTGTTGTCGGAGGGTGGCAGTCATCTTGCGCCAATCCATCGGCTATATTATTTTCGAATTATGCCATTTTAAGTTAATTAAATCCAATTAATATTATATACGAATAGCGCGGAAGCGGAATTCGATGGGAACTCGCATAATGCGTCCGATTGAGGGAATTGCCCGCAGAGCTCAGCGGATGAACTACGTCGTTTTGTGCTTGTACCTACCGGTGGGGATCTTGCTTGCCGGTTCCGGTGCAAGGGCAGAGACCCCAGAAATCTCGACGGGGGAGCGAGAATTCAATTGCGTGATCGAGCCGCAACAAACCGTCAAGCTGGCGAGCCCCACAGTCGGCATGATCGCGCGCCTCGATGTTGATCGCGGCGATATCGTTCGGGAGGGCCAGATCATTGGCAAGATCGAAGATGGAGTCGAGGCCGCAACGCTGGCGCTCGCGCGGGCCCGTGCAACCAATGGTGCTCCCGTGAAGTCGGCCGAAGCCCGCGCGCAGTTCCTGCGTCAAAAACATGAGCGTTTAAAGGAGCTTCATACAAGGTCCGTCAGTCCACTCGCTTCACTCCAGGAAGCCGAAGCGGAGGTGCAGGTTGCCGAGCAGCAACTCAAGGAGGCGCAACTCAACAACGAGCTTGCTCGTTTGGAAGTCGCGCACGCCGAAGAGGTTGTGAATCAACGCGCGCTGCGTAGTCCGATCGACGGCGTGGTGGTCGAGCGGCTTCTCGTTCCGGGGGAATATCGAAATGACCAGAGCCCAGTCCTCACCCTCGCACAGATTGATCCGCTGAGGGTCGAAGTGTTCGTGCCCACCGCGTATTTTGGTCAGATCCGTGCCGGCAGCAGAGCCAAGGTGCGACCGGAGCTGCCCATCGGGGGCGTCCATATTGCCTCTGTCACCGTTGTCGACCGCGTCCTCGACGCCGCCAGCGGAACGTTCGGGGTGCGTCTGGCCTTGCCAAACCCGCGTTTGGCGCTGCCTGGGGGAATTCGCTGCAAAGTCGCATTCGTGTTGGAGGGCGGCAATCCGGCTCTGATGGCTGGTGACGCGCCATCATCCTTTCAAAAATAGAGTGCGTCGATCATCGCGAGAGCCTGAGCGGTTGATTCTGGTGAGGCCGAAGTGCGGTTTACTAAGTCTCTGCAGGAAAAGTTTCGCTTGTATTAATTTAATGGCGCCATTATTGAATTTGAAATTTAATATGACGCTGAGTTCTGTCGGAGACGTCGAGTGCGTCGGCGAGATCGAACGCGATGGCAAGCCATCGTGGTCGGGGCAGGGGCCCCATTTGGGCACGCGTCCTGTAGAATCCCTCGTGAGACAATCCGCGCGCTCCCGATCTACTCGGACGCCCTCGAACGCGAGATCCGATTGGAGCGGCACCTGATGACCTTGCCCCCATATGTGGAACGGCCCGCGTGGCAAGAGCTTTTGCAGTCGATTTCACACATTGGAACGGTGCGGTCATATGTCCGGCCTTTGCGCGCGGCACATGGCCGCTGGCCTCGATGAGATCCGCGGAACGAGGAGCTAAATCAGGTTTACGCGTTTGAGCGCATTGGGGGCAGTAGCTTCACTCGTTTCGGGATGTCGTCCCATGGGTTCATCGGCTGTTGTTGCACCTTGCCTCTGCCGGCCTGCGCCGGTCAGATCGCTTTGGCGGTCACTGCGTCCATCAGACGGCGGCCGCGGCAGTCAGCGGGTCGGGACGTCGGTACGTCCCACCCTTGTTCAGAAGCGCCCAGATGATCCGCGCCGTCTTGTTGGCCTGCGCGACCGCGGCAACCTTGAAGGGCCGTCTGGCGAGAAGCGCCTTCAGCCACGGCCGCGCCCGAGCGTCGTTTCGGACAACCCGCAAGACGGCCGTCGCCCCGACAACGAGGAGAGAGCGGAGTTCCGGATTTCCCATCTTCGATATTCCTCCCAGTCGCTCTTTGCCTCCGCTTGAATGAGGCCGCGGCGTCAATCCCAGCCAGGCGGCAAAGTGGCGAGCCGACTTGAACCCGCCGGGATCCGGCACGAGCGCCTTGATGGTCGCCGCCGTGATGGCGCCGACGCCAGGGATCGTGGTCAACCGACGCATGTCCTCGTCGTGCTTGGTCTCCACGACAATCGCGCGCTCGAGCCTCTCGATCTGGTCGGCTGAAGCTTCAATCTCGTCGGCAATAGCCTTCAGCGCGAAGCGCGCTGCTGCGGGCAGGCGAGCATCTGTCTGATCCCGTATGATTGCGACCAGCGTCTCAACCTTTGCCAGGCCGGCGGTGGCGATGATCCCCAATTCTGCCAGATGCGCGCGCAACGCGTTGACCGCCTGCGTTCGCTGCCGCACTAGAAGAGCGCGGGTCTTCAGCACCATCGCGGCAGCCTGTTGCTCAGCCGTCTTAATCGGTACGAAGCGCATGGTCTTTCGGGTCACCGCTTCGCTGATGGCCTCTGCGTCCGCCGCATCCGTTTTGCCTCGCTTTACGAAGGGTTTGACATAAGCCGGCGGAATGAGCCGCACCTCATGACCGAGAGCTGCGATCTCGCGCGCCCAATAGTGGGCGCTACCGCAGGCTTCCATCCCCACCAGGCATGGTGGCAGTTTTTCGAAGAAGCGCAGAACCTCGCTGCGCCGCAATTTCCTGTTGAACACGGGCGAGCCCTCCGCATCCGCGCCGTGAACCTGGAAAACGTTCTTGGCCAAATCTAACCCGATGGTGCTAACCTGTTTCACGGAACGGTCCTTCCTTTGTGGCGTTCGAACAACGACCACGTTCTAGCACTTTGATGCTGTTGGAGCGGGCCGTTCCACCACATCAAGTTTTATCCAGTCCTGAGTTCGCC
>NZ_JADPKG010000108.1:0-29492 GCF_023073875.1 Bradyrhizobium sp. 154
AAGGCTTGCCCATCCATGCTGGCCTCCCGCCCAGCCAGCATGGTGAATCAGAAACGAACTGATTTGGGAATCCCAAATCGATTCAACCAAACCCCATCCCGCTTTAGCTTGACATTGATGAGCGACCGTTCCGGATGTATCAATGAGACATCCCTCGCGTCGAAATATCGATCGACCAAGTCTTGGGAAATCAAATGTGTACGCTGGATCTGGTAGCGGGGGAGGGACTCGAACCCCCGACCCCAGGATTATGATTCCCGTGCTCTAACCAGCTGAGCTACCCCGCCACAGGGATCGCGGCGGCGCATAATGCCGATCTCGCGAACGCGCGGCATATAAGGAAGGGGGCGGCGGGAAGTCAATCCGCGTTTGCTAAAAGCTTCGGCGCGCCAAGGCGCTCGAGGTGGAAAAGCGGTCGATTTCGCCCCCGGAATTGTCCGGCTTAACGCACCAGACTCGCGGAAGTCCCCTCAACCGGAATCCCGCGCTTTCTGCGCGGATTCGAGCCTCTCCCCGCAGGCGGGGGAGAGGCGAAGAATCGGCCTATTTCGGCCTCACGTTCGGGTCGCCGCCAGGGCTGCCGGGGGGTGGGATCACCGGGGTGTTGCCGCCGGTGTCGGGCGCTGGGGCATGCATCTCGGGGTCAATGCCGGAGGGCGGGCAGAGCACGCCCTCGGATTTGGCCAGCTTGTCGCCGAGCGGTTCCCGGGACTGGCCCGTGGTCGTGCCGTCAGCCGGGCGGTTCGGGCGGTCCTGCGGTGTACAATTGGCCGCATGTTGCGGGGATGGCGGCGCGGTCTGTTGTGGCGGCGTCGCCGGGGCGGGCGGGGCCTGCGCGATCGCGCTGCCAGAGGCGGCGATCAGCAGGCCCGCTAGGATGATGTTTGATGTCGTGCGCATGGGAAGGAAACGCGCGTCTCGCGCGCCCCGTTCCCTGCCCGCACGATCACGATTTGCGGTAGCGGATCAGCGAAAAATGGCCCATCGGCGGCATGGGGCGGCGCTCGGCAAGCGTGACGCCGCCGTGCCTTGCGGCCCAGCTGACGAGGCGGGCCCACGGGAATTCCGGGCGCCAGCCGAGGCGGCGGGCGACAGGTGCGAAGGCGAGTTCGAACAGCTTTCGCGGGCCGCTCTCGGCGCCGATGTGGTTGACGAGGATCAGTTCGCCCCCGGGCTTCAAGACACGCACGAATTCGTCGAGCGTGCCTTCCGGATCGGGCACGGCGGTGATGACATATTGCGCAACCACCGCGTCGAAGAAATTTTCGGGGAAGGCGAGATTCTTCGCGTCCATCACCGAGAGCACTTCGACGTTGGAGAGCCTGAGCGCACGCACACGCGCCTGCGCCTTGCGCAGCATCGGCTCGGAGATGTCGACGCCGCAGATTTTCGTGGTGCGCGCATAATCCGAGAGCGACAGGCCGGTGCCGACGCCGACGTCGAGGATGCGGCCGCCGATGCGGTCGGCCTCCGCGATAGTCGACTGCCGTCCGGCGTCGAACACCTTGCCGAACACGAGATCATAGACCGGCGCCCAGCGGCCATAGGCCTTCTCGACCCCGGCCCGCGAGATGTCTGCTGCCATGCCCCTGCCCCGGATACTTAAAGCGAAAAGAGTCCTGGTTGAATTGGTGAAGGCCGCGGGCTCAGTCCACCACTCCCATAGGGAGAGATCGAATCGCATCGGAAGATGCGATCCGGGTGAGGGGTTGCGGTCTTAATCACAGCCGCGGCCCCTCACCCGGATTGCCCTGGACGATGCTTGGCATCGCCAGCCGCAATCCGACCTCTCCCCTCCGGGGAGAGGTGAACCCAGACCAACCGGTTGTGCTTGATATCGTCATCCGTCAGCCGCGGACCGCCTCAGCAAGCGGCCTTGCCGTGCTGCTCGCAAGTTTCGCCGCGGCGCTCTGAATAAAACCGCCGCCGAGCACGCGCGCCTGTCCGCCAGGTGCGTCGTAGAACACGCAGGCCTGGCCCGGCGAGACGCCCTCCTCGCCGGCGACGAGCTCGACCTCGTAATGACCATTGCCGCCGCGCAGCCACGCCGGCTGGGGGCTCCGGGTCGAGCGCACGCGCACGAACATTTCGAGGCCGCCGCCGATCGCGCCGTCGATGTCGCCATCGCCGATCCAGTTGACGTCGCGCAGCACGATGCGGTGCATCTTCAGGGCATCGCGCGGACCGACCACGACGCGGCGGTTTGCGGCATCCAGCCGCACCACGAACAGCGGCGCGGTCGCCGCGATGCCGAGGCCGCGGCGCTGGCCGACGGTGAAATTGGCGATGCCGTTGTGCTGGCCGAGCACGCGTCCGTCGAGATCGACAATGTCGCCGGGATCCATCGCGTTCGGCCGCAGCCGGGTGATGATGTCGGTGTAGCGCCCGGTCGGCACGAAGCAGATGTCCTGGCTGTCGTGCTTGTCGGCGACCGCGAGCCCAAACCGGCGCGCGAGCTCACGCGTCTGCGGCTTGGTCATGTCGCCGAGCGGAAAGCGCAGGAAGCCGAGCTGCTCGCGCGTGGTCGCGAACAGGAAATAGCTCTGGTCGCGGTCGCTGTCGGCTGCGCAGACCAGCGCGCGCGAGCCGTCATTGAGGCGCCGCGAGGCGACGTAATGGCCGGTGGCGAGCGCGGTGGCGCCCAGTTCGCGCGCGGTCTTCAGGAGATCGCGGAACTTGACCGAGCGGTTGCACTCGATGCACGGCACCGGCGTCTCACCGAGCGCGTAGCTGTCGGCAAAGTTGTCGATGACGGATTCGCGAAAACGGTCCTCGTAGTCGAGCACGTAATGGGGAATGCCGAGCTTGGCGGCGACGTCGCGGGCGTCGTGGATGTCTTGGCCGGCGCAGCAGGCGCCCTTGCGATGGGTCGCGGCACCATGATCGTAGAGCTGGAGCGTGATGCCGACCACGTCGTAGCCCTCAGCCTTGAGCAGCGCAGCCGTCGTCGAGGAATCGACGCCGCCCGACATGGCAACGACGACCCTGGTATCCTCAGGACGGCCTTCGAGATCCAGACTGTTGAGCATCGGCCTTAGGTTCTGACGGCAGCGCGCGGCGCATCCGCGATTTCTTGCTTCTCGCGGGACATCGGCGATCCCCGGGAACTTCAGTTCCCGAAAGGCACGAGGGCCCCCGGTCGAAAGCGGCTGAGAGTGACCTCTTTAATATAGGCGGCATTCCGGTGAAGCAATCACGCGGGCGGCCAGCTGAGGGCAATTCTTGCCGGGGAGGCAGAAATGACGGGGTCGCGGCAGGCGATCGGCGGCCGCACCAAGACATCAAAGTATTGATTTTATTGCCGAAACACCCAGGAAGGGACCCTGGCCCGCTCCTTGCTACCCTCATGCCATAGAAGTTTCCAAGGGGTCTCCTGTGGTTGGTCGGACATCAGATGTCGTGGCAAGCGTGCAAGTCCAAAGCGCGCAGCAGAAGCCTGCCCGGTCGCAAGCCGCGAAAGACGCGTCCGCGGCCGATTCCTTCGGCTCGCTGGTCGACAGCAACACCCAGGCAATCAGCAACAATACAGGCTCGCAGGCGCAGGACACCGTGCCGCGCCGGAGCGACTCTGCTTCGTCGCCCTCCTTGGACAGAAATGCGCGCGACACCTCGTCCGCGGACGAGCCCTCGCAGAGCAGGGCGAGTGATGGCGCCGACGCGTCGGCGCCCGCCAAGACCGATGACGAGAACGACAAGACGAGCGACACGATGGCCGATCCGGCCAAGGACGCCGGCAAGACCAAGGACAAGGCGGAGGCCTCCGACGCCGAATCGGCGGACAAGTCCGACGAGACCAAGGGAAACAAGACCGACGGCACCGACACTCTTACCGCCGCCGTCGACGCGACTACCGCCGCAACGACCGATGCGAGCCAGATCGCCGTGCCCGATCCGAACGCGGTCGTCGCTGCCGCCCCGGTCGTGCCAGTCGATCCGGCTGCGAACCAGGCCACCAACGCGGCCTCCCCCTTGACCATCGCCGCCGCCGGCCTCGCCGCGAGCGCCTCCACCGCAGCACAGATCCAGGGCGCCAAGACCGACAGTGCCACCGCGGGCGACAAGAGCGCCAAGACCGCGAGCGCCAAGGTCGATGCGGACACCACGACCACGCTCGGCGAGACCGCGACCGGCACGAGCGAAGCCACCGCGACCGATGCGAAAGCCAATGGCGGCCTGATCGCCGTGGACCAGGGCACGCCGAAGACCTCGTTCAAGGCCGCGGCCACGGCGCAAGCCCAGACCGACATCTCCAATATCGGCCAGGGCACCGGCAAGGCAAACGCCGCCACGCCACCAGCAGCGGGCGCAGCGACCCTCGACGCCGCCGCGCCTCCGCAGGCCGCCAGGGCGCAGGCAGATGACGGAACGGCTGACGCCAAGGCAGCCGGCACCGAGCGCACCGCTGATGCGGCATCCGGCGCGTCCGCCACGCACGCTCATGCGGGGCCGCAGCCAACTGTCGCCACGACGGATACCAGCGCACAAGCCACCTCGGCCGTGCAGGCGCCGCTGACCAATACCACCTCGGCTGCGACCGCATCGACCGCGACGCTCACCGCGAGCGCGGCAAGCCACACGACGGTGCCGATCAGCGGCGTCCCGATCGAGATCGCGGCCGCGATACGCGCCGGCAAGTCGCGGTTCGACATCAGCCTCGATCCGATCGATCTCGGCAGGATCGACGTCCGCATCAATGTCGACCGCAACGGCCAGGTCACCTCGCATCTCACCGTGGAGAAGCCGGAGACCCTGCAAATGCTGCGTCAGGACGCGCCGCAACTGCAGCGCGCGCTCGACGATGCCGGCTTCAAGACCGGCAGCAACGGGTTGTCCTTCAGCCTGCGCGACCAGAATTCATCCAACCAGAACTCCGGCCAGGACAACGACAATGGCGGCAATGCCCGCCGGCTGATCATCAGTGAGGACGAAACCGTTGCAGCCGTGCCCGTCGGGCGCAGCTACGGCCGCATGCTCGGATCGAGCAGCGGCGTCGACATCAGAGTGTAAGGAGTGTTCGACATGGCCACCACGAATGCCGCCACCGCCCCTTCCGTCGTCTCCGGGACGACCGACATCCCCAAGTCCTCGTCGAGCTCGAGCCTGGGCTCGTCCACCGGCGCGACGCTCGCCGGCAATTTCCAGACGTTCCTGACGCTGCTGACGACGCAGCTGCAGAACCAGAACCCGCTCGATCCGCTCGACACCAACCAGTTCACTCAGCAGCTGGTGCAGTTCGCCGGCGTCGAGCAGCAGCTCAAGACCAACGATTCGCTGGCCCAGCTCGTCACCCTCCAGCAGACCACGCAGGCAACCCAGGCGCTGGGCTTCGTCGGCAAGACCGCCCTGGTCGACGGCTCGACCGCGACCATGAAGAACTCGTCGGCGACCTGGCATCTCAACGTGCCCTCCGATTCGACCGTCGACATCACCGTCGCAAATGCCAGCGGTCAGACCGTGTTCACCGGCAAATATACCGCCGCCGCCGGCACCGACATCCCCTTCACCTGGAACGGCATGGGCAATGACGGCACGCAATGGCCCGACGGCAAGTACACGATCTCGGCCACGGGCAAGGATGTAGCGAACAACACTGTCGGCATCGCCGCGCAGGTGCAAGGCACGGTATCGTCGGTCGACCTGACCCAGTCGCCGCCGCTGCTCACCATCGACGGCGCCAGCTACACCCTGAGCCAGGTGAAGAGCATCATCGCCACCGCCAGCAATTAAGAGAGGTGCCGCTACACACTCGGTGTCGTTCCGGCGAAAGCCAAGACCTTACCGCGTGATCCATCGATGAGGCCCTGGTAGCAGCACCACTTTTCTCACCCAGGAGTCCTCGCCAAGCTGCTGGGGTCGCGACCTTCGCCGGGACGACAATTCGGGGCCTCCCAACCCCGCGCTCAGGCCTCGTTCGTTAGTAAAGCATTTACGAAATGCCTCCTGACCGGCCTGGACGCCCCCGTCCCGCCCGCGGAGACGAGCGCGTTCCAGCCAGTTTCAACGAGAATTGTATTGAAGCCTTAGGCTTAGCGGATTTTTAAGCCGCGACGCGTAGGGTTACTGGCGTGAGTTCAGTGGTTGAGAGTTTGTGAGTACGCCATGACAGAACCCCATCGCCCGAGGGTAAAATACGTCATCGGGCCGGACGGCAGTCCGTTGACGATCGCGGATCTGCCTGCACCCGGCACCAAACGCTGGGTCATCCGCCGCAAGGCCGAGGTCGTCGCCGCCGTCCGTGGCGGACTTCTCTCCCTCGAGGAGGCCTGTAGCCGTTATACCCTGACGGTCGACGAATTCCTCTCCTGGCAGTTTTCCATCGACCAGCACGGTCTGGCGGGTCTTCGCACCACCCGCATCCAGCAATATCGCCAGTAAGCGATCCGGAAACCTGCGGCTTTTGACGAAAATCGGCCTCGCGAGGCCGATTTTTTTCATGACGTTAACTTTTGTCCGACCTCTTAACCGTCGTTAACCATATCGAAACCATCACCTAGGCAATAATTGCCCACTCGGCCTTTCCAGTGAAAGCGGCCGAAGCTGGTTGGGGCGGTTGCTTGCAAGGTCTTGCGGACTTTTTGAAAAGTATCGGAGCCGCCCGATTCGGGGCGATGATCGCGGTCACCGCCGCGCTCATCGGCTTTTTCGCGTTCGTCATCATGCGCGTGACCACGCCGCAGATGACGACCCTGTTCACGGACCTCAGCGTCGAGGATTCCTCGGGCATCATCAAGGACCTGGAACGCCAGGGTATCCCGTTCGAGATCCGCAACGAGGGCTCCATCATCATGGTGCCCAAGGACAAGGTCACGCGCCTGCGGATGAAGCTCGCCGAGGGCGGCCTGCCGAAGGGGGGCGGCGTCGGCTACGAGGTGTTCGACAAGTCGGACGCGCTCGGCACCACCTCTTTCGTCCAGAACATCAATCACCTTCGCGCCCTGGAGGGCGAGCTCGCCCGCACCATCCGCGCCATTGACCGCATCCAGGCCGCCCGCGTCCACCTCGTGTTGCCCGAGCGCCCGCTGTTCGCGCGCGAGGCGCCAGAGCCGTCGGCCTCGATCGTGGTCCGCGTCCGCGGCTCACTGGAAGCCCAGCAGATCCGCGCCATCCGCCACCTCGTCGCCTCCGCCGTCAACGGGCTGAAGCCGCAGCGGGTCTCAATCGTCGACGAGGCCGGCCAGCTGCTCGCCGACGGCGCCGCGACCGATCCGGAGCAGGCGGTCGGCGACGAGCGCCGCATCGCCTTCGAGAAGCGGATGCGCAAGCAGGTCGAGGACATCGTCTCCTCCGTGGTCGGCTCGGGACGCGCCCGCGTGCAGCTCTCCGCCGATTTCGACTTCAACAAGGTCACCCAGACCTCGGACAAATTCGACCCCGAAGGCCGCGTGCTGCGCTCGAGCCAGACTCGTGAAGAGCAGAGCATGACCGCCGACAACAACGGCCAGGTCACCGTCAACAACGAGCTGCCCGGCAACCAGCAGAACAACGGCGTCGCGGCCAAGGACCAGAGCAAGAAGAGCGAAGAGACCAACAATTACGAGATCTCCCGCATCACCAAGACCGAAGTGACCGAGGCCGGCCGGGTGAACCGCATCTCGGTCGCGGTGCTGGTCGACGGCATCTACTCCAAAAACGACAAAGGCGAGCTCGCCTATCAAGACCGCACCAAGGAGCAGCTCGACCGCATCGCAGCGCTGGTGCGCTCGGCGATCGGCTTTGACCAGAAGCGCGGCGACCAGGTCGAGGTCGTCAATCTGCGCTTTGCCGACGCCCCCTCTACAGCGCCGATCGGCGAGCCTGGCGGCTTCCTCGGCATGCTCCAGTTCACCAAGGACGACGTCATGTACTTCGTCGAGCTCGGCGTGATGATGCTGCTCGGCCTGGTCGTGCTGTTCCTGGTGATCCGCCCGCTGGTCAAGCGCATCCTGGCCTCCGACGAGATGGCTGCCGCAATCTCCGGCGTGCTCAGCGGCCCGGCGGGCTCCGAAGAGGCCGTGCCCGCCGGCCAGCCGCTCCTGCCGAACGCCGCCGCAAGCGCGATCGACGTCGCCACCATCCAGGGCCAGGTCCACGCCCAGTCTGTTCATCGCGTCGGCGAGCTCGCCGAGCGCAATCCCAACGAAACCGTCGCCATCATCCGCCAGTGGCTGACCGAACCCGCGAAATAACCCCAGCCAACTGAATCAAAAAGTGATCTGACATGGCCGCCGCATTGCAAAACGCCAACAGCAACGACATCACCAGCGTGATCTCCACGCTCGGTCAGCGGGCCAACACCCGTGCCAAGGACGGCAGGCCGGCCGAGCAATTGTCCGGACCGAAGCGCGCCGCGATCCTGATGCTGGCGCTGGGCGAGCAATATGGCGGCAAGATCTGGTCGCTGCTCGACGACGACGAGGTGCGCCAGCTCTCGCTGGAGATGTCGACGCTCGGCACCGTCGAGGTCGACACCGTCGAGGACATGCTGCTCGAATTCGTCTCGCGCATGTCGGCCTCGGGCGCGCTGATGGGCAATTTCGACGCCACTGAGCGGCTGCTCCAGCAGTACCTGCCGCCGGAGCGCGTCAACGGCATCATGGACGAGATCCGCGGCCCCGCCGGCCGCAACATGTGGGAAAAGCTCTCCAACGTGCAGGAAGAGGTGCTCGCGAACTATCTCAAGAACGAATATCCGCAGACCATCGCGGTGGTGCTGTCGAAGCTGAAGCCGGAGCACGCCGCCCGTGTGCTCGGCATCTTCCCCGAGGAACTCGCGCTCGACGTCGTCAACCGCATGCTGAAGATGGAAGCGGTGCAGAAGGAGGTGATCGAGAGCGTGGAGAAGACGCTGCGCACCGAGTTCATGTCCAACCTGTCGCAGACCCGCCGCCGCGACGCCCACGAGGTGATGGCGGAAATCTTCAACAATTTCGACCGCCAGACCGAGACCCGCTTCATCACGTCGCTGGAAGAGGACAACCGGGAATCGGCCGAGCGCATCAAGGCGCTGATGTTCACCTTCGACGACCTCGTCAAGCTGGATTCCGGCTCGGCCCAGACCCTGATGCGCAATGTCGACAAGGACAAGCTCGGCGTCGCGCTCAAGAGCGCCAACGAGGACGTCCGCAGCTTCTTCTTCGGCAACATGTCATCGCGCGCGGCCAAGATGCTCCAGGACGACATGGCGGCGATGGGCCCCGTGCGTCTGCGTGATGTCGACGAAGCGCAGGCGCTGCTCGTCAACCTCGCCAAGGACCTCGCCGCCAAGGGCGAGATCATGCTGACCAAGAACCGCGCCGACGACGAGCTGGTGTACTGATGGGCGCTCCGGCAAAATTCCTGTTCGATACCGACTTCGCCGCACCCGAACGCTCGAGCCGCGAGAAACCCGCGACGGCGGCCGAGATCGCCCAGAAGATCGCGGAAGCCGAGGCACGCGCCTATCAGGACGGCTTTGCCGCCGGCCAGCGCGAGGCCAAGGCCGAGAGCGACCGCCGCGTTGCGCTGGCCATGGAGGAGATCAACATCGCGATCCGGGGCATCGCCTCCGGGATCGGCAACATCGAGTCCAAGATGGAGACCGAGGCTGTCGACGTCGCGCTCGCGGTGGCCCGCAAACTGTGCGCCGATCTGGTCGCCGCCGAGCCGCTCGGCGAGATCGTCGCACTCGTCAAGGACTGCTTCTCGCATTTGGTGGCGACGCCGCATCTCGTCGTCCGCATCAACGACGCGCTCTACGACGCTGCGCGCGACAAGATCGAGCGGCTCGCCAAGCAGAGCGGCTTCGAGGGCCGGCTGGTGATCCTGGCTGAGCCGGAGATTGCCACCGGCGACTGCCGAATCGAATGGGCCGATGGCGGCGTCGTGCTGGAGCGCGGCGCCATCGCGGCCAAGATCGACGAAATGGTCGGACGCTACATCGCGTCCCGCAGGGGGAATTAAGCCATGAGCGACACCGACGGACAGGTCCCGCTGCCCGATCTCAACGGCCCGATGCCGCCGACCGGTACCGATGTCGGCTACACCGAGGACGAATATGCCTCGCGCGTTGCTGCCGACCTCGAAGCCGTGTTCGACGTGCCGGTGCAGGTCTCGGCCGTGCTCGGCCGCTCCAAGATGGACGTCGGCGAGCTCTTGAAGCTCGGGCCCGGCACCGTGCTCGAGCTCGACCGCCGCGTCGGCGAGGCCATCGACATCTACGTCAACAACCGGCTCGTCGCCCGCGGCGAGGTGGTGCTGGTCGAAGATAAGCTCGGCGTGACCATGACCGAAATCATCAAGACCGAACGCGGTTAGCACAAATAAAGACAATGACGCGCAACGGCGCGACCAGACGGACAGGAGACTGACATGCGGCTTCTCATCGTTGGCACCTTGAAGGGCCAGCTCACCACGGCCACCAAGATCGCGATGGAGAACGGCGCCACCGTGACCCATGCTGAGGATCACGAGCAGGCGATGCGCGTCCTGCGCAGCGGCAAGGGGGCCGACCTCCTGCTGGTCGACGTCGCGCTCGACATCCGCGACCTCGTGATTCGGCTGGAGGCGGAGCACATCCACGCTCCGATCGTCGCCTGCGGCATCACCAACGACGCCCGCGCCGCGGTCGCCGCGATCCATGCCGGCGCCAAGGAATACATCCCGCTGCCGCCGGATCCGGAGCTGATCGCGGCGGTGTTGGGTGCCGTTGCCAACGATTCCCGCGAGCTGGTCTATCGCGACGAGGCGATGGCCAAGGTGATCAAGCTTGCCCAGCAGATCGCAGGCTCCGACGCCTCGGTGATGATCACCGGCGAGTCCGGCACCGGCAAGGAAGTGCTGGCCCGTTACGTCCACACCCGCTCGGCCCGCGCCAAGCGTCCGTTCATCTCGATCAACTGCGCCGCTATCCCTGAGCATCTGCTGGAATCCGAGCTGTTCGGCCACGAGAAGGGCGCCTTCACCGGAGCGATCGCCCGCCGCATCGGCAAGTTCGAGGAGGCGACGGGGGGCACGCTGCTGCTCGACGAAATCTCGGAGATGGACGTCCGCTTGCAATCGAAGCTGCTGCGCGCCATCCAGGAGCGCGTGATCGATCGCGTCGGCGGCACCAAGCCTGTCGCCGTCGACATCCGCATCATCGCGACCTCGAACCGCAATTTGGCTGAGGCCGTGCGCGAAGGCACGTTCCGCGAGGATCTGCTGTTCCGTCTCAACGTCGTGAATTTGAAGATCCCGCCGCTGCGCGAGCGCCCCGCCGACATCCTCGAGCTCGCCCAGCACTTCGTGAAGAAATATGCCGAGGCCAACGGCGTGCCGCTGCGCCCGATTTCGGCGGAGGCGCGCCGCGTGCTCTCCACCAACCGCTGGCAGGGCAACGTCCGCGAGCTCGAAAACACCATGCATCGCGCGGTGCTGATGGCGCAGGGCGACGAGATCGGCGCCGACGCAATCATCACGCCGGATGGTGACCGCCTCGACCTCGCCAGGACCGCGCCGGCCGTGGCGCATGCGACAATGGCCGCCGAGCAGGTGACACGTGCGCTCGTGGGCCGCACCGTCGCCGATGTCGAGCGCGACCTCATCCTGGAGACGCTGAAGCACTGCCTCGGCAACCGCACCCATGCCGCCAACATCTTAGGAATCTCAATCCGCACGCTGCGCAACAAGCTCAACGAATACGCCGACGGCGGCATCCCGATCCCGCCCGCAGGCACCCCGGGCGAATATCCGCGCATGCCGATGGTAGGGGCGTAGGCGGCGCTCACGCTGATCGAGAATGTAGATGCCCGGGCCGGTCCCGGGCACTTTGTTTGACGCAGGCTGCCAACCTCGTCATTGCGAGCGCAGTGAAGCAATCCAGAATCCCTCCGCGGCGACACTCTGGATTGCTTCGCTTCGCTCGCAATGACGAACCTCAAGAGCATCCTTCGCATGACGGAACCGCGTCCCGTGGCTAGGCCATCCGCGCGCCAAGCACTATAACTCCGCGAGAACCACACGAGGATAAACATGTCGGAAGCTCAAATCACGGACTGGCTGGCGTCGCAGCGGCAGGCGATGATCGATCTGTTGCGCGATGTCGTGAACATCGATTCCGGATCCTACGACAAGGAAGGTGTCGATGCGGTCGGTGCGCGGTTCGAGCGGCATTTTTCCGAGCTTGGCATTCCGTTCCGCCGCGAAAGCCACGGCACGTTTGGCGACGCGATCCATGCCGAAGTCGCAAAGCCCGGCAGCAACGAGAAGCCGGTGCTGTTGATGGGGCATCGCGACACCGTGTTCGGCAAGGGCGAGGCCGGACGGCGTCCGTTCACCATCAGGGACGGCCGCGCCTATGGACCCGGCGTGGCCGACATGAAGTCCGGGCTCGTCATGAACGTGTTCGTGGCGACCGCCTTCCACAAGTTCGGCGGCAATCCGCATCCAATCAAGCTGCTGATCACCTCGGACGAGGAGATCGGCTCGCCCTCCTCGCGGCCGGTGATCGAGCGCGAAGGACGCGCCGCGCGCGCCGTGTTCAACGCCGAGCCGGGCCGCCCCACGGGGAATATCGTCACCGGGCGCAAGGGCGGCATCTTCATGCATTTCGCCATCACCGGCAAAGCCGCCCATTCCGGCGCCAATTTCGCCGCCGGCGTCAGCGCGATCGGCGAGCTCGCGCACAAGATCGTGCAGATCCACGCGCTGACCAATCTCGACAAGGGTATCACGCTCAACGTCGGCTTGGTCTCGGGCGGACAATCCGTCAACACCACGGCGCCTTACGCGGAAGGCCAGATCGATCTGCGCTATGTCGATCCCGCAGACCGCGCGACGGTGATGACCGCGATCGAGCAGATCATCGCGACGCCCTATGTGCCAGGCACCAGCGCGACGCTGACCATCAAGGGCGAGTTCGTGCCGGTGGTGCAGAGCGCGGAGTCGAAAGCGCTGTTTGACGGCTATCGGGCCGCCGCCAGAGAGGTTGGCCTTGCCACGCTCCAGGGCGAGTTCTCGGGCGGCTGCGCCGATTCCGGCTTCACCGCCGCGGTGGGCACGCCGACCATCTGCGGCCTTGGCCCGGTCGGCGGGCTCGCGCACACGCCGGAGGAATATCTCGAGCTCGACAGCATCGTGCCGCGCGCGCAGGCGCTCGCGCTGGCGATTCTAAGAGGGTGAGGGAGGCGCCGTAGGGTGGGCAAAGGCGCGCCTGCGCCGTGCCCACCATTTGGCTTCGCTGGGTAGAAGTGGTGGGCACGCTTCGCTTTGCCCACCCTACGAGACCCGCCAAACTCTACGAATAACTCGGCGCGTCGGGCCTGCGGAAGATGTGGATGGGGTCGCCCGGCACGATCGGTTCGCCGCTGAACATCGCGTAGGCGTAGAGCACGAGATAGGCAATCGCGAGCGCGCCGATGGCGTAGAAGGCCCAGGTCGCGACGCGCTTCATCCATCCGCTCCATTGCCGCCCCCGATCCGGAAGGCTCAGGCGCTTCTAAAGCGGTGGCGGGGAAAACGCCAGCCTTGCGCGAGCGATGGCGGCGATCAAATGCCGCGCCGGGCGCGCGCAGGGACGCTGACGTCTGCAAGCTTGACCGCGTCTTCGTCCTGGTCGACGGCCACGTACTGGCCGTGCCAATAAGCCAGCGCCGCAGTCCGCCTCGAGCTCTTGATATCCCTGACACGGCCGATGACTATGCCGTGCGAATGCCGCTCGATGATCTCCTCGACCTCGCAATCGAACGCCGACAAGGCGCCGACCAGGAGCGGAACGCCCGACACCGCCCTCACCCATTGGGCGCCCGCGAAACGGTCGGCGCCCTTCAACCCGCCCTTGCCGGCAAAACGTTCGGCGACATCGAGCTGATCGGCATTGAGGATATTCACGCCGAAGGCACCATGGCGGCGGATCAGCGGAAAGGACGAGGCATCGCGATTGATGCTGACCAGCAGCGTCGGCGGCTCGACCGACAGCGAGGTCACCGAGGTCACCGTCATGCCGCTGATGTCGCTGCCCCGCCCGGCGGTGATGACGCTGACGCCGCCGGTGAGATGGCGCAAGGCGCCGCGGAAATCGGCGGACGAGACGGGGATTTCGGTCATGAGATCGCGGGGCACTACATTCATGGCGTTGCTCCCCCAAGCGGGGTTCCCTGTATTTAGGTACGATCGTCCGCCGATAACAGGTGGTTCAGGATCGAGCCTTCGAGGCCCGCAAGCTCAGCTGAGCCACGCTGGCGCGGCCGGGCCGCGTTAACCGTGACGTCATGAGCGATCCGGCCCTCCTCGATCACCAGCACCCGGTCTGCGAGCGCGACGGCCTCGGAGACGTCGTGGGTGACAAGGATCGCGGTAAAGCCCTGGTCGCGCCAGACGCGTTCCAAAAGGCGCTGCATCGAAATCCGGGTCAGCGCGTCCAGCGCACCGAGCGGCTCGTCGAAGGCGAGCACGCGCGGCCGGGAGACCAGCGCGCGACCGAGTGCGACGCGCTGCTTCTGGCCGCCCGACAGCACCGAGGGCCATTGGTCGCGCTTCTCGGCCAGCCCGACCTCGCTCAGGGCTTTCTCGGCGCGCGCATGCGCATCCTCCGACGCGCGATCGCGGCCGAGCCCGACCTCGACATTGGCGAGCACACGCGCCCAGGGCAACAGCCGCGGCTCCTGGAACATGACGCGGATGTCCTCGGGCTGGATATCCTGGCCGAAGCTGATGCTGCCGGCGTCGATCTTCTCCAGGCCGGCGATGAGGCGCAGCAGCGTGCTCTTGCCGCAGCCGCTCTTGCCGACGATGGCGACGAACTGGCCGGCGGGAATGTGCAAATCGATGCCGCGCAGCACCTCGTTGTCGCCGAAGGATTTGCGCAAGCCCCGGATGCTGAGCGGCAAACCCGCGGCAGTCGCCGGGCGCTCCTCGCGCACCATACGGGCATGTGGCGCGAAATTGGCGCGGCTGGCGAGGTCGGTTTCCGGAAGGGAGCTACGAAGCGCTGTCTGCATGTCACTCTCAACGTTTCTGGAAGGCGGGGTGCCAAGAGAGCGTCAGGCGCTCCAGCACGCGGGAGGCACTGTCGGCGAGCTTGCCAAGCAGGGCATAGATCAGGATCGAAAGCACGACGACGTCGATCAGCATGAACTCGCGCGCCTGCATCGCCATGTAGCCGAGGCCCGAGGACGCCGCGATGGTCTCGGCGACGATCAGGGTCAGCCACATGATTCCGAGCGCGAAGCGGATGCCGACGAAGATCGAGGGCAGCGCGCCCGGGAAGATCACCCGGCGAAACAATTCGCCATCGGTCATGCCGTAGATGCGGCCCATCTCGATCAGCTGCGGATCGACCGTGCGTATGCCGTGCAGCGTGTTGAGGTAGATCGGGAAGAAGACTCCGAGTACCACCAGGAACAGCTTTGCGCTCTCGTCGATGCCGAACCACAGGATGACCAGCGGGATCAGCGCCAGATGCGGCACGTTGCGCACCATCTGCAGCGTGGTGTCGGTGAGCTTGGCCGAGAGCTGCGACAGGCCGTTGGCGAGCCCGAACGCGAAGCCGATGCTGCCGCCGATCAAGAAGCCGATCGAGGCGCGCCAGAACGAGACCCAGATGTTGCGGACGAGCTCGCCGGAGAGCAGCAGCTTCCAGCCTGCGAGCATGACGTCGCTGGGCGCCGGCAGAACCCGCGTCGGCACGAAGCCAGTGACGCTCGCGACCTGCCAGATCGCGATGATGGCGAGCGGCACGATCCACTGAATGAGGCCGTCTGCCCGCGGCAGGCGTACGCTGCGCGGAAGGGCAATGCTGTCGATCACGCTCATGATTGCGACACCCGATGCTGCGGACGGAAATCGCTGCCGACCGTTTCGCCGAAGGGACCGCCGTTGAAGTGCAGCTTCGTCACGTTGCTGGGCTGCTCCAGCGAGAGCAGCGGGAAGACCAGCTCGGCAAAGCGATAGGCTTCCTCCAGATGCGGGTAGCCCGACATGATGAAGGTATCGATGCCGAGGTCCTGATACTCCCTGATGCGCGTTGCGACGGTCTGGGCATCGCCGACCAGCGCCGTGCCGGCGCCGCCGCGCACGAGGCCGACGCCGGCCCACAGGTTCGGAGCGATCTCCAGCTTGTCGCGCCTGCCGCCGTGGAGCTGCGCCATGCGCTGCTGGCCGACGGAGTCCATACGGGCAAAATTCTTCTGCGCCAGCGCGATGGTCTCGTCGCTGACATGCTTGATCAGCTCGTTCGCGGCACGCCAGGCCGCTTCATTGGTCTCGCGGACGATCACGTGAAGCCGGATCCCGAAGGACAATTTTCTGCCGCGCGCGGCGGCGACGTCCCTCACCTTCGCGATCTTCTCGGCAACAAGAGCCGGCGGCTCGCCCCAGGTGAGATATTTGTCCACGGTGTCCACCGCGACATCGATGCCGGCATCCGACGAACCGCCGAAATAGAGCGGCGGGCGCGGCGACTGCACCGGCGGAAACAAGAGCTTGCCGCCCTCGATATGGATATGCTTGCCCTCGGCATTGACGGTCTTGCCGGCGAGCAGATCGCCATAGACGTTGAGGAACTCGCGGGTGACCTCGTAGCGCTCGTCATGGCCGAGGAAAATGCCGTCGCCCTTGTTCTCGACGGGATCGCCGCCCGTGACGACGTTGACGAGAAGCCGACCGTTCGAGATGCGATCGAGCGTCGCCGTCATGCGTGCGGCCACGCTCGGCGATTGCAGGCCCGGACGAACGGCCACGAGATAGCGCAGCCGCTCGGTGAACGGCGCCACTGAGGAGGCAACGATCCAGGAATCCTCGCAAGACCGCCCCGTCGGCAGCAGCACGCCGAAATAGCCGAGCTGATCGGCGGCCTGGGCGATCTGGCGCAGATAGTTGAAATTGACCTCACGGCCGCCGATGCCGGTGCCGAGATAGCGGCCGTCGCCGTGGGTCGGCAGAAACCAGAGGATGTTGGCGTTCGCTTGCTTACTCATGGTGTTGCTCATGATCCTGGTTTCCGAGCCAGGTCGGAAATCTTGATGGATTTGGGGATCAGGCCCAGCGCGAAGAACGCGTCGGCAACCTGCTGCTGGTCGGCGATGACGGCATCGGTGATCGGCTTGACGCCGTAGGCCTGCCGCTTCAGCGCCACTTCGACCACGGGGACCGACAAGCCGATCGACGGCGCGAGCTGCTCGGCCACCGCATGGATGTCGCCCCTGGCCCAGTCGTCGACCGCGCTCAGCTCCGTGAGCACGGTGTCGACGATCTTCGGGTTGGCTTCGAGGAATTTCTTGGAGGAGAAATAGAACTGGTAGTTGGCGACGATGTCGGTGCCGTCGGCCAAGGTGCGCGCACCGGTGGCCGCTTCCGCTGCGGCCTGGAATGGATCCCAGATCACCCAGGCATCGACCGCGCCGCGCTCGAACGCGGCGCGTGCATCGGCCGGCGCCAGGAACACCGGCTCGACTTCCGAATATTTGACACCCGCCTTCTCCAGCGCCTTGACCAGAAGATAGTGGACGTTGGAGCCCTTGTTCAGCGCGACCTTCCTGCCCCTGAGGTCGGCGACCGACTTCAGCGGGCTGTTCCTCGGCACCAAGATCGCTTCGCCCTTCGGCGCCGGCGGCTCATAGGCGACATACTGGATCGGGGCGCCGGCGGCCTGCGCGAAGATCGGCGGAGCTTCGCCGGTGTTGCCGAAGTCGATTGCGCCGACATTGAGCGCTTCGAGCAGCGGCGGACCGGAGGGGAATTCGGTCCACACCACCTTGTAGCCATCGGCGGCGAGCTTCGGTTCCAGCGTGCCCTTGCTCTTGAGCAGCACCAGCTTGCCGTATTTCTGATAGCCGATGCGGATCACCTTGTCCTGCCCGTAGGAGGTGCCGACCGCGGCGGCGACGATGCCGATCGACAGCACGATGGCCGCGATCAGACGCTGAATGATACGCCTCATGTTCAAACCTTTTGAAATGGGAGAGTGGTGGGCACGATCAGGCTGCCGGGTTGCGCCAGACGATGTCGCGGATGACGATCGGCTTCGGGATCAGGCCGAGCTTATGAAAGCGGTCGGCGACGCCCTGCTGGGTCGCGACGATGTCGTCGGTGACGGGGCCGACCACGAAGTTCGCGCGGTTGGCGGCGACGGTCTGGATGTCCAGCGGGACGCCGGTGATCGCGGCAAGCGATTTGGCGACCTCGTCGCGGTGCTGCTCGGCCCAGTTACCGGCCGCGGTCGTCACATCGACGATCTGTTGCAGGACCACTCCGTGGTTCTTCGCGAACTCGCGGTTCGCGATGTAGAAGGAGTTGGTCTTGGTAACCTCGCGCGAATTGATCAGGATGCGGCCGTTCTGCTTGGTCTCACCGATCGCGAAATACGGATCCCAGATCGCCCAGGCCTCGATGCTGCCATTGGCAAAGGCGGGGCCCGCGTCCGGCGGGGTCAGATAGACCGGGGTGATGTCAGCATAGGTGAGCCCCGCCTTCTCGAGCGTCTGCACCACGACGTTGTGCGCGCTGGACCCCTTGGTGAAGCCGATGCGCTTGCCCTTCAAGTCGGCGATCGTGCGGATCGGGGACTCCTTCGGCACCAAGATGCCCTGGCCGTTGGTGATGGGTTGGCCGGCGGCATAGACGATCGCGGCGCCCGCTGCCTGGGCGAACACCGGCGGCGAGTCCCCGACCGAACCAAAGTCCAGGCTGCCGACGTTCATCGCCTCCATCATCGGCGGGCCCGAGGAGAACTCGATCCATTTCACCTCGATGCCTTGCGGAGAAAAATGTTTCTCCAGGGCGGCCTGCTGGCGCGCGATGACGAGCACGCCGGTCTTCTGGTAACCGATGCGAATTTCCTTCACTGCGCCTTGCGCATTGGCGCGCGAGACGAAGGCAGCAGCGGCTGCAGTTCCGGCAGAGAGTTTCAAGAAGTCGCGACGATGCATTCCAAGCTCCCGGCCGCGTGCGGCCGTCATTCATTCAGGTCTCGTGAATGATGGGGCGCGCTACGAAAGCTGTCGAGACGCTCAGGAAAATAGCGATGCGAACACTGCGCGTGCGGCGAAGCGCGTGATTAATCTTTCAAGCGGCGGAGCGAATGAAGATGGAATTTTTCTGCACGCGGATGTGAAGGCCGCGCGGGTTCGGTCTCGAGACTCGCGGCCGGAACCAAAACCGCAAAAACAACCCCATGCACAGTAGCCAGGGCGTGCGAAAACAATGACTTACGCATTATCCGAAGTTCGTTTGACTCGTCGGGCAAAACAGGAGCAAGATGGCATCATGGCGGGGCTCGGGATGGAGGGGCCCCGGCCGACCTAATGAAGCCAATTGACCGGCAAATTCTGCAGGCCGCGGAACGCCCAGCCGACGATCCGCACCTCCTCGTCATCGGCGATCTCGAGCTGCCCCGCGCGCGCGAACACGGTCGGCAGCGCGACGTCGGCGATCATGGCGCGCGAGGCCCAGGCGCCGGCGCAGAAATGCGGACCGGCGCCGAAGGCGACGCTCTTGGATGTGTCTCGTCTCACGTCGAACTGGTCGGCGCGCTCAAAATGCTTCTCGTCGCGATTGGCCGAGCCGAACATCAGGAACACGCGCTCATCGAGCTCGAATGACACGTCGCGGATGCTCCACGGCTTTGCGATGCGCCGCGGCGACATGCCGATCGGCGAAATCCAGCGGGCATATTCCTCGAACGCTTGCAGCCAGGACACTTCGCCCTTGCGCACGAGATTGAGCTGCTCGGGATGGGTCAGCAGCGCCCATACCGTGCCGGCGATGGCCTTGCGCGGCTCGTTCTGGCCGCCGGAGATCGCGAGTTTCACATTTGCGCGCACGCTCTCCATCGGCATGCCGGAGGCGAGGAGCACGCCGAGAATGCTCTGGTCCGGATGCTTGCGCATCACCGGCAGGATGTCGTCGATCGCGGCATCGATGCCCGACGTCGCGGCGTGGCAGCGCGCCTCGATCGCGGGATCGCCGGCATAATTGGCGATGCCCTCGATCATGCCCTGCGACCACGCATCCATGTCCTGAAAGCCGATATTGGTGAGGCCGGTGATCGACTTCAGGCACTCGCCGGAGAAGGGCAGCGCGAAATCGCGCATGAGGTCGATCCGTCCCGGTTCGATGCGATCGATGATGCGGTCGGCATGGGCCTGGAACTGCGCGGTCCAATGCGCCTTCACCGTCTTCGGCGACACCGTCGGAAACATGGCGCGGCGCTCGACCTGGTGCGCCTCGCCGTCCTTTCGCATCATGTTATGGCCCATCAGCCGGTTCATCAGACCTGCGGGCTGGTGCGAGGAGAACACGTCGATCTGCTTCTCGGAAATCGAGATGTCGTCGCGGCTCGTCAGCAACGTCGAGCCGAGCTGCGGCACGAAGGCAATCGGCGCCTCCTTGCGCATTGTCGCGAGCATCGGATAGGGATCGGCCCAGAATGCGGCCGGGTCGATGTCGATGCGCGGCGCGGTGCTCAAACTTCGCTCCCTTGCTATGTGCCTGCCAAGGTTAGCGCCTTCAGGAGCCGCCGTCTGTCCCCAGCGATTGGGACAGGCGGCCTCAGGACGTGTCTTCAAGAGTCGAGTACGCGCGGGTGCGATGGCGAAGCCCGCATTGTCCACAACATCGGACATAAGCGAATGTTCGTTGAGGGCCAAAAGCGGGACTAGTTTAATGCTCTGCATTTCGAGTTGCAGCGCCAGCGGACCTTCAGGCCGATATGATCTAACCGCAAAGGAAGACAGACTCGACTTGGCCACGCGCTTTCCAATAGGCTTCTCCTTTCCAATTATAACTAGCGGGGAGCGAAATGGCTGAAAGAATCAATGTCGAGGTTACCGGCAAATCGCAGTTTGAAGTCGCCTACGACATGGCGAGATACATACTAATCAATATGGAAGGTCGTCAGGTGAAGAGCATAAAGCGGCAAGAGCTCTTGCATTTGGTAGCTGACTGCATCGAGACCTTGCGCGGCATCAAGGTCAGGGAGATTATCAGCTAAAGGCTTGCACTCCTGCAGCGACCGTCCACCCGCATTTCGCAAAATTTCGTGGGCGGCCTTGGAGAGCGCTTTCGGTCGAGACAGCTATGGGTCCATGAGCCGACATCGCTCAATCAAGCGGCGGTACTTATCAGGCTCCTTAGCGGCCGTAGGGGAAGCAGCGATTGCGATCGAGTGTGAGACCGAAATGTGCTCCCAGTGCAGCGATGGCCGCGTCTTGCTGAGGATAGGGATCGGCATTGGATGCGGCAACGATGATGATCCGGAACCCGCCGCGATCCTTGCCGCCGGGTGGCAGCATCGCTGTAGTCAGTGCATTGCCCTCCCTGTCGCGCAGCGTGAGGAAAAGCGGCATCTCTCGCTGTACATGGGCCTCGAGGCCGATGTCGCGCTCGATCGCGTTGGGCCGCTCGGGACGCCAGGACTCGACTGCCTTCTCCCGCTCGCGGCGGAAATATTTCTCAACTGTGTGGTCCATCAGGCGCGACTCATGCATCGCTTCACCTTCCGTCTCGATACGGAACCAGGTCTTGCCCTTCGGTGCGTCGCAAACATACTGCATTTCGCCCGTCCTGCGATCGCCGCAATTCTAGGGCGGCGGGCCTGTAAAGCCAATATGAGACTGGCTCCCGTGTATAGAGCTTCACGATCAGAGGGGCTAAGAGTTCTTGATTGGACGTTGAAGTTCTAGTGAGCCCAAACAATACTAGGTCGATCGGAATAATCCTCTTCAAGGAGCTTCCAGATGCCTGACATAAGGGAAAAGCAACGCGAAGCCCGCCGGAAGATCATTCGCCAATGGGCGAAGCTTCCGAAGGATAAACGCCAGTCTTTGGAGGGGATTTCTGAATTCGCCAGGACCGCCGCTCAGCAGAACGAGAACGCATTCATTCGCAGTCGTCGCGATCCGTATCAGAAGATCATGGGATGGCTATTGCCGCGTGCTCATCTCTGAACGAGTGAATCCTCTGCACATCCTTCCAAGACGAAACCGGGTTCTTCAGCTTGACCCCGTGTGGCGAACAGCCCGCACGATTTAGGGAGCAAACCATGCATCTTGTCGCAACGACATTGAGCGCGATTTTGTGAATCCGATCAGGCGACGCCCGATTTCCGTTTAGGGTCAACCGCGCCAGTTTTCGCCCGATCTCTATCAGCTCCGGTGGCATGGAGGTGATAGGCGCATTTCGTCGCGTAGGGCCAGACTCGGTCCTGCAGGGCTGTACTTGCTGCAGTCCGGTCTTCACTAAAAGCTGATCCTCGGTCCGATCAAGGAGCCGCGCTATCCCGTCATTTTTCGAGAGGGGAGGCCCCTTGGTCTCACGCAGCGGACGCGAGTCGGCTTCCGTGGCCGACAGACCTACGTTTCAGTTGCTGCCTCCGCCCGTTTGGGCGCGAAAGCCGGTCACGACGAACTTCTCTCGGGTAGGCGCTATTTTCCACTCGGCGCGTTCCCCGTTGTAGTCGCAGTGGTCCCCGCTTGTTGCGGCTGCGGCGGCGGTGCCTTAGGAGCCGACGTCAGCATACGAATTTTCCATTGCCCATTCTCACGAACATCAAGAGCAGTCCAAATCGCGTTTATTTCTAGGGGATCGCCTTTCTCACTCTTTCCAGTAATGTGAGCTTCGCCAGTTGACAGAGCCATGTTTTCTGACAATGGCTGAACTTCGGTCACCTTTACCTCGAGGCGATTAAGTCCAGCTTTGAAACCGTCCTCATAAAACTTGGTATTATCGGGCTCAATTCCATTCTGAGTAACACGCAGGTAGTTCTTCGTATAAAGTGCCGTAATCCCGGCAGCATCTTGTTTGTTGAAGTGCTGCTCGTATGCTGAAGCCATCTTCCCAATTTCCTCCTTGAGATTTTGATCTGCTGCAGTAGCAGGAATTGCTGACAGCAATAATGAGAAACATACAGCTCCAAATGTGCGCATGATGTTAGCTCCCTGCTGTTGATGCCTCCCTAGAATAGAGGATGGAGACGAGGCTTACCTCCGTCCTCCTAAGCAACGCCGATCACGCGGTCGCCCGGTTTCGAGGAACAGGTCCTGTCAGTATTACGGTTGGTACACCTCGGGCGCACTAGCGCCGACCTGACTCATCCTGATGATCGCGAAGTGACGTTGGCTCCTGCGCCAATATAGCTCAACACAGCGATGTCGGCCATGGGGTCACATGCTGAAGCGTAGAGACTTCACAGCCCTAATCCGCTCTCCACCTGAAAGGAGACGGTCGTTGAATGGTCGGGCGAGGCAGCTACGGACCAAGGACAGTCGCCAACCTACCTCGCTTTCAGATTGTTCCGCTCCCTGTAACTGAACTTGGGCTTGCATAGGTCAGTGTGGAACGCGCGAGGTCGTGTGCAGGACCATTAGCCAGCGGCCGCCGCTCATTTCGAATATGTTCGTGGTCAAAGCCATGAAGGTTGCGGCCTCGCCGGTTTTCAGTTTGCCTCGAATCTCCTCGAGACCTACGACCCAGGCGACGTTTTCATTGATGCGAATTTGCGGGTCCTGCATCGACACCGAGATTTCGGCAAAGCGGTCAAACGTCGCTTCCCAACTCTGCCTCACAGCGGCCCAGCCGATGATCGGCGTTTTGCTTGCAGGATGAACCGCGACCACATGTGGTTCGTGCGCCCAGATCATGTCCATCGCCGCGATGTCACGCGCAGACAATGCCTCATCGAAGGCGTGATTGGCGGATGTGATCGCCGCGCTCTCCGTGCCGGCTGCGGCGCTTGGCGCGGGCGGGCTGAGCGCGAGGGTGATGAAACTGAGTGTTGCGGCAATCATACGGATCAGCTTGTTCGGCATGGTGAAGCCCTCCTTGTGCATACGAGAGCGTGCCGTATCGCATTGCGCATAGCTAGGTCAGTCTGGTACCGTCAGATGATCAAAATCGGACAGTCGGCCATGCGGCGCGAGATTCCTGATGAAGCCCATTGAAGGGGTCCACTACTTCAACAGGCGCTTCCCAAAATTGGGAATCGAGCCGCTCGCGTTGTCGGAATTGTTCAGGCGCGTGCCGCCCGATCATTTTGACCACCCGCAACGTCCTGCCTTTCATCTTTTGATGCTATTCTCATCGGGGGCGACGACGCATTTCCTCGACTTCGAGCGTTTGCGCTGCACGGCGGGGACGCTTCTGCATGTTCGCCCAGGCCAGGTGCAGCAGTTCGTGCCCGGCGCAGAGGTGGAGGCAACGGTCGTTCTCTTTACGCCCGAGTTTGTCCTGCCCGACGAGGCGGCGAACCATCCGCTGGTCCGGGGCTCGGCGCTCGATCATGCGGCGGCAAGTGGAGCGATCAACCTCGATGCGGATTCATACGGGCGAGTTTGCGCCGGGTGTGCCGCGATAATTGATGAGTACAAATGTAGCGATGGCTCGACGACCTGCGCAAACATCTTGCAGCACCAGCTTCACGTCCTGCTCTTGCAGATCGCTCGCTGCTCGGACCGGCACGAAGCTCCGTTGCTCTCGAGTTATCATCGGACAGTCCGGCACTTTCTCACGGAGGTCGAAGCCCACTTCATGCGGACGCGCCGTGTCGAAGACTATGCCGACAGGCTCGGCTGTTCAACCAAAGCGTTGCGTCGCGCCTGCGTTGCGGTGCGTGGTCTTCCGCCCAAGATGATGATCGAGGAGCGCGTGATCCTCGAGGCGAAGCGGCTTATTGCGTACACACCGTGGCCTATCGAGGCCATTGCCGAGACCGTCGGATTCGGCGAGGCAACGAACTTCGTGAAATTTTTTTGTCACCATGCAGGGATGACTCCATCGAAATTCCGGATGCGGTTTCCAGGCCGTAGCCGACCGGAATAAAAAAGGTACCAGACTGGCACCTGAGCATTCAACAAAAGAAGTCCAATGTCCGGTCAGGGTCAAAGACGGCCTTGGCCAGCTTGCATGACCCTGTTCGGGTCACCTTCAGGAAGTAGACCTCGCGGCGCTCTGAGCTAAGGGCCCGGACACCAACAGGACGATGCCAAAGACATGACAGCTTGTCAGTTGTCATAGTCCGGCGCGTTTTAGCCTTGCATTGATCCCCGCTACCTCAATCCATCCCGCCAATGACGCCAAGAAACGAACCGCCGAAGAAAGAGGTAACAAGCATCATGAGATAGGTCGTCGCGGTGGGACCAAGTTCTGGCTCGTGTTGAAAATGATGAAATCCGAGCAGCCCCAGCAGACAAAACCCCGCGCAGATTGTCGGCCAAAGCGCTCGCCGCCGTGCTGCGAGCCGCTGGGCCGGGGTAGCCCACTGAGGCTGGGATAGATTTCTGGATCGACGAAGCGATACCGCGGCACTCACGACGACGACGATCAGACAGGCAGTGAGGAAGTACATCAGACACTATCCTTAACGCCAACCGTGGGCATCTCGAAGGCCATAGGCCGAGCCAATAGCGTGAATTAATTGCCACAATCCTAAAGCGATAGAGAAAAACGTCACTCGCATCGGAGTGCTAAGCGTTCGGCTCAGCTCCCGAAACGGGACTTCGCAGCCGTCTGAGCAAAGGTCAGCGACGGGCCAAGAGGCGACATTAAAGATTCTGCTTGGACACCGCAGGGACGCATTCGGCGTGTCAATCGATCCAGAGAGATCGCAACGCCGCGCGAAAACGTGATCTCGCTGTCCAGCAAGAGAAGTGCAACTTGAAGCGCGATGTAGCGGACTTATTTTGGTGGCGGACTGTCAGCGTTCCAAGTGTCGCGCCAGTAGAGCCATTTGCCGCCGACCTTTTTCGATACTGACAGGAACTTGCCGGTCTCGACCACATTCCCTGCCTTGTCCTTGATCGTATAGGAGCCCGAAGACCAGCCCAGGTTGCCGTTTGCGCCGCCATCCTGTTTGTCGGCGAAACTGAACACAAGGCCGGCCTTGGCTGCTTCCGACGACATGTTCGCCAGGAAGGTGCGAATGGCGTCGCGACCCGTCACAGCCGGCGCGTTAGGAGGCATCAACACTGCGCGTTCGTCGTACAACTTCGCCATCGTATCGCCGTCGGCGGCCGTGAAGCCTTTTAGCCAGGTCTGATCGGCGGCATGGAGCGCCTTCACTTCCGCCTCTGGTCCGGCAGCCCACGCCGGCAAAGCTACAACGGAGAACATCATGAAGAACGACATGACATTTGCGGCTCGGACTACTGTGCGCATAGTTATCGCTCCGCGTGGCTTACCCGTGCGTTCAGGATAGCACTTCAGGCGCCAGTGGGAAGGCGGTTCCAGCGTCGCATTCCCTGCCTCGGCTTAACGGCGCTGAAAAGCTCCAGGCCTCGCTGCGCAGCTGATGACGCCGCGTGGCGAGGCGGAGTCGAGTGCCCGCAAAGCAGCAATAGATTGGGTGAGTCACATAGAGAAAGGAAATATCCCTGCCATACCTCGGAAGATACGCCCAGTTGGTTTCGGTGTACAGTTCGTGCGGTTGCCCACTTTGCAGGAGGTAAGCCATGAACAGGTTCTATGCTCTCGCGTCGGTTGGGTTCTGCGTAGCTTCGGCAGCGCTCGTCACGTCGGCATCGGCTCTTCCAACGGAGGAAATCCCGAAGACCGAACCAGAGTACATCGCCAAGGTGAAGACCGCCGCCCCGCCGTCGGTCGTGAATAACGCGACGATCACCATGATGCAGCCGGATGGGTCTTCTAAGACCGTCCAAACCGGATCGAACGGTTTCACGTGCTTTATCGGAAATGACGGAACGCCCGAATGTGATGATCAGAACGCCATGGAATGGCGCAAAGCTCTACAGGCCAAACAGGAGCCGCCGAACAAGATCGGCCTGATTTTCATGCTGGCCGGGGACACCGGCACGAGCAATCATGATCATGCCGAACGGCACACGCACAAGCATTGGGTCCAGACCGGCCCGCACGTGATGATTGTCGGGGGCGCAGCACGTGAGATGCTCAGTCCCTATCCGCGCGATCTGGACGTCAAGGACGCGACCCAGCCTTACGTCATGTTCCCCGGCAAACCCAATGAGCACCTGATGATCCCGGTGCACTCGCAAGAGCTAACCACGGGCAGCGCGCGGTGACGCACGTGGACGCCGCCGTGCCTTCGAGACCAGCGGCACGGCGGCGAACGTCAGCTTGGATGCTCCAATGGCGTAAAGTCGAGTTGATCGGCTGCACGACGACGCACGTTGCAATGTCGGAGTCGGGTCAAAGGCTGCCTTGGCCCGCTCGGATCGCCTTGTTCGGGTCACCTTTAGCAAGCGGATCTCGCGGCGCTCTCAGCTGAGGTCGGCACGAGGCCAGTGGGCGACATTGCAGCGAGGCTGCCCATTGCCACGGGTATCGGCCGTATGCCAAAATCACTGGATGCAAATACGAGAAGCTATACCAGAAGATGCGCCTTCTGCCTGCATTGTGTTGCAGCGATCGATAGCGGAGCTTTGCGGAGCTGACCACCGAAGCGACCCCTCCATCTTGGCACGATGGTTGGGCAATAAGACGCATGAGAATTTCTGTGCTTGGGTCGAACAGACGGACAACTCGGTGCTTGTGGCTGTCGAAAATAACGACATCCTCGCGGTCGGGTCAGTAACCGATGCCGGAACGATTGGCCTCAATTACGTATCGCCCGACGCGCGATTTTGGGGAGTTAGCCGCGCCCTACTGCGGGCGCTAGAAACGCGAGCCGCAGAAAGAGGCAATAACCAGTGTAGCTTGACGAGCACTGAGACCGCGCGCCGATTTTACGTGTCCAACGGCTATGTCGAAAATGGGCCGCCGCTCGGCGGATTTGGGACCAGTTCCGGATATCCCATGACCAAGGCTCTGACGACGTTTGCGCGAGCGGAGGCAAAAGGTCTGGATGGTCCAGAGGGCCCATCATGAGCATCACACGAACGATTGCAGATGCTGTGCCTCTAAATGTCAGCTGGGAAGCCGAGGCCAGTCACTGGATACGATGGGCGCGCGCTCCCGGACATGATAGCTACTGGCGCTTTCACCGAGATCAATTCCTTCATCTGTTGCCTGCGCCCGGACGACAAACGGTAGATATCGGCTGCGGCGAAGGACGGCTAACCCGTGACCTGAAGGGACTTGGGCACAGGGTCGTCGCAATCGACAGTTCGCCGTCTATGGTCGAAGCTGCGCGAGAGTTCGACCCGGCGACGGACGTGCGTTTGGGGGACGCCACGGCGCTACCCCTTGACGACGCCTGCGCGGACTTAGCAATCGCCTTCATGTCACTTCAAGATATCAGCGATATGCCTGCGGCCGTCCGAGAAGCGGCGCGTGTGTTGCAACCGGGTGGCAGATTTTGTGTGGCAATTGTTCATCCGATCAATTCCGCTGGGAGATTCGAACAGGCAAGCGCCGAAGCGCGTTTCATCATCCAGGGCGACTATCTCAGTGCATTTCGATATGCTGACGCGGTCGAGCGTGACGGTTTGGCGATGACGTTCCATAGCGAGCATCGCCCTATCGAAGCTTATTTCTTAGCGCTAGAGAGCGCGGGATTCTTAGTCGAGATGCTTCGAGAGCCATCCCTTCCCGAACATGCCGTCTTGTCCAGTGCTGCCCGACGTTGGCAGCGCATACCCTACTTTCTGCATTTGCGCGCCCTCCGCCAGTAAATGCCCCGATGTCGCTTATGGGACATTTGCACCCACCCGGCCAAACAATAGGACCAAAGTACGCCTGCAATTGTCTATAAGCCGACGTAGGTTCAAAAGGTTGCTCGCCCGAAAATGACCGGCCTCATCAACTGAGGAGGTCATCATGACTGATGTCCCAAGCCCCAACGTGAACGTCGCCAAGCGGCGACCGTGGAATAAGGGAAAGATCGTTGGCGCGAAGCCGCCACTCCGTCCCAAGCACGTCTGGTCCATTCGAACAAAGCTCCAGGTCGAAGGTCGGATTCGCGATCTGGCGCTGTTCAACGTCGCTATGGATAGCAAACTTCGTGGTTGCGACGTTGTCGCCCTCAAAGTCGATGATATCGCACCCAGCGGCTATGCGGCCGATCGAGCCAGTGTCCGCCAGAAGAAGACCGGTCGTCCCGTCAAATTCGAGCTTACCGAGGCGACCCGCCAAGCCCTCGATGACCATCTGAGGGCGACAGGCGAGAAGCCAGGAGATCAGACGAGGCACCACTAGCGAACGAAAGCCTCACCTCGTAAACTGCTAAGACCAGCCCTGCAGAGGCGGGCGTCATTTTCGGGAGGATGCCAAGATGTGGCGTAACCGTGCCATAGGATTATCATTTGCGGCCGTCATGCTGCTCAGTACGAGCTTTAGCACTGGGCACGCGAAGCCGCTCTTGATCGTCGGCCTCGATGAGAAGCTTCTGTGGGACGAAAGCGGCAAGCCCGTTCTGTCTGCACCTGGTAAGGATCAGGTTCTCATCGTTGATCTCGCCTCTCCTGAAACCCCCAAGATCATCGGTGCCCTGCCGCTGAAGAACTCAGTGGTCGGACCGCCCGTGAACGTTGCGATCGATCCCAGCGGAACCGTGGCGCTGGTCGCCGACTCGGTCGACGTCGTCAAGGAGGGCGACACGCTGAAACAGGTGCTGGACAACAAGATTTACGTCGTCGACCTGCAGGCCAATC
>NZ_JADPKG010000059.1:0-899 GCF_023073875.1 Bradyrhizobium sp. 154
AGAGCCTGACCGAAAAAGGGTGAGCGGTTTTGGCCGGCTTGTGATTCCTTCGGATTTGCAAAGATTCGAGGGAGGACACCATGCCGTGGACCAAAACCGCTCGCATCCAGTATCAGCGCGATGGACTGCGTTACGCAAGCGATCTGACCGATGCCGAATGGGCGCTGATCGCCCGGAAGATGCCGCCGCGACGGCGATTGGGTCGGCCGCGGGAGGTCGATTTGCGCGAGATCGTCCAGGCGATCTTCTATGTCCTGTGGAGTGGCTGCCAATGGCGAGCCTTGCCGAAGGGGTTCCCGCTATACTCGACAGTGCAGGGCTATTTTTACGCTTGGCGCGACACAGGCAGATGGCAGGAGATTGTCGAATCTCTAGTTCCGAAGGCGCGCCGGCAACTGGGACGAAAGCCCAAACCGACTGCGGCCGTGATCGATAGCCAGACCGCCTCGACGACGGAGGCCGGCGGTCCACGCGGATTCGACGCCGGCAAGCGCCTCCATGGGCGCAAGCGCCATATCGTGACCGACACCAACGGTCTCTTGTTGGCCGCATATGTTCATCCCGCCAACATTCAGGATGTCCATGGCGCCGTGCCCCTGTTGGAAGATTTGCGAGGCCGCTTTCCGAGGCTTCAGCATGTCTTTGCCGACCGAATCTATCGCGGCAAACAGCTCGTCAACGCACTCTCAGACTGCGGGCCCTGGACAATCGAGATCGTCGAGCGACCGCACGGCGCCAAAGGCTTCCAGCTCCTGCCCAGGCGCTGGGTCGTCGAGCGCACCTTTGCATGGTTCGGAAGATGCCGGCGCCTCTCCAAAGACTTCGAACGCTCTGCCGCTACCGAGCTCGCTTGGCTGCTCGCCGCCCATCTAAGGCTCCTAATTCGCCGTCTAGCCAGA
>NZ_JADPKG010000087.1:0-28734 GCF_023073875.1 Bradyrhizobium sp. 154
AGGAAAGGCGCCCAGCCACGCGGGCCGCTTCCGCGCAGCGGCGCGGACGGCCCGCGCCTTTGGACAACATGCAAGAGTTCGCTGGCCTGGGTCTGCGAGGCCCGATGTTGCATGCTCCTCCCAAATCATCGGATATCGCGCCCGAAGGGACGCAATTCATTGCCGGCACATTCCGCAACGCGGCCGGAGTTCGTGCCTACAAGCTGTTCATCCCGAGCCGCTCTCGAGGAGAGCCCCTTCCTCTCGTCCTCATGCTTCACGGCTGCACCCAGTCGGCGGACGATTTCGCGGCCGGCACCCGCATGAATTTCCTCGCCGAAGAGCGGAATTGCTTCGTCGTCTATCCCGAGCAGCCGAGCGCCGCCAATCAGTCGAAATGCTGGAATTGGTTTCGTACCGGTGACCAGGAACGGGATGGCGGCGAGCCTTCGCTGATCGCAGGCATCACCCGCCAAATCATGCGGGATTACCCGGTCGACCCAAAGCGTGTGTACGTCGCTGGGATGTCGGCCGGCGGCGCGGCGGCTGCCATCATGGCGGCGACGCATCCCGACCTCTATGCTGCCCTCGGCATCCATTCGGGCTTGGTTTGCGGAGCTGCCAGTGATCTTCCCTCCGCTCTTGTCGCCATGCGGCAGGGAGCCCGTTCTATCATTTCCCATCGCGGACCGCAGGTGCCGACCATCGTTTTCCATGGCGACCGAGACACAACGGTGCATCCGAACAACGGCGACCGTATCGCCGAACAATCGGGTAATGCGTCGGATTTCAATGCGAAGGTCATCGGTGGAAAAGTGCCACACGGGCACGCGTATACCCGCACCATTCTGACCGACGTGAGCGGGCGCGCGGTCTCCGAACACTGGAATGTTCACGGCGCAGGCCACGCTTGGTCGGGAGGAAGTCCGGCGGGATCCTACACGGATCCAAGCGGCCCGGATGCAAGCAGGGAGATGCTTCGCTTCTTTCTCGAGCAATCGCTCCCGACTTAGTCGGCATCAGGTTGATGCCACTAGAGCAAGCAGAGCGATTGCAGAATGAATTGGCGCGGCCCGGATTGAAGTTTGCTGAAGCCGACTGGCCGTGATCTTCACCTCGATTGAGCGCGTGCGTCCAACGGACGCTCGCGCCGATCGCGCTACGTCTTCCCGGGCACTCAAATCGGTGCTGGCGCGCTCATATTTGATGCCCGGCGCGCGGTGCGGGGAAATGTGGCAGACGTTCCAAAGTCGGAACATCGCGCATGACGGGAAGTTAGTGGGGTAGGAGCACCCGTGATGGGCCTGAAGCGAACGATCAAAAACCTCGGCCCCTATCCGTCGCTCCTTCTATTGGCAGTACCCACGGCGACGGTCGAACCGTTGAAGCTTGTTGCGTTGGCGGTTGCCGGCAAAGGCCATTGGATCACCGGGACCGCGATGATCGTCGCCTGCTATCTCCTTAGCCTGTGTGTCGTCGAAAGGCTCTTTGTGATCGTCAAGCCGAAGCTTTTGACGCTTCCGTGGTTCGCCAAGTTGTGGAATGCCGTCACCTCGGTTCGCACGGCTATTTTTGCGCCTTTTCGTAAGCTGCGCGTGGATTAGGGCTCCGACGCGCGCGACGTGCTGTCCCGTATGCGAGGGTCGTCGCCACAACCACACCCATGAGGTGCGCCGCTACGTCGAGTGCCGCGCCGATGGCGACGGGGTGAGGCTTAGCCTCTCCGTATCATCCTGTGCTCGCGCGGGCAAAAGCGGCAATCGTGCTGCCGCGCGTCCGGAACCTTGCCACCATTCGCGGGTTCATGCAGGCTGCATGCTGCGGCGAGGAGATATGCATGAAGAAGCTGATGCTGACGTGCGCGGCCGCCGCGCTGATCTCGACGGGCGCGATGGCCCAGTCCACGGTGGTCACAACCACCGGGACGAGCCACGCCGCGGCCGTGCAGATCGAGCCGGAATACCGCACGAAGATCCGGAGCTACGTGACGGAACACAAGATCCGTCCGGTAGAGAGCCGCGAGAAGATCGTGGTCGGCTCGCCCGTGCCGCGCGAGCTCGAGCTCGAGTCCGTGCCGGCCGAATGGGGGCCCTCTCTTACGAAGTATCGCTACGTCTACTCCGGCGAGCGCGTGATGCTGGTGGACCCGTCGACGCGCACCGTGGTCCAAGAGGTGGAGTAGTCCTCGAAGGCGGGCCGCTGAAGGAAGCGGCCCGCCTTCAGCCACGTCCGGACCGTCGAAATCGATTCCCTTCATTTGCAAGCGGCTGTCCATGCCGATCATCCGTTATTTCGCGTTCCTGAGCGGGCTGCTGCTGGCGCTGCTCTTCGCAGCGGACCGGTACCTGCCGGCGCCAGTCGAGCGCGCAGGCGCGGCCGACCCCGACAGGACGACCATCCGGATCAGCTCGGCAAGGAGCCTTCCGGAGAAGATCGTCTTCGACACGCGCCCGCGCACCGATGTTCCGGAGATGGTGCAGGCCGAGCCGACGGCCGAAGTACCGCACCAGGCAATGCGGGAGGCCCTGGCCGCCATGCCTGCTGCAGCTCCCCACCAGATCAAGAAAGAACCGCGTGCCCGCACATCTACTGAGGCGCGTCCGCATGCAAAGCGGTTGGCGAAATCGTCGAGCCGACCGCCCGAGCCACGGCTGGCCTTCGAACGGTACGACCTCTTTTCCGGCGGGTGGTGGTGAGCGGGACGATTGATCCCGGGTACAGGAAAAGGCCGCGCCCACCGCGTGCGCGGCCCTCGTTCCGTTCCAGATGGGCCGGAGTCACCAGTGGGATGATGCCAGCGGTGCCGCACGACCGGATACGAGCGATAGTAGAAGAGCTTGAAAAGGCAGATCGACTAGGTGCAATGAACGGTGTTGCAAGTTGGGTGGAGAGCTTGGCGTAAAACACCGGCGAAACCGATTTCAGTGGCTTTAGGCTGTGGCTGGACCAATCGCCTATATTGCTCTTTACGGCGCCCTGTACGCTGCGTTCGGTGCGGCATCGCCATTCTGGCCTAAGCTTTTCGAGACGAGAGCTCTGACGCCTCAGCAGATCGGTTCAATCCTCGCTGCGGCAATGTTGGTGCGGCTTGTCTCCGGTCCGTGTCTTGCAAGGCTCGCCGACGTCCTCGGTTCATTGCGCCTTGTGCTCGCAAGCTGTGCCGTGTTGGCGGCCGGAGCGGCAGCTGCCTTGGTCTGGGCAGATGGATTTTGGTGGTTGCTTGTTCTAGCGTTGGCTCAGGCTGCGGCACTTGCTCCGACGACCTCGATTGCGGACGCGTTGTCAGTGAATGCAGCGAAACCTCAAATGGGCGGAAGGCCATTTGAATACGGCTGGATACGGGGTTCGGGCTCGGCCGCCTTCGTCGTGGGCACGATCGTCGTTGGACAACTGATCGGTCCTGCTGACCTCATGCCGGTTATCTGGATGAATGCCAGCCTACTGATCGCAGCGGCCAGCGCGACGGTGTTTATGCCCGCTGTTAACGCTCAAGCCGCTCCACCTGCGCCGCCGGCATCGTTGGCCTTCGGTGAGGTAGGTGCTCTTTTGGCGATCCCGCGATTTCGGATCCTGATTTTGGTTTCCGCTTTGGTCTATGGAAGTCACTCGATGCACGACGCATTTGCCGTCATTCGGTGGAGCGACGCTGGAATAGGAACTTCCGTCATAAGCGTTCTGTGGTCGGAAGCGGTGGCGGCAGAAGTTTTGGTCTTCTTTTTCGTTGGTCCTCGGTTGATTGAACGGTTTGGCGTGCGTGGTGCGGCCATCTTAGCAGCCGCGGCCGGCATCATACGTTGGCTGATTGAGGGAGCGACGACTTCTATTGTGCTTCTCTCAATGATTCAGCCCTTACACGGGTTGACCTTTGCGCTGCTCCATCTCGCTTGCATGGACATGATGAGGGCAGTTGTCTCCCCGACGGTAGCCGCCACCGCCCAAGCCCTTTATGCCCTTGGTTCAGGCCTCGTTACCGCTGCGTTGATATCGCTGTCCGGCATTCTTTATGCTCGATATGCAGGAGCTGCGTTCTTGCCGATGGCAGCTCTCTGTGCATTGGCCCTCCCGTTGGCTTGGTACGGCTTTGCCGACCAAAGGGCGCGATGCGGCCCCGTTTGATCCAACAGGTCCAACTGCCGGCGCACCGGCATCTTTATCGGCGCAGCGCGCGCGGCACGACGCTACGCTTGCGAATATCGCCAGGTGACGAAAAGGCGCCAGTTGGCAGGAGGCGCTTGTGGCGACCAGTCCAATGCCGATCAAGCGCGAGACTTATATCGGGCGGGCGCGTCACTCCGAGTTGCACAGCATCCAGAACCTACCTGTTACTCTCTTAGCTGAGCGGCGTTACCGCCGCGCGATGACATACCCGATGAGGAAAGCGACGGCCAGCGAAGCTAGAGGAGCTTCCCTGACCACGTCACGAACAATTTGGGACCACGCGCTGTACTGTTGGCCTTGCTCCAGAGATTCTCGAACGTTGCGCCCCACCTCCCGCACACTCTCTGATACTTGCTTTACTGTGGACATTGACGCCGCTTCGTACTCGTCGGCAGAACTGCGCGCGCCAGACCGCGGCGCTCACCAAGAAGAGCGACGAATTCGCAAAGCGGCTTCCAGCCTGGTCATCCACTTCCACCGCTCTTGCCCGTAAACGCCAAGCGTATTCGAGACCGAAACCAAGGCGATCCCTGCCTCGGCAACCTTCAAGCCGAGTAGGCGAAGCCCCACGTTGCCACCTTTCTGTTTTGGCGCGGCCGCTATCGGTCACTTGAGCGCCGCTGGCGTGAACGTGTCGGTCCACAGCCTTGGAAAGGTGTGTCAAGCATCGTGCGACTTCAAAGCACTTGTCGGATCCTTCTTGCCTCATCCAACCGCCCACGCGATTTGCGAAGGTCGCAATGTTCTCCACGTTGAGCCTGCAGCTCATCTGGGCAAGGGAAAAAATCATGATGCGATTGTCTCTGTCGCATCATGATCTGCACTCAAGGCCGATTTGGTGCGAGTGTCTGTATCACCCTTTGCGCTTGCCGAGCGTGTGAGAAGAGTTGGCGTTGGATGGATAGTATAGACGGTTGCAATCATTTACACCCTTCTTTTGGATGGCTTCAGCGATTCCTGGCGTTGAGCTCACGCGCTGAGCTTCGACGCGCGCCATGTCAGCGCGTTTCACGCAGTCGACATATGGCTTATTTCCTAACCAGTCCCACTGGCCGGCCGAGGCTGGAGAGATTTGTGCAGAGCCAACAAAGGCGCCTAGGCTGAGCGCGGCGGCTAGAGCTAGAGCGAGGCGAGAAGATTTCATTGTCGTGATCCCTGGTTTTTGCGGCTGCTCGATTGCAGCGCGGGGGGACCATCCCATTTTTCGATTCAGCAACTCTATAATGTTCGTCACACTTCGCGACGATGACCATGAGGCGTCATCTCGGCGCGCGTATGCTCACATTGCAGATGAAGGAGATCAAGAGCCGCTGCCCTCGGCTGTATTCAATGAATTGGCGCCATCATTCGACGGTTCGATTGGAACGCCGAGTGGGGACATAGCAATGTTGTTTCCGCTTTCGTCTCTGTTTAAGTCTCTGACGGTCCCCCCCGATTTGGCTGCGGCTGCGGGCGAGGCCGGGGATAGAGGTTCAGTTGTCCGCGTAATAGACCGAGTAGAAGGTCGCCTATTGATGCTGTGGACGGCTCCTCCCGACGCGAAGACGGTTTAGGGTCAACCCTCTTCGTCCTTCCCGACTCCACGCCGCGAAGCCTGAACGTGAAATCGACTTTGTGGGGATCGCTACGGGGATTTTGCTGCCCGCTTTGATATGGCCCTTGCGCCGCTCGTCTCTCGACACGAAGCCAATGCAGATGGCCCTGAAGTGAACAACGCTAAAACCGTTGCCACGTCGGCTCTCCGTGGCACACGATTTATGCCATTATTCCCTATCGGGCGAGAATCGGACATCGCAAACGTCGGCAGGCGATTTTAATGCGCTAGGAATATGAAAGCGGCAATCAGTGCTACCATGCTCGCGAAGATCAGCAGTGCCGGCACCGATTTTCGAGTCATTGGCCCCGTCGAATGGCGTGCAGGCGACTGACCGGGTTGAACTCTGAGCCGTCTCTGTGACCGCACGACTTTGCTCTGTGTCATTGGCGTCCGAGCCTTTGGTTCCGGAGCTGCGCCTACACCTCCCATCTCGCTGTAATAAGCGCTGTATACTTCGCGAACGGCCAGGGCCGTGGACTCGACCTCGCTCATGATCTCGAGCCGGGCTCGATAATTGGTCAGAAAGCTTTGGGCGTTGGACGGTAGGTCATCGAAACCACCGAGCTTGGCCATCATGAGCCAAGTGGCGAAATCCGCCTCAGCCTTCGTGCGAGCTTTCTTGGCGATATTGGTGTTGGAGCTAGAGGACATGGTGGTCCGCTTGGTTTGAACGCGGCCGCGAAGCTGGTTCATCGACAGCATCCGCGCCGCGCGAACGGCAATTGGCAATCCAGTCACAATAATGACGGCGCGGGAGAGTTCAAACGCGAACCCTACCAACTAGTCGGCTTCTGGCCGCGGTTGAAGCCGGCCGAGCAGGCTAGCCAGGGTAGGGCGCGCCTCTGCTGACACCACAATGGCAGTAGCCAACATTGAATCGTGGTCCAATTCGACTCCAATTGTCACGCTCTCAATGTATGCTCCGCGACGCACTTACGACAGTGAGCGCGATAACAGCATCTGCAGACTCATCTTGCAATGTCTGCGGATATCCGCTCCTCTACACTCCCCAGTGCAAGTAGTTAGAGCTGCATAGATTTCAGCTGAGTGTCTGAGCGTCGGCATGAATTACTACGGCCACTTGCTACAAGTTAGTGGCTTCCCCAACGCTGGCTCGAGCTGAGCTTGGCCGCGAAGGCGCCAGTGCGCGAAGGACGACTTCGCGACTGCATTTTGCATCGGCGCAGCCGCCGACAAGCGCAATGAGTTACTTGGGCGGCTTCATGGTCGCTGATCGCTTCGCTGCTGGCCTGCGCGAGGTGATCGCCTCTACCTTCTTCAGCGTCTGTGCAAACTTAGATCGGAGATACTGTTCATGCTCCGGGTCTTTAGGCTCTGAGAGGAATGCAACCTTCACGAGGAAGCGGTTCAGTAGCGATGCTATCGCAAGGTTGTCCGAGTGTTGCGAGCGCAGGGCCGTGAGTTGCCGACGCATCTCAATGAGATCGATGGTTTCGCGGTCTGACTGCCTTTTTCAAATGAAACTCGCGCGAGAGGCCTACAGCCCAGCGGAAGCCACCGCGACGAGTATGGTGGCGCGACGGCTTCGACACTTGGGGACCCGGACCAAGGGCAATGTCCGGCGATAAAAAGCTAGCGCTCCGCAGCTTCGCTGCAATCAAAGTCTGCAGTTAAGCTTGATGCCGCGGTGGCGGGTTAATTCTGGAACCTGAAGGGAAGAGCGGTCAACGTGATTCGAGTGCATCATTAGCTCACGACGTACGGACCTGTGCTCGCTCTCGCTCGACTTCCTCGGCGTCCCTGTCATCGATATTCATAAGTGAGTTTTTGGCATCGTCATGAACCTTCAGGAGTCCGTCGAGCTTCGCATGAATGGCCTGTGTGTCGCGGTGCCCGGCGCGCTGGATCACGAGGGTCATTCCCCAGGTCGCAAGCGTGGCAAGCGAGTGCCAGTCCCGTCCATTGCCGAAGATGATCCAAAGCGCGGCATAAAGGAGAAACACGGCGAACGCGCCTGGTCGCGCGGCAAGCACGCCGATATTGGTCAACCAGGCTCGGACTTCGCTCGGGGCCATGGCGATCAACGTACCGCTGCTTTTGTAGGTTCGAGAGAGGAGGCGCGCTCGCTCGTTCTCCCGGAAGCATCCGGTAGCCGTCGTGCTTCACCTCACGAATTCAGTCCAGTCCTGACGAGACCTGCTTACCGCTGGCCGCCAGGCAGAGCTCATACGCCATGCGCATGCGGGGAAAATAGGTGTTGAGGTAGGCGATTGCGAATCGAGTTCGTGGTTCCAATGTTCAGAAGCGAGCAGAACGAATCCGTCGAGCTCGATTCCCTTGTCGATCCGCGCCAAGCACCTCCAGCGGCCTCGGCATCGCCCCCTCAACGCATATAGTGCTGAGGCCGCATTTCTTTCGCGGCGGCAGGCACACGCGACCTTCCTGATACCGTGCACAGAAGGAACCTGTGTTCCTTGAATGGCGGCAGCACTCCATACATTAGCCGTAGATCGGCCACAGCGGGCGGGTTCGCTACAAAGCAGGACCCGTCCCGACTGTGGACAGGGACGCCTGACGACGAGCATCATCTGGTAGAGTGATCCAATGGCTGATCAACGCACGCCCGTGCGCCGCGCCGCGGCCGGTATCGGTTCAGAACCCGCTGAGAAGAACAATGTTGGGGAGGCACTCGATCATGTGTTGCACGAGGTCCAGGCCGCGCGGCGTGACCTCAGTATGACTCGCTTCTGCCTCCAACAGGCAGAAGCCGTTCGCAGAATAGATCGAGCCGCAACCACACTCGCTGATCTGATGCAATCCGGAAACCGCATAAACAAGGACCCCCGGGCCTACCAGCCGTTTCAAAGGGAAGAGGCGTAGTAAGGCCGCCTCATCGTTGCTTCTTGCCTGCTCGCTTTTTCGATTTCAGGACGTCGGCCTGGCTTTGGAACGCGCGTGCTAGTGCCTGCAGTTCCTCGGACACCCCGGCATCTGCAGCCGACTTTGCTGCGCGCGCAGCCTTTTCAGCTTGCTTGCGAAACTGTTTGATTTCCTTCGCCATGGATCAGTCTCCTTGTGGTTCCCGATCAGGCCGCCAGAAGATTATATCATGTCGCCGCCGCTGCGGAGCCGAACATAGGTCCCGCTCTCGTGCAGATGCAGCCAGCCGCGCTCAATAGCGAACTTTAGGCCGGCACCGACCTCCTCGCCGCTGGCTTTGAGCGTGTGGAGGAACGGTGCGTTGATTTTTTCAATATGGATGCGGCCGTCCTGGACGGGCACGACACTGGCGGCGAGCTGGACGAGCTTTCGGGCGGCGGCTTCCGGTTTGGCGTGGGGACGTTCAGCGGCAAACTAGCGCTCCTGGGGGATGGACCCACTTACAAGGCGTGATCTGCCTTGTCTCGGTTAGCTTGACCATGCGGGGAGGTGGCGCGTACCGGGCGGTGCGACATGGTCGGCATCTGAGGGAAGCTTCCAGCTTCCAGAGCGGCGTATCTTTCGGCCGGCGGATGGCCTCTAGCGGGAGACTGGCGCGGGTCTTACAGCGGGCGCACTCTACCTCTAGCCAGCCAAGTCCGCCATATATTGAATAGGAATTTGCCCGAATATGAGAGCGACCGGTACAAGCAAGGTCCGGGCGGCGTCTCTGTTGTCGGTTCATCGGGCAAACCGGAAGCAACCTGCCGAGTCGCCGAACGACGCTCGTGGACTCCGTTGCGTTGATTTACGCGGCACGTTCCTTGTTCGACTGTTCCTGTACGGCGGTCGCGGTTTCTTCCAACCCCTTTTCGTAATTGCCCGCCAACCTCTCAATACTGTCGGCCCACATCCTCAGCATTGAGACTTGAAAGTGCATAGTTGCCTTCAAGGCATTCATACCGATTGCAGTCGCTGCGCTGATGGGACCTTGTTGGTCGCGCGCGAAACGGTTTTCGTTAGCGGTCTCGTCTGCCATGCGTTTCTCTCCCTCGTTTTGATGTTCTCGCCGTAAGCTATGTGGTGGGTTGTGCCCTGCGTGACTCTAAGCATTCAGCCAAGACTTGATCTGCCGCGAGCCTCGCACGTCGGTCGTCGTGCAGTTCATCCAGTTTTTTTAAGTACGCGACGGCCGCTATTTGCAAGAGATCGAAATCATCTCGACCCGAATCACGAACATTGGCGACGTAGCGATAGAGGGCAGAACGCCTATTATCGTTCTCGCTGATGCCGCTGTGGAACAGCAAGTAATTCCGCCAAGCGAACGCACACGCGCCTTCTATGGTCTGAGAAGTCATGGCCACCTCCCAAAGCCCAGAGAAAGACTGACGACCCGTTTCGTTCCTGGAATCTCTCAGATGTAATATTGTTCCGTAGCTGCGCTGCAAGGTGTTTGCACCGTTGCGACGTCGATGGTGTAGTCGGCAACTGTCGATATCGCATTCGGTCAATGCGATTGGGTCCGAACGGCCTTGGAGCGCACGGATTTCGAGTGGCGGGTTTGCTCGAATGATCGTTCGTGTGTTCGCCAGAAAAATGAGACTGCACTACGTGCGAAACTTCCGCTTCTGATGCTGTGGACGGCTCCTCCACGGGCACGAGAGTGCCAATGATTGGGCGCCGTTTGAGGCTCCCACGATTCGGAGGAGCAGCGCATGCAGTTAATTTCGACGATCGGTCTGGACATCTGGAAAGTCGGTCTTTCAAGTGCATGGCGTCGATGCAGCCGGCCAGGTGGTGATTCGGCGCCAACTCAAGGGCCGTTTCATGCTGTCGTTTTTTGAGAAGTTCCCGCCGTGCCTGGTGGGGATGGAGGCTTGCGCGCCATCCCACTATTGGTCCCGCGAACTGCAGGCGTTGGGGCATACGGTGCGCTTGATGCCTCCGGCGTACGTGAAGCCCTACGTCAAGCGGCAGAAGAACGACACCAAGGACGCAGAGGCGATTTGCGAGGCGGTCACGAGACCTAACATGCGGTTCGTGCCGACCAAGACGGTCGAGCAACCCTATCCCGATAGGCAGCTCGAGCATGCTACTGCGGGCTCGTTGGCGATTGTGAAGCTAGCACGTCCGGTTCCGCCAGAAGCTGCTTTATTGCTGGTCAACCCGAAGCTACTCTCGAGTTAATTCGAGCGGCACCCACCGTGCTCCGCCACGAGCTGGGTAATCGGTGCGTTCGCTTACTTGGCAAGGGCGACAGATGCGGGCAGTGATCATCGGCGCAGGAATGGGCGGGTTGATGACGGCGTTGGCGCTGCGGCAGTCCGGCGTCTTCGCCTCGGTCGATGTCTACGAGCAAACCAAGGTGCCGAGCACTGCAGGCGCCGGGTTGAACGTACCGCCCAACGGGGCGCGAATATGTCGTTGGCTGGGCGTTGACCTGGATGGCGGGGATCCCAGGGGCCCCGACGGGGTGATCGACGGTGGCCGGGCCGCAATTCTGGAGTCGACAAGGCAGTTCAACGCCGATGGGACGGTGACGCAGAGGCCGTTCGATCATGTCACCGCCGCGGGCGACGGCGCCGGCTTCCATCACATGCACAGGCTTGACCTGTTGATGTGTCTGTACAAGCGCGTGTTCGAGTTCGGTCCCGAAAGCGGGGCGCCGTGCCCGATCACCGTGCACATGGACTGTCGGCTGACGCAGCTGCATCAGACCGCGGGCGAGGTGACGGCGAGTTTTTCGAATGGTCGAAGCGCCGCGGGAGAGGTTCTCGTCGGCGCCGACGGAATCAACTCCGCCACCTTGCAGCTGGCGTGGCCGAACCCGCGTCCCAAGCGGTGGACGGAGGTGACCTGCTTCCGTGGACTTATTCCGCGGGCGGTGGTCGCCTCGCTCCGCAAGACTGACGGTAGCCCGCTGGACCACAACCCCATCCACTCCTTCAGCATGGACCGGCACCGGAGCGAGCGGAGCGGGGCGACAACGTACTGGGTGCGCCGGGGCGAGTTGTTGAACGTGTGGATCGCCCGCTATGAGCCGGACTCTGCCGCATTCGAGCAGGAGGAGGGCGACTGGTTTCCTGTCAGACACGAGGAGATCGTTCGCGATGTGGCTGAAGCATTTACTGGGCACCCCAGCAGAGACGATCTGCTCGCTTTGGCGGGCGCGATCGTTCGACCTACGAAATGGGGCCTCTACGATCGTGACGCCCTCGAAACCTGGGTGCAAGATCGTATCTGTCTGCTCGGCGACGCGGCGCATCCGATGCTTCCGACGTTCGGCCAGGGCGCCGCGCAGTCCTTCGAGGACGCCGCCGCGCTCGCTTGCGCGTTCACCCTGCACGGCCGCGACGTGGCCACAGCACTGTTGCACTACGAACGCGTGCGGCATTATCGCGCGACCCGATTCCAGCTCGGCTCCAAGTTCGCCTTCGATCATTTGCGGGCCAAGGACACCGCTGAGCAGAAGGCTCTGCTCGAAAAGATCGACGAGCGGGTGAGCCCGGCATTTGCCCACGACAAGCGGGGCGGTGAGGACGACTCCTGGATCTATGCGTACGATGCCCGCAACATCGGCGCCGAATTGCCTCCCAAGAGATTGGGGCCGTGGGACTTCCGCCGCGCCGCAAAGGCCAACTACCCCGCGATCACCCGCGAGTTCTGGACACCGGCTGCTCCCGCCAGGGCTCCACGCCCGGTCACGCGCGAAGAAGTCGCCCTGCACAAAACGCGCGACGACTGCTGGGTCATCATCCGGGGAAAAGTCTACGATATCACGGAGTGGGCACCCCATCACCCCGGTGGCGCAGGAATCGCCCGCATGTATGCCGGCAAGGAAGCTACTGCCGAATTCGGTGACTATCACAGTCCTGAAGCTGTCGCCCACATGTCTCATTTCTGTATCGGCGACCTCGTCGACGCTCCAACACCTGCGTGACTGGCCATCACTAGCTCGCCGACCCAAATCGGACTTCAGGGTTGACCATAAGCCATGCGCCAGTGAGGACGGGGGTTGGGACGCGAGGGTCGCTTTAGTCAACATATTTGCTAAACTGTGCAGGGAAATGGAAACGGGTGGATCAGCACAACCCGCCGGCGATGCCGCTGAAGAACTTCGTGAGTGGATCGGGTTGAGATCCCCGACAGCCAAGCTCGACAGTGCGGCTCGTTGCGATTTCCGCTTAGGGGCCCTGAGCTGAATAGCGGTCCGGCTGGCAGTACGTCAGCTGTCTGGCTTGGAACGGGCACGCCGGGCGCTTCCCTCGACCGCCGCTGGTGACCTCATAGCTGCCCTTAAGCAGCGTCGGCTCTCGGGTCCCGAGCGAACAGGTGGCGGACGGTGCCACGAAGGCCGCTTGTGGTCCCAGACCAGACAAAGACGCTCCGCACAGACGTGTCTCCGGAGAGCCAAAAAACGCAGAAACAGGCTACGATCCGGCCCGACGTTGCGCCCCGATTGTCCCTCGTTGTCCTACCATTTGCAAATCTCAACAACGATGCGGAGCAGGACTATTTCGCCAACGGCATTACGACCGATCTGACGACAGATCTCGCGCAAATGCCCGAGACATTCGTGATCGGGCGCGGGACGGCTTTCACCTATAAGAATAAGCAGGTCGATCTGAAGACGCTCGGCAAGGACCTTGGTATCCGATGGGCGGTACAGGGCGCGGTGCAGCGGGCCGGAGATCGGGTCCGTATGAACGTATCACTTTCCGACCTGTCGACTGGTCGTGACGTCTGGTCGGACCGCTTTGACGGCGATCGGTCAAACCTTACTGCCTTGCAGGACCAGGTCACGGCTCGGCTCGCCCGCTCCCTCAACGTCGAGCTCATCCAGGCTGAAAGCCGGCGCAGCCAAATGGATAGGCCAACCAATCCAGACGCTGTGGATTTCAGCATGCGCGGCTGGGCGAAGCGCTATGGCCCCCGGAGCAAGTTAACGAATGCAGAGGCAAACGACCTGTTCGATAGCGCACTGCGCCTCGATCCGGACAACGTTGATGCAATCATCGGCAAGACGTTGTGCATAGCGGATGGCGTGATCTACGGATGGTCACCATCCGTAGTCGAGGACAAAAAGAGGGCGATCAAGCTAATAGATCAAGTTCTTGCAAAACGACCGGCGACCGCAAACGCGCACGTAGCCAACGGAAACATTCTGAACTACGGGAATCCTGAGGAAGCTTTACCTGAACATGACGCAGCTTTGGAAATCGATCCCAATTCGCCCGTCGCGTATGCATCCAAGGGGATCGTACTTGTTACGGCGGGACGCGCGGGTGAAGCGTTTTCTCCGATTGAGATCGCTTTGCGCCTAAGCCCCAAAGACCCGGCTGCTGGCACTTGGGTGTCGTGAGAAGGTCATGGGCACGGGCAAGAGCTAACTGCCGTCCTGTGAACGTCGGCAGAAACTCTTGCAGATCGGTGGCATGGCGAGCCGTCTGACTGGCGAGTGACTGCACCGTGGCAAGCGTATTTTTCACGTGGTGGTTCAGCTCGTCGATGAGCACCTTTTGAGCATTCTCTGCCTGCTTGCGCTCGCTGATGTCGACGAGCATGTTGATGGCGCCGACCAAGTTTCCTTCCGCATCGCGGAGCGGAGTCGGATAAGCAATGAACGGCACGCGTCTGCCGTCTGGACGCTCAGCAATTGCCTCGGCCCCGCGAACCGGGCGGTTTTCACGCAGCGCCACTGCCATCGGACATTCATTGTGCGGCAGAGGCGGACCGTCGGGCCAATAGAGTTTCCAGGTTACACACCATTTATTGCCAGGCTGGGCGTCCGCCCCGCCATCTCGACTGCGGCCCGATTGAAGAAATTTAATACGGCCGTCGGCATCAGTGGTGTAGATCGCTGCGGGCAGACCCTCAAGGAGATCGCGCATGCGTTGTAGGATGTGCGCCGAAGTTTGGAGAGAAAATCATTGGTGTGACAGCCCTTTCTCGCCGGATATTCAATCGTCAGATTCGCCGAGGGGCAGCGATTTCCGGGTTGTGGGGAAGTGTATCCGAAATCCTAGGATTGGCTTGAGTGTTGCCAGCCCGGACCATGGGAAACTGTCACGACTTAGTTTGGATCACATCGAGAAATCTCTTTAAGCGCCATAGCTTAGGCGCCCAAAGTTCAACCGCTGGATCGGCCCGACAGACTCCAATTGAACGCGAATGATCCAGATCGAACGCGAAACGACACCATTGAAAAGGAAGGATGAGATGGACGGCCGACACGGCCGTCAGAACCTTAGGTCGAAGCTCGATGACGCCCGCTTGCGTGCCGCTAAGCGATCGACGCGAAACGACACCCGAATTTGGCGCGCCGTTTCGGGCCAGATAGGCTGTTTGAATGTGTATCCGAAAATCTTGGGATTGGCTTGAGGGCTGCCAGCTCAGATCATAGGACTGACATTAGCTAGTGCGGATCACATCGAACGCGAAACGACATCGAATTAGCCGAGCGTCGGACTTTTGGGATAACAAGATGGCCCAGCAGAAACACGTCAGACTGTTCCGGAACGGCCGCAACCAGGCGGTTCGTCAACACGCCTGCTACTGCGCAGGAAGCCTGGGGGTGTTGTGCGGAGTATCTGTCCGGCACGGCGGGCTGGGAACGTCGAGGAGCGAGTGAGAGATACGGCCGCATTCAAGGCGCTAGGAGTTTCCGATTTTCGGACCAAGGCGGCGCGCGAACTGCGCGATGCTGGGTATGCCTGTCGCGCAAGAAGGCCATCTCCGTATCGCCAAAGGACGTCTGGTGACGAGCCAACGCCACGGTACCTACTATCGCGGATCGCCCACCATCGACCAATACTCGCGCTCCTGCGCGGCTTCGAGTTCCTCGAGCGTCACGGGGAATGAGCGAGAAATCGAGGTTGTAGATCGGTATCGGCGCATTGTCGGCCTGTCCCGGCGGCGACTGCGGTGCCAGCCATTCCAGCGATGTTGCCGCCTGCCACCCGCTCAAGGTCGAGATTTTCGAGCCCGATCGAACAGTGGTCGAGGGCTGGCCCTGGCGCGACCGAGTGCCGATCATCGTCGCCACGGCACGCCTGCCGGAGTTTGAGGGACCGCGCCTCAGCGCGGCTCCTGCCACCTACGTTGTCTTGATGTGGGTGGGAAAGTTGCTGATCGCGCGGGAGGCGAGCATTGCGGATTCGATCGCTGACTCGAAACATCCACCGCTGAAGCGCGTGCGCGTCCAGTCGCCGACGACATACAGGTTTGCGAAGTCTGCCGTATCCGCGGATGAAAAGCGGCTCGCAACATTCGTGCCGCTCGGCGTCTGCACATAGAGGTCCGAGCCGTCGAAATTGGCCGCGACGCAGCGGCAGGTTTGCTGGCCCGCGCCGTAGCCCGGCCACAGGATGGGCAGGTGTTGTGCGATCCACTGATCGGCCTGCTGGTTCGCTGCCTGCTGCATCGAATCCGGGGTAGGCGCGGGTTGCTGCGGCACGTGGAGACAGCCGACGAAATAGCCGATCGTCTGCGGTGCGTCTGGACAGCTCCATGATTCCGTCTGCAGCTGATGACTCATGTCTCCCCAGGAATCGTAGTTCTCAGCGAAAGCGGTCAGCACGGTCGGCCCAAGCGGCCAGCCCAGACCGGCGATGGGAGGGCCCATCCAGAGCTGCAACGACTGGGTTCCCACGGACCGGCTGTCTCCTAGCGCGGCTTGCCATCGCGCGCTGCCTTGCGCGAACGACGCCGGGGTCTTGGTGATCGCCGCGGGCGGAATGGCAAGGATGACGAGATCGAAATCCTGGTCCACCTGCAGCGGTCGCGTGCCGGCGGATGCCGTGCAGAAGCTGGATTCGAAATTGCAGCCCCGCAAGACAGAGCCGTCCTTGAGTTGATCCCAGTCCGGCTGGTTCGGCCAGCATTGCAGGTTCTTGACCGGTACCAGCGGCCTGTAGGGCGTGCCGTCCCCCGTCACGGCCTGGATCGAGATCTCGATGGACTGAATGCGCCCGTTTGCCGCGGTCATGTCGGTGAGCCGGCTGAAGAACTGCACGCATCCCGGCTGCCGCGCCTCGAGGACCTCATAGAATGGCGTGAAGATGGTGTCACCCGTTCCTGCTGCCATCTTCCACAGCGGGGCGTTGCGATAGCCAAAGGTCAGCTCCATTGCAAAGCGAAAGGTGACGCCGGCGGCCATCGAGCCATTATCGATGTTACCGGCCAGACCGTCCCGGAAGGCAAAGGCGAGATCGTAGAGCGCGCGAATGGGAGCTGAGGCCAGCGTCTCGTCGAACGCACCGCACGTCGCCAGCCATGCGCGAAAGTCCTGTGCGTTGAGCTTGTCGTAGGCGGCCTCGCCGCTGTGGGCGATATCCCGGAGATAGCCGAGGCCTGTCGCCACGCCGAGGTTGGCAAGAATGAGGAGCCGGCTCATGGCTCCAGATGCCAGCTGAAACGATTCGTTTTGCTCGGCATCGTGCCCGGCCGGTTGCCAGCCCTTGTTGCCAATCGCCTCTCTCAGTTGCTTATTGGCGATCTCGAGGTCATTGAGCTTCTTTTTCGTTCTTTCATCCGTTGGTTCGAACAGGGGAGCACGCAATGCGGCAATCGCGGCCTTGCCGCCCTTGATCAGCTTATCGAGGCCAACCGACGTCTCGAGCCAATCGGCCAGCCTTTTTACCAGCCGATGCATGGCATCCACAGGCCCTTCCGCCAGGGCCCGCGCGGCCATCGGATCTGCGCCGAGACCGTCGCCAGGTTCACCTGGAGATCGAGGCAGGTTGGCGAAGTCCCATGGCTCCCAGGCTCCTCCGCGACCGTCGGGCTCCATGAGGGTGATCTTGCGCTGAGGGATGAACGCCTGCTCCCAGGTGGAGAGCGGACTGCCCGGGCCAGGATGCCAGGCCTCATAGCACGCCCGCAGCGTCGCAAACGCGTTGTGATAGCAGCCCATCAGCATGTGGAGCCCATGCTCTTCAATACGGTCGTGCTCGCTGTAATTACGCCCGCTGGCGCATTTTCCCCCAAGGCGCCAGCCCTGGGTGTAGAGTGTGACCCGATAGCGATCGTTCTGCTCCGGCGCCGTTAGCCAAAAGGCCGCGGCGAGTCCCGCCGGTCCTCCTCCGATGATCACGACGTTGATTTGCGATCCGTGGGGCATGGCTTATCCTCCATGCAGCATCGGTGCACCGATGCTGCCAAAACCAATTGAGCTCGTCTACGTTGCAACGATCACGGCGCTGCCGGGAAGCGCTGTATAATCGATCCTTGCCCAACCGGCGAACCTGATCGGCAGGCGTGTGGTCGGGGATGTTGGCATCGTCCCGAGCAAGTCGAACACGATCCTGTGGCTTTCGCAGGTGGCAATCTCGGCGGTGAAGCTGTCGAACAGCGGGCCCCCAGCGGCGAAATTCGTCACTGCGATCGGCGAGTTGACGATTGCCTGATAGCAGCAGATCGTCGGATCGTCCGACGTACGGAATTGCTTCAGCACGACACACGAAATTTCCGGCTGGCGGGTGAGCATCTGGAGGGCATCTTCGGCGATCCCGTCGAGCAAGCCTCGCACCGCGCCGCGGGCTGCTGCCCCCGCGCTGTCCCAAGGTTCGGACTTGGCGCCCTCGTTGGTCCTGAAGATACGATAGAGAACGACGTCCTGCGCGGGCGTCGTCGGCGCGAGGACCGGGAACACCGTGGTCCGACAAGAAAAGCCCGCGCCCGGCGCATCGGTGTCGACGCCGATGCGCGCGAAAGCTTTCGGCCATCCCCAGACCTCGCGCCCGGTGACAAGGCCGATCGTGTAGTCAATGAAGATATAGGGCGCCCAGAACACCAGCCGGCTGGGAAGCGGATTGGTGCCATGAAACTCCCAGAGCGGCACCAGGATCATGGTCTCGCGCCCGGGCATGAAGCCGATCGCATCGACCGTCGAGGTACATCTTGCATTGTCGCTGAAGCTGAAGATCGCGGCGGACAGCGCAGGGGCGTAGCGCACCCGTCCGGGAGCTACGGGATTGAGAAGCGCATCCACGAGGTTCTGAACGGCGGTGGTGTCGGTCTCGATGCTGAAGAGGCTCATCGTGGCATCGGCGAAGGTGTCGGGAGCTGACAGACACGTCGCGCCGTGTCCGATCCACGATATGTAGGGTACCTCTGTCATGTTCCTGGTCCTTGCGATGGCCGGCGTTGCAGGAAGTCGTACCCGACAATGTGAGCAGGGGCGCCGCTGATCGCGCGCGCGGCCGCCGCACCGGACATCACGGCTCCCTCGATTGCCGTGGTGTTGAAACCGTGCCGGCTGCCCTCGCCGGCAAGGATGAGGTTGTTGAAGCCGGTCTGGTCGGGATGCAGCCGATACTGCGTCGTTCCCGCTGCCGACAGCGTGCAGCATTCGGTCGGGTCGATATTGGCGCGCCAGAACTGCTGGTTGAAACGTGCTGTGCCGACGGCCGGCTCCGTCACGTGCAGCACGTCGAAATCGAAGGCGCCGTTGGGATCAGCGAGTGGCCACAGGCCGTAGGACGACTCGTTGAGCCACGCGATCGCCTGGGTCCGGATCTCATCATGGGCCTGGGCGGGAACGCCTGTATTGGAGGAGGGCTGCCGGAATAGCGTCGTCTTGTATGTTCCAGTGAGATAGTGCAGGGACTGCGGCCTCGGCCCCTGCCAGGTTTCGAACGGCAACACCTGGGTCATGTCGGCCCAGATGTTTAGATACTCGGGCCCTGAAACGGTCGCGGCTTTGCCGGTGGTCCAGCCGAGGCCGGCACTGGTCGGGTCGCACCACAGCTGGACCGACTGCGTCGGCACGACACCGACATTCTGAACGTACGAGGCAAACGCTCCGTTCTTGGCGATCAGCTCCGCGCACATGCTGGCGTCAGCGCCATTCAGGGGCTTGTAGGCGCCGAGCGAGATCGCAAGGACCGCGATGTGGAAATCCGTTCCGAGATGAAGCTCCTCGGGTGGTCCGACGGGCGGCCGATCGCACCAATAGCTCTCAAAATTGACCTTTGCGGCCTTCATCTCGGCGCCGTCGACGAGTTGCTCCCAAAGCGGCTCGGCCGGCCAGACAGTCAATCCATCCGCAAGATCGTAGGTGGGCTGGTAGTCGCCGGAGATCGTCTCCACCTGCTTGTCCATCCGGATCGTCTGGATCAGCGTCCCGTCCGGCGACAAGCCGAGATGTGTCACCTTGCGGAAAAATTTGAAGCTCACGCCCAACGAAACAAGATGCTCGTACAGCGGCGCGACGATCACCTCGCCCATGCCGGCCTGGATGTCCCACATCATGGCGCCCTTGTAGGTTCCGATCAGACGCATGATGACGCCGAGCCCGGAGCCCGCGGCGTAGGATGGACGCGACACATCACCGTCCTCGTACTGATACAAGGTGTCGTAGAGGACGCGAATGACCGAGGACGTGTTAACGATCGTGGGGTTGGCGCCGTGGTTGATCAACCAGGCGCGAAAGTCGTAGCCGTCGAGCGCTTCGAGGGGACGGTCCGGCACGACCAAATCCCAGAAAATGCCGGCAGAGGTTGCTGCGAAGATATCGAGGACTTCGGTCAGGATGCGGTGATCGAGTGGAGATGCCTCCACGAATTCCGCCCTCTGTTCACCCACGAACTTCCGTCCGGCCAGCGCATCGCGCGCCCACCGGACGAGGTCGTGAAATTCTTTCATGTCCTGTTCGGTCAGCTTGCGAAGATCTGAACCGTGAGCACGCAGGTGGTTCTGCGCCGCTCTCACCGCACCCGCCGGTGTCGCAGTATCCGACGACAGCGCCAGGGCTCCGGTGGGCGGCAGCCAGCCGGCCGCAGCGACCGCCTCTGCGGGGGCCGGTTGCTGCAGGCGACGTTCAATCGCCTCCGCGATCCAGCCGGCGACCATCTGCATCATCTGGCCCCAGCTCGGCAGGAGTGTGCCGTCACCGGGCGTTCCATCGTTGGTCGGCCAGGTCAGTGGCCAGTACGTCCATCGGCCGTTGTCGTAAACGCCGATCGGCGTGTAGCTTTGCGGCGTCACGGCGGCCGTCCAGTCCGTCAGCATGCCGCCGGGCGGATTCGCCGCATAAAGCTCCTGGAGCATCTGAAAGGTGTTTTCGTAGCAGCCGAACCAGACGTGAAGGCCGTGCTCGAGATTGCGTCCCAGATCGTCCCTTCCGCTTGCTGCCTTGCCGCCGAGCCGCCAACCAAGCTGGTACACCGCGACCTCGTATCGATCGCGCAGAGCGTGGGTCTTGGTAAGGTGATAGGCCGCGCTCAGCCCGGCCATGCCTCCGCCGAGAATCGCGATCTTCTGCTTCGCCATCGATCTTTCCTCTCATGCTACGCCCGGATGGCTGAGTGACCCTCGCGCTTGACTGCTGCAGCCGTCATTAAATCGTAGCCCCACGGCCGGGCTCCCAGGCCATCGAGCATCGACATTCCCTGTTCGTAGTGGTGCTCGCGCGCGGCGTTGTCGGGCAGGGCTTGCGCGAGCCCGAGATGACCCAATGCCTCCTCAAGCGGCATCTGCAATCGTCGCGCCCAACCCTGCGCACGGCGGAACTGACGGATCGCTCGGCTCTGCCGTCCCGAGGCCAATGCAAAGCGGCCTTCGAGCACGTGCGCGCGCGGGCGGCATATCCGCGTCCGCGCTGCGTAGGCCGATACGGCGCGGCACGCCTCGGCCGTGCGCGCATGCAAGCCGTCGTCGCGCTTGCCGTCAGCCTGGCTTTGCTCGAGCAGTTCGAGGAACACGGCAGCCACGCTGCTGACGCTGTTGTACGCCGAGCCCATCGTGCAGAAGCCGGCGGCCAGGTTCTGCAATGCCTCGTCGGCACCGCGCCGTGCGCCCTCGATGTCGCCTGCCCTGAGACGAGCGGCAGCGGCAACGCCGTCGCAGAGGTGGCGTTCGGCCGGATAGAGAACGAGCTCCCGCACCGCTTCCATCCGTCGCACCGCGGCAGCAGGCGGGCGGCCCTCCAGCATATCGAGTGCCGACTGACCGGCGAGCAACCAGATCCGCACCGCATTCGTTTCGGCCCCCTCCGCGTCCCATCCGAACTCGCTGAGGATGGCACGCGCTTCGCGGTAGTTCGCGGCGGCCATCGCGATATACCCGAGCACCGCGCGGCACGACTGTCGGCGAAACCGGTCGCCGAGCCGCTCGAACAGCTTGGCGCCATCCTGCAGAAGCGTACGCGCCTCGTCCCAGTCACAAGTGTGCAGCGAGTAGACCGCGCCATAGAGACGGGCAAAACCCTGGTCCCGCAATTCTCCGACACGTTTGGATTCGTCGATTGCGCGTTGACGATAGTAGCGGCCCAGCGCATGCAGGCGCGTCGTTCCAAGTCCGATCGCGAGCGCCCCGTATCCGCCGATCGTCTCCGAGACCGCACCAACTTTTTCGGCCTGGTTCAACGCCGCGAGCGTATCGTGCTCCAGCTCGGTGGATTGGCACATGAAGTAGGCGCGCTCGGCGAGGCGTGTATGCAGAAGGGCGGACAGCCGCTCCCGTTGGCGGGTAACTTCATCGCATGGCGTTCGCATCAAGCCGACTCGGTGCGCGGCTTGTCGAGCGAGCTGCCGAATCGTGGAGAGCCTCATCTGGAGGGGGGTCTCCGGCCTCTTGATCCTGTTCAGCCGCATGCATTCCCGGAAATAGCCCTCGGCGTCACCGAAGCGCGCCAAGGCGTGGAGCGCTTCTCCTCTCAGGAACGCGAAGGTCGAGCGCTGGGCGTCGGTCAGCGCCAGCCGTGCGGTCCTGGCCAGACGGTCGGCGCGCTCCACATGCATCAGCGCGTCATCATTGGCAGAGCGGAGCACGGCGAGGCTCGCCGCCGACAGGCGAAACTCGACCGCTCTCGCCGTCTCGCCCGCGTGCTCGCAATGATGGGCGAGCTCCGAATAGTGCGGCTCCAGCGCCTCCGCGCGCCGCCGCTCGATCTGCTCGACGAGATGAAGATGGATCGATCGTCGTTGCGCATAGCTCAGGAGCTCGTATGTCGCTTCCTGAATGATCACATGGCGGAAGGCATGCGCGGCGCTGTCTCCTCCGGATGCGGGCTCCAGAATGCCCGCGAGGGCCAGGCGCCGCACGCTCATCTCGAGGCTGCGCGCCTCGCTCGGAAGCGGATAGATCGCCCGCAATGTGTCCATGTCGAAAACGCGGCCGATGACGCTCGCAACCTTAGCCACGAGCTGATCGGCCTGACCAAGATGGTCGATGCGTCCGACGACCAGGTCACGGAGCTTTTGCGGCACCGCGGCGGCTCTGAGATCGGACGCATGCACGAGACATTTCCCCTCCCGTGCTTCGATCAACCCATGCTCCTGCAGCGAAAGCACGAGCTGCTCGATATGGATCGGCAAGCCTTGCGACTGTCCGTAGACGAAATCGACCAGCCGGCGTGGGACGGACATGACGTTCAGGAGATCGCAGATGATCTGCGTCGTGCCTTTCGAGTCAATCCGTGTAACCGGGATGCGGCGGGACGCACGCTGGATGACCCGTCCGCCGTGCGGCGCCTCCGTCGCATCGAACGGCCGCGACGTCACCACGATCAGCAGCCGGGGCAATCTGCGCGCCAGCGCCAGCAGAAGGTCCGCCGACAGCGCATCGATCCAGTGCAAATCGTCGAGCAGGATCAAAGGGGCCCGATCCGCCATTCTTCGGGCGGCGAGCGCAACGATGATATCCTCTATGCCCGCCTGTCGCGCCGCGCCCTTGATCTGGGCAGCAAGTTCGCTGCTCGGCAATCCGAGCGGCATCACGTCCTCGATCAAGGCCGCCTTCTCGATGAGGTCAGTTTCGGCAAGCGCCTCGTGAAGTCGTGTCCGCAGCAGAGGCGGGCTCACGGGTTCGCGGTCGCCGGGCTCGCGCAGCAATTGCTGCACGAAATTGCGGAAGACGTAGTAGGGCGTCGCGCGCTCGATCACGTGCGTGGCAGCGACGATCGTCGTGTGGCGACTGCGTTCGGCCGCCTCACGCAAGGCCTGGAGCAATCGGGATTTGCCAGCGCCTGGTTCGCCTTCCAGAACGACGAGGCCGCCTTCACCACTGCCGAGCCCTCGCGTCAATTCCGCATATTCGGCATCGCGCCCGACGAGCGCTTTCTGCCCGGCGGGCGAGTGCGCAGGTGCCGCGAATGCCTGCGAAAGGCGGTGTACGGCAAGCGGACGCCCGCGCCCCTTGACCGAGATTTCCTCGGCTGGCGAGAAGGCGAACCGCCCGCTCGCCGCGCGGGCCGTCTCGGCATCGTAGAGCACGTCGTCGTCGGCGGCCTGCATGAGCCGCGCGCCGTAGTTCATGACGGGTCCGTTCAAGACGTAGTCGCGTCGCGCCGCGTTGCCGACCAGGCCGCAGAATACGCGGCCCGTCGCCACGCCGAGCGAGTGCGGTATGCCGAGCTTCGAGGCGTCCTCACGAATGCGTTCGGCGATCCCGACCGCGTGAGCCGCATTGCTTTCCGAGCCGAAGGACGGCAAGCCGCAGACGATGAGTGCGATGACGCCTTTTTCGTTAGCGACCACCCGCAGAATTTCGACATCGAGCGCCTCCGCGGCTTTCGCGACGACCTCGAACATCGTTTGCAGCCGAGCCTGGGCGGAGCCGTCGGGAAGCTCCGGTGCGCTGAGCCGAACATAGATAAGGCTCACGGCCCGGAATTCGGTCAGCCAGGCTACGAGATCGGACTGGCCGCGCGCGACGACCACGCGCGGCAGGAACGATTTTGGCGTGGACCACGAGAGCGGAATCGGACCAGGCGCCGGGCCGCGATCCGCTGGCCCCGTGTCGACCAAGGCGTCGAGGCGTGCCGCGGCGTGCATCGCTTCGCCGTGAGAGCCAATCGGTTCGAGCTTCGCTGCGGCGCCGAGCATTTGCGCGACCGCATCGTCGACGATCACCTCGCCCGGCTCGACCTCGTGCGAGATCGCGCTGATCGTGCGCAACGGCTCGCCGGCGAGAACATGAAAGCGCCGCCCGCTGTTGCCGGAAAGAATGACCGAGGTGAATTTGCCGGCGACCAGCGTCACTCGGTGGCGAAGCGAGGCGGGCGGCTGGACCGGCCAATGGAGCTGGACCTCGCGCAGGCCAATTGCAGCCCGTGCGGCTGAGACGGCCGGGGTGCTCGTCGATCCGGCGGCGCGCCAAAGCGCGATCGCGGCGTCGCCATCAATGCCCACCACGTCGCCGCCATGCGCCAGCACAATGTTGATCACGCAGCGGAAATAGTCGTTGAGGACGTCCCCGAGCCGCTCGGCGCCATCGGGACCGGACGCGGCCACCAGATCGGTCATGGACGTGGAGTCGACGATGTCGACGAAGAGAACGATTCCGTCGATGTCGCGAAAGCGAAAGCCTTCGGCGTCATCTCCGTCCGCCAGCTCCTGATAGAGTAAGTTCGAGGCGAAGCCTTGGAGCCGCTGGTCCAAAAGGGGAGTAGACAAAACTGCCCTCCCGAGGTGCGGGATCATTCACTGTATCAATGCACTACCGAAGCGCGTCTGACCGTGAACGGCTTCACATATCGGCAAATTACGTCTGGTTGTTCCAATGCTAACCTTCAGCTTCGGCGGTGTAAACAAACAATTGGGCACCTCTCGGAATCACGTCATCGATGTCGCCGGAAGCGACTAATTCACTTGCTTTCGCAATGTCTTCGAAGCCGTCGGGTTGATGGGATCCTGTCGCGAATGGCGCGCCGTCATTTTGTCGCCCGCCTGCTCCTGCGCGTCGATCCCAGTTTCGCCTTGACGTGGTCCTTCGGCCAAAGCGCGCCTTCGGGCAGAACCCGGACGCGGCCGTCATCATCGTTGCTGACTAGAACCTGGTCGCTTACATCGCCATCGATGCGGGTCAGCCTGAGATCGGTCTCGGGCGTCCAGCCGAGGGTGATGTCGACGTCACCAGGGAACACCTGCCAGCGTGAGCCGTCGTCGAGCTCGACGATATGGCTTTCGGAATGGGATACGATCCTCAAGGCTCGATCTCCAGCTTTCACGACGATAGCGGGGCGTGATCTGGCGGAGCGCATCCCGAATGCCAAATACATTGAATACTCAAACGGAGGACATGCCTTCTGGTTCGGCGATGCCGAGGCACTTCTCGGCGATATCGAAGAATTCATCACGGGAGATCATGAGAATTTATCGAATGATTTCGAGCGAGTTTTGATCACGATTCTATTCACCGACATCGTCGATTCGACCCGCAGCGCAGCCAGGATGGGCGACCTAGCATGGCGTCGGTTGTTGGACCAACACCACCAAATGGCAAGCGGGATCGTAAAGAAGCATCGCGGTAATCTCGTTAAATCTATCGTCGACGGATTCTTGGCAACCTGGGCATCTTTTCTCAGGTTGATGGAGCGCTCTTCAGGGGGCGTAATACTGAGGCCGCGGTCAGGCTTATCCGCGAATCGGCCGCGGGTTTGGTTTATAGAATTGGAAAGCAACTCTAGACTCTGCAGCGCGACGTCCGAGGCAGCCAATCCCGAAATGCCCGGTGTCAGTCCGGCATGAGGCTACTCGGCTGTTTCCCAGCCAACTCGCGGCCGGCGAAGTTAAGCTCCAGGTCTCTAAGGTGTTCGATCAACTGCTCTATGATCTCGTGATAGTCGGATGGCGTCAATGAATGCACGCCGCGCAACGCCAATTCATCCTGAAGAATCGTCGACAACAAGCCTGTCAGTCGTCTGAGCGAGCATGGATAAATCTGAAGTCTCATTGTGAACCGACGAGACGTTTCTCTGCGTTCGGTTTACTCTTTGTCTTCTGTGACGAACTGAACTCCGACGTGAGAACCATCCACCCAAATTAGCTCGCAGCGCCGAAATGCCAGACCCGTGGAGGACAGAACCAAGAAGAATTCCTGTGCTTTCAGGCGATCTGTCGAGCCGTCAACCTCAAGCTTGGCACCCATTGCAGAGGCATCGACAAGGGTCAGCTTCGCCGCCACGTCCCGTGGACACCCATGATGCTGACCGTATGCTTGTGTTCAAAGCGAACACGGTGAGCTTTTCGGTTGTTTTCCATCATCTGCAATCCCTAATTTCAAATCAGTTTCTCCAAATAAATGCGCCGCCTTCCTGCGCGTCTCTGCAATAAGCAAACTCGATCTTCGCCGACTGAGCCAGTAGAGCCGTCTTCTGGCCGCTTCATTTAGTTGTGTCTGTCCCACCATCAATCGGATGCAGCTACTCGCAAGCTCATAAATCAAGACAGCCCGAGCGAATGTCATCTGTTGTTTGAATGTCGAGAGCTTGAACCTGCGACAACAGAGCGGCGACGTTCGGCCCAATGCCGGGCAGTCTCTGGCATGAGGGACTTGTCTCAGATTTCGCCTTGTATGGCTGCCGAAATATGAGCACTGAGGACATTGTCGCAATTCTCAATTCCGGATCGGCATGGCCTTGCCGAACATAAACAGGAGACGATGAAAAATAGAGCGATACGAATACACCCGACTTGTTTGCTGGGCCTTCTCCCAAGAATTCGGATCGAGCCATGAACGCCGCCCATTTCAATTCGCTCTCCCTTGACGAGCTCTGGAGATTTCATCAGCAGGTCACCGCCAGCCTTACTCAGAAAATGTTAGTGCAAAAAGCAAAATTGGAGGAACGGCTCCACAAGATTGGACTCGCTGACGAGGCCACAAGGTTCGATCGTAAGCGCCGTCCATACCCGCCCGTTCGTCCCAAATATCGCAATCCAAGGAACCCGGCGGAGACATGGTCGGGTCGCGGCAGGCTGCCTCGCTGGCTGCGGCCGCAGCTTCGAGGCGGCGGGAAGTTGGACGACTTCCTAATCGACCAGACTTCGGTTCAAAAGCGGCAGACCAATTGAGCGCTGCGGGCGCGACCGCGTTGGAAAGAAGGCCAACCCCACATCCTTTCCTTGTCTGGCATCCGTTTGGCTTCTCCGACTGAAAGAACACGAAGGCCAGCGCCGCAGCATCGAACAGCCCTATCGGGCAATCTTCATTCACCACGGCTTGCGTTGGCGGTGGAACGTCTCGCTCTAACGCCCGTGCGAGCCGGTAGGGTTTGCTTTCTGAGGTCATCGCCGAGACGCGAGCATACGCCGAACTGACATGTTGGCGCTCGTATGTATGTCCCCGCACTCCAGTAGCTTGGACGCGTGGACACCAATACACAGGCTCTAGACGCGAGCGGACGTTCTACGAAGCTGGAGACATCCGTCGAATGGCCCAAGGACTCGATCGCGGCACCCACAGTAAGTGATGAAGCGACTACACCAGCGCGACAACGCCGCGCATTTGTAGGTCGAACGAAAGTGCGCACTCGATCCGACTTACGATAAGTTCTGCTAGGATCGGGCGAGGGCACGCATCGTTAGCCACTGGCGCGACCGCGAGAAACTGCGCAACATCGACTTGGCTAGCGTGGGCAAGCGGCTATGGAGCTCCGGGATGGGGCCGCCGAAGTCGGAGCGATCAACGCGCTGATGCCGAGTTCGGAAGCGGACGCGCTTGCAAAACACAGTCCCACCGTCATTTGGTCGCTCCGGGGGCCGCCAGACATCACTCCTTTGGTCTTCTGCGTGTGATGCGCCGCTGATTTATTCGTGCCGAGATGCATCGGCTGTTAAGGGTTGATTTAGTTCCCGGCACGATCATTGGGGACCACAAGGGACCCGAGCATGCAACTGCATCATGCCAATACCTTGGAAAGGTTCGAGACTGTCGCGGATCAAGGCAGTTGCGAGGTCGCGACCCGGCCCGTCACTCTCGACCAATCAGATTTCTCGACCTCCAATCGAGATGAGGTCCTGGCGCTATTGGCGCCGAGCGGCCTTGCAAAACGCACTTTTTGGCTCGTCGTGGCCGCCTTGGCTGGGGGCTTCGGATTGGGATGGGCTGGTGCTTGGTACGGTCCTGCAACTATCTCGCCTCTCAACCCAATTGCTCAGGTAGAGACCGTTTCGCGCCGCATGCCGGATGAGCTGCTGCCGGTTTGATGGACACCGAGATTAGGTGTTTCATGAAGCCGGAGGTGGGCGATGAAGAGACGGAAGTTCAGTCGCGAGTTCAAGATCGAGGCGGTCAAGCTTGTTAGGGAGCGTGGGGTGTCGGTGGCGCAGGCCGGGCGCGACCTGGATGTTCATGAGAACGTTCTGCGCAAATGGGTGAAAGAGTTCGGCTCCGATCCG
>NZ_JADPKG010000079.1:0-27819 GCF_023073875.1 Bradyrhizobium sp. 154
GGATCGGCAGTCTGTACCGCGGCGGCCGCCACCCCCGCCCCGGTACAGACTGCCGATCCGTTTGGCCTCGAGACCGTGCTCGAGCCCAAGAAGGTCGTGATGGTCAAGGGCACTGCCAATTGGGACTCGGCCTTCGACACCCTGATCGACGCCTTCAAGGCGCTGAACACGCTCCTGGACAAGCAGGGCATCAAGCATGCCGGCAATTCGATGATCGTCTACACCTCCACCGACGACACCGGCTTCACCTTCCTCGCCGAGATCCCGGTCGAGCAGGATCCGAAGAACCTGCCCAAGGACATGAGCATCGGCAAATCGCCGGAGGGCAAGGCGCTTAAATTCGTCCATCGCGGCTCCTACGACAACATGGACAACACCTATGAGGCGATCACCAATCACCTCGACGACAAGAGGCTGGAAGCCAAGGATACCTTCATCGAGGAGTACCTCACCGATCCCCTGAAGACGGCCGAGGACAAGCTCGTGATCAACGTTTTCGTGCCGCTGAAGTGAGAATGATGAAAAAGCTTGCCGTCCTTTTTGCTCCACTCGCCGCCGTTTTCGCCGCAACGCTGCTGGCGGCCCCCGCCCGCGCCGACGATTTTCCGTCAGCCATTTCGGTGAGCGGCGAAGCCACGATTTCCGCCGCCCCCGATCTCGCGCAGATCGACGCCGGGGTCGCCAACGATGCCAAAACGGCGAAGGAAGCCTCCGATGCCAACAACGCCGCGATGGGCAAGGTGCTGCTGGCGCTGAAGGGCGCCGGGATTGCCGAGAAGGATTATCAGACCTCGCGCCTGTCGCTCCAGCCGCAATACGGCCAGAACAAATCCACCGGCGCCTCGCCCGTGGTCGGCTTCCGCGCCTCCAACCGTGTCACCGTGAAAATTCGCGACGTGACCAAAGTCGCAGGCATCATCGACACGCTGGTCAGCGCCGGCGCCAACGACATCGGCAATATCTCCTTCGAGGTGACGCAGGCCTCGAAACTGCTCGATGATGCGCGCGAGCAGGCAGTCGCTGATGCCCGCCGCAAGGCGGAGATTTACGCCAAAGCCACCGGCGTCACGCTAGGGGCGCCGCTCAGCGTCACCGAGGGTGGCGGCCCGGTGCCGCTGTTCAAAGGCCGCGTCGCTGCGGCTCCGATGGCTGCACCCGCAGCCGTCGCGCCCGGCGAGGAGACGCTGACGGTGACGGTGAATGTGAGCTGGGCGATCAAGCCGAAAGAGCAATGACTGGTGTCCCGGATGCACCTCCGGGGCACGAGCAGTTTGCCGGCACGCTAAATCTCCACCACCTGTCCCGGCAGCATCGCCACGAACCGCTCTTGCGGAATCTTCGCAGCATCCAGCGCTTCGACCAGCGCCTTTGCCGGCGCATCGATTGCCTCATCCGTCAGCTGGAACGTGCCGTGATGATGCCCGAGCGCTTCCTGCGCGCCGCAATCCGCGAGCGCCTTCACGGCATCTTCCGGATTCATGTGCTGGTCACGCATGAACCAGCGCGGCTCGTAGGCACCGATGGGAAGGATCGCAAGCCGCAGCGGCCCATGCTTCTCCGCGACGCGGCGGAAATGCCTGCCCTCGCCATAGCCGGAATCGCAGACGACGTAGATCTTGCCGGCCGGCGTCTCCAGCACGAAGCTCGCCCATAGCGCCTTGTTGCGATCGAACACACCGCGCGCCGTCCAGTGCCGGGTCGGAACCAGATGCACGGCGATGCCGCCACCGAGCTCGACGCGGTCGTGCCAGTCGAACGCCTCCACCTTGATCGTGGGATCCCAGCTTCGAATCGTCACGTCGTTGCCGAGCGGGGTGACGACGCGCGGCGCAAAGTTCTTGGCGAGCCGCGATAGCGTCGAGATGTCCAGGTGATCGTAGTGGCCGTGCGAGACCAGCACGACGTCGATCTTGGGCAAACGTTCGAAGGCAATGCCGGGATCGTTGTGCCGCTTCGGCCCGGCCCAGGCGACCGGCGAGACCCGCATCGACCAGACGGGATCGACCAGGATGTTGAGGCCGCCGGTCTGGATCAGCCAGCTGGCGTGGCCGACGAAGGAGAGCCGCACCTTGTCGCCGTCGACCCGCGCCGGCGGGGTGTCGGCATGGGGGCTGGGGGCCCAATCCGGCCATTCCGCGCGCTGCCGCTTGCCGCCGAATTGCCAGCGCAGCACCTCTCGAAGCGATTTCGGCGGCGCGCCGTCGGGATCGAAGAAGTGCAGACCGTTGAAATGGTCGGAGGCCGGACCATCATAGGTTTTCATGCGAGACATCCAAAGGGACGGAATTGCGACGAGCGCGCCGGCCCCGGCAAGCAGTCCGAACAGGCGACGGCGGGTGATCGGCACGGCGGCTCAGGGATGATAGCGGAGGTCAGTCATGGCCTTCTATATGGGCAGCCCTAGGAAATGGAACCACCCGGCAAAAGGGCACTAAATTTCAGGACCTTGTCCTGGCAAAGGCGCCGCGGCACCCTAACTTTCCTTGACTTTTGGGCGTGAGCGGCGTTTAACCCCGCCACTTTCTCGGAAAGGCTTTCTTTTCGACCCGCCGACTGGCCCTGGAGGCCGGAGGTCAACGCCCGACAGCGCTGTGCGCCCTCGGGCGCAAAGGTGTTTGGAAGATCGTCTGTCCAAGGAAGAGGTCATGCCCCGCCTTCGCGGGCATGACACGGGAATAACGAAGCGCCCCCTCACGGCGCAGCAACAGGACAAGTGCATTGTTCGACAATCTGTCGGAACGGCTTGGCGGCATCCTCGATCGTCTGACGGGGCGCGGGGCGCTGACCGAAAAGGACGTCGACGCCGCGATGCGCGAGGTGCGCCGCGCGCTGCTGGAGGCCGATGTCGCGTTGGAGGTGGTGCGCAGCTTCACCGAACGCGTCCGTGAGCAGGCGATCGGCGCTACCGTCGTCAAGTCGGTCACACCAGGCCAGATGGTGGTCAAGATCGTCCATGACGAGCTGATCAACACGCTCGGCGCCGAAAGCCAGACCATCGACGTCAATTCCGTGCCGCCGGTGCCGATCATGATGGTCGGCCTGCAAGGCTCCGGTAAGACCACCACCACCGCCAAGCTCGCCCGCCGCCTGGTCCAGCGCGACAAGCGCAAGGTGCTGATGGCTTCGCTCGACGTCTATCGCCCGGCGGCGATGGAGCAACTGGCCGTGCTCGGCCGCGATCTCGACATTCCAACGCTCCCCATCGTCGCAGGCCAGCAGCCGCCGCAGATCGCGAAGCGCGCGCTGGAGGCCGGCAAGCTCGGCGGCTACGACATCGTGCTGCTCGATACCGCCGGCCGCACCACGCTCGACGAAGAGATGATGGCGGAGGCGGCCGCGATCAAAGCCGCGGCCAATCCGCATGAAGTGCTGCTGGTCGCCGACAGCCTCACGGGCCAGGACGCCGTGAATCTCGCGCGCTCGTTCGATCAGCGCGTCGGCCTCACCGGTATCGTGCTGACCCGCGTCGACGGCGACGGCCGCGGTGGCGCCGCGCTGTCGATGCGCGCCGTCACCGGCAAGCCGATCAAGCTGATCGGCACCGGCGAAAAGACCGATGCGCTGGAGGATTTCCATCCTGATCGTATCGCCGGCCGCATCCTCGGCATGGGCGACGTCGTCTCGCTGGTCGAGCGCGCCGCCGCCAACATCGACGCCGAGAAGGCCGCGCGCACCGCCGAGCGCATGCGCAAGGGTCAGTTCGACCTCAACGACATGCGCGAGCAGCTGTTGCAGATGTCCAACATGGGCGGCATCAGCGGGCTAATGGGCATGATGCCCGGCATCTCCAAGATGAAGAACCAGATCGCGGCCGCCGGCATCGACGACAAGATCCTGAAGCGCCAGGTCGCGATCATCGATTCCATGACGCGCGAGGAGCGCCGTCACCCCGACGTCCTGAAAGCGAGCCGCAAGAAGCGCATCGCTGCAGGGAGCGGCCAGAGCGTCGAGCACGTGAACAAGCTCCTGAAGATGCACCGGAACATGGCCGACGTGATGAAGGCCATGGGCTCGGGCAAGCGCGGCCCGCTCGCCGGCATCGCGCAGGCCATGGGCTTTGGCGGCGGCATGAAGATGCCGTCTCCGGAAGAGATGAAGGCTCTTCAGGAGAAGATGCAGAGCGGCGGCGGACAGGGCCTGCCGAGCCTGCCGAAGGATTTGCCGGCTGGTCTTCGCACCGGCCTGCCCAACGTTCCCGGACTGACTGGGCTCAGCGGCAAGCCGATGCTGCCGGGCCTCGGCGATTTCCCGGGCAAGAAGAAATGAGGAATTCGTCGCACGGGATCGCAAGCGTCCCGCGCAACGCGGAATACCAATCAACCCAACAGACTGTACTTTGAAGGAGAACTTGATGTCCGTCGTTATCCGCCTCGCCCGTGCAGGCACCAAGAAGCGTCCCGTCTATCATGTCGTCGTCGCCGATTCGCGCTTTCCGCGCGATGGCCGCTTCATCGAGCGTCTCGGTTATTTCAACCCGCTGCTGCCGAAGGACAACGAGGCCCGCCTCAAGCTCGACATGGAGAAGGTGAAGGCCTGGGTCGCCAAGGGCGCGCAGCCGTCGGACCGCGTGTCTCGCTTCCTCGACGCCGCCGGCGTCAAGAAGCGCGAAGCGCGCAACAACCCGCAGAAGGCCGTGCCGCGCAAGGAGCGCAAGGCGCAGGCCGAAGCCGCCGCGAAGGGTTAAGGCCAGACCATGCCGGCGCTGGTCTGCGTCGCGCGGATCGGCGCCGCGCACGGGGTGCGCGGTGCGGTCAAATTGTGGACCTTCACCGAAGATCCCTTTGCTATCAGGCGCTACGGTCCGCTGCTGTCCAAGGACGGCAAGCGCCAGTTTGAGGTCGCAACGGCGCGCGAGGCCAAAGATCATCTCGTCGCGACGTTCACGGGGGTCACGACCCGCGATGAGGCCGAACGGCTCAACGGCATCGAGCTCTACGTCCCGCGCGACAAGCTGCCCGCGACCGACGCGGACGAATATTACCACACCGACCTGATCGGGCTCGCCGCCGTCACCACGGGCGGCGAGGCGCTCGGCCGCGTGCTCGCGATCCATAATTTCGGCGCCGGCGACATCATCGAGATCGCTCCGCTCATGGGCACGACGCTGCTGCTGCCGTTCTCCAACGCGGTGGTGCCTGAGGTCGATATCGCCGGCGGGCGTGTGGTCATCGCCCTGCCGCAGGAGATTCAGGGCGAGGACCCTACCGCTAGTCGTCCCGGCGAAGGTAATTGAGATGCAATGACCACCCCCTCACCCTGGCGCGCGACGGTGCTGACGCTGTTTCCGGACATGTTTCCCGGGCCGCTCGGCGTGAGCCTGGCCGGCCGGGCGCTGGCGGGCGGGCTTTGGCAACTCGAGGCGCGGGACATCCGGGCCTCCGCCACCGACCGTCACCGCAGCGTCGACGACACCCCGGCCGGCGGCGGGCCGGGCATGGTGCTGCGGGCGGATGTCCTGGCCGCCGCCATCGATGCCGCTGAAATCAGCCCGGATCGGCCCCGTCTGCTGATGAGCCCGCGCGGTCGGCCATTGACCCAGGCCCGCGTTGTGGAACTGGCCAGGGGTCCCGGCCCTCTCATCGTCTGCGGACGGTTCGAGGGGGTGGACCAGCGGGTAATCGACGGGAGAGGCCTGGAGGAGGTCTCGATCGGCGATTACGTGCTGTCCGGGGGCGAAATCGCCGCGTTAGCCGTGATTGACGCCTGCGTCCGGCTGCTGCCGGGGGTGATGGGCAAGGAGACCTCGGGAACCGAGGAAAGCTTTTCGGACGGCCTGCTCGAATACCCGCAATACACCCGCCCGCAGCTGTTCGAAGGGGCTCCGATCCCGGAGATCCTGACCTCCGGCGACCACGCCAAGGTCGCGGCTTGGCGGCGGGCGCAATCCGAGGCGTTGACGGCGGCCCGGCGGCCGGATTTGTGGGCCCAGATCCCGAGCAAGGCCCCGAATCGGGCCGGGCGCCAAAAAACGCCAAAAAACAAGACGGACGGGTGACAAACGCTCCGGCTTGCCTTATAGGAGCGGCCACATCCGCAATGGCTGGATAGACGAATTTCGCGCAGCCCCCGTTGAAAAGGCTGGGCGCGCCGATGGAGATTTACCCATGAACCTGATCAAGCAGCTCGAACAAGAGCAATTCGACAAGCTGTCCGCCGGCAAGGACATCCCGGAATTCGGCCCCGGCGACACGGTGATCGTCAACGTGAAGGTCGTCGAAGGCGACCGCACCCGCGTGCAGGCCTATGAAGGCGTCTGCATCGGCCGTTCCGGCGGTGGCCTCAACGAGAGCTTCACCGTGCGCAAGATCTCCTATGGCGAGGGCGTGGAGCGTGTGTTCCCGGTGATGTCGCCGATGATCGACTCGATCAAGGTGGTGCGCCGCGGCAAGGTGCGCCGCGCCAAGCTCTATTACCTCCGCAACCTTCGCGGCAAGTCGGCCCGCATCGTCGAGAAGCAGGACCGCGCGGCTGCCGTCGGCGAGTAAGCTTCGCCACCAGGCAAGTTTCGAAAAGCGCGGGGCTCGGCTCCGCGCTTTTTTTGTTTCCCCGCGCTGTCATTGCGAGGAGTCCTTGCGACGAAGCAATCCAGACTGTCTCCGCGGACGCATTTCTGGATTGCTTCGCTGCGGTCGCAATGACGACGCCGCTAAGCTCTCGCGCTTTAACTTCCGCGTGCTATATATCTCTAGAATGTTTCCAGATCTGACCAGCCTCGCCCCCGTCAAGCGCATCGTCATCGACGATCGCTCGCGGCTGCCTGGCCGGTTCTTCGGACGCTTCGCGACCTCGGCAACGTCAGAGCTTACGCGCGCAGCTTAAAAGCTGCGCCGACGATTTTGTTGCCCACGCGCCAAGTGCGCCTATCCGCTTACACAGCATTCCTTCGGAGCTGACGCTCATGTCCAAGCCGACCACATTGTACGACAAGATCTGGAACGACCATCTGGTGCACGAAGCCGAGGACGGCACCTGCCTGCTCTATATCGATCGCCACCTGGTGCACGAGGTGACCTCGCCGCAGGCGTTCGAAGGCCTGCGCGCCACGGGTCGCAAGGTGCACGCGCCCGAGAAGACGCTCGCCGTCGTCGATCACAACGTGCCGACCACCGACCGCACCAAGCCGAACCCGGACCCGGAAAGCATCGAGCAGATCAAGGCGCTGGCTGAGAACGCCAAGGAATTCGGCATCGAATATTACAACGAGTTCGATAAGCGCCAGGGCATCGTTCACGTCATCGGCCCCGAGCAGGGCTTTACGCTGCCCGGCACCACCATCGTCTGCGGTGACAGCCACACCTCGACGCACGGCGCGTTCGGCGCGCTCGCGCATGGCATCGGCACGAGCGAGGTCGAGCACGTGCTGGCGACGCAGACGCTGATCCAGAAAAAAGCGAAGAACATGCGCGTCACCGTCGATGGCAAATTGCCTGACGGCGTGACGGGCAAGGACATCATCCTGGCCATCATCGGTGAGATCGGCACCGCCGGCGGCACCGGCTACGTGCTGGAATATGCGGGCGAAGCGATCCGCGCGCTCAGCATGGAAGGCCGCATGACGGTCTGCAACATGTCGATTGAAGGCGGCGCCCGCGCCGGTCTCGTCGCACCCGACCAGAAGGCCTACGACTTCCTGCGCGACCGGCCGAAGGCGCCGAAGGGCGCGGCCTGGGACGCGGCAATGCGCTATTGGGAGACACTGCGTTCCGACGAAGGCGCGCATTTCGACCACGAGCTGCGGCTCGACGCCGCAAAGCTGCCGCCGATCGTGACCTGGGGCACGAGCCCGGAGGACGTCATCTCGGTGACCGGCATCGTGCCCGACCCCGACAAGATCGAGGACGAGGCCAAGCGCATCTCCAAGCATCGTGCGCTCAAGTATATGGGCCTGACGGCGGGAACGAAGATCACCGACATCAAGCTCGACCGCGTCTTCATCGGCTCCTGCACCAATGGCCGGATCGAGGATTTGCGCGCCGCCGCCAAGATCGCGGAAGGCAAGCAGGTCTCTGGCCACGTCAATGCGATGGTGGTGCCGGGCTCGGGCATCGTGAAGGAGCAGGCCGAAGCTGAAGGTCTCGACAAGATCTTCATCAAGGCCGGCTTCGAGTGGCGCGAGCCGGGCTGCTCGATGTGCCTCGCCATGAACCCGGACAAGCTGAAGCCGGAAGAGCGCTGCGCCTCGACCTCGAACCGCAACTTCGAAGGCCGTCAGGGCTTCAAGGGCCGCACCCATCTGGTGTCGCCGGCGATGGCGGCAGCGGCGGCGATTGCGGGTCACTTCGTCGACGTCAGGGACTGGCGCTGAGCTGCTCCCTGCAATTATAGCGATCGCGGCAAGCTGCCCTTAATCGGCAGCGCCGACATTGCGTCCTCGCGGATTTCGCGAGGACGCAAGCCATGGCCGACAAGCCGGAATATGTCGATTTGATCAGCGAGGCCACGCGCCAGCACCGCCGGCGCGCAACGCCGCTGCGCATCGTTGCCAAGCCCGAGGTCGAGGAAACCTCGAAGCTCAGCCGCTGGCCGCCGGCGATGTTCAGGCAATGGAAGCTTGAGAATTTGCGGCGGTGGAAATCCGCGTCGTGGAAGCTGAAGGATTGGCTGTAGGCCACGCTGTCATTCCGGGGTGGCGCGGAAGCGCCAGACCCGGAATCTCGAGATTCCGGGTTCGATGCTTCGCATCGCCCCGGAATGACGGTGCTAACTCACATCACCAATACCGGTACGGATAGTGCCAGCGGGGCCAGCGGCAAACGCGGCGCGGGCCGTAATAGGTCCAGATGATCCGGCAGCGGCGCGGATAATGGTAGTAGGGATAATAGCCGCCATAATAATAGCGCCGGTGGAAGTGACGGTAGCCGTAATAGGGGCGGTGATAGCCCCAGTGACGGTGATAGCCGCCATAGCCGCCGTAGCGAACGCCGCCATAGCGATAGCCGCCGATATGGCTGTGAAAGGCCGGCGCGGCGCGGAAGGCGCCGATATGGCCGCCACGAAATCCACCGCCGCGGAAGCCGCCGATATGTCCTCCGCCGCCATGGAAGCCGCCACCGCGGAAGCCTCCGCCGTGAAAGCCGCCACCATGTCCGCCGTGCCCGCCGCCGTGGCTAACCTGCGTGACGAGATCGTCGGCTGCAGCCTTCGTCGCGGGCGACGTGGCCGGATTGATCAACGTGAGTGCTTCAGCGCGACGCGCGGTGCCGGCCGACAGCATCAGCGCCGTGGCGGCCGCAATTCCGAGCAAGCGCATCGGGCTTGCCTTGAGACCTGATGTCCTCAGCATAGAATCCTCCCTAAATCTGGACAGCGCAGTTGCGGCGCGACGTCTTGGCCGCGCCAAACGCTGTTCAATTGCGGTCGCTCCCTGGATTAGACTGAGGAGACCGATGTGAACGCCCCATGAATGAACGACGCTGGGCTTCGCGATGCGACGCAGTGCCGCGACGGAAGGAGTTTTTTGGAAATGACTGTCTACGCGATTGCGCAATTGAAGATGACAGACCGCGCGGCCTATGACCGTTATCAGGCGCGCTTCTTCGACGTGTTCAAGAAGTATGGCGGAAAGCTGCTCGCCGCGGACGAACATCCGCGCGTGCTCGAAGGCGCATGGCCGCATGACAAGATTGTCATGATGTCATTCCCGGATGAGGCTGCGTTCCTCGCCTTCTCGAACGCACCAGACTACGAGGAAATCTCGCGCGACCGCAAAGCGGGTGCGCAGGCGACGGTACTTCTGGTCAAGGGATTTGCGCCAGACCGCTAACGCGTCACCACCACGGCCCGTAGCCGAACACGAAGGGAGCAGGCACCGCGTAGGGATAGGGACGGTAGTGGACCGGCCGCGCGTAATGGCGTGGATCATGGCGCGCAGCCGGCCGCACCATGTCATGGGTTCGCGCGTGTCGTCGCACATCGAAAACCGCGATCCCGGCCGCGGCCTCCGGCACCCTTCGCGCAGTGGAAGCGCGCGGCAGACCGGCGGCAAGCGCGACGGCAACGGCTAATGCAATCCATCTCGCCATGACGACCCCCACGAGGCCACCGTTCGTTGGCGCGGGCAGTGAACCTGGCATCAGCCCCGGCGCCAGTAACAGCTCACACGCGGCACGATCACCGTGCCGCTCGGGCGGTACTCCTGCACATAGGTGGCGTTGCACACGCGGACTGCGTCGGGGCCCGGATTGTAGCGCGGATAGACACCGTCCGGGCTGTAATAGGGCGTGACGCGCAGGCGTGCCGGGGCCCGCTTGCGCGGCGGGGGAACGTCGTCCGGCGAGGCGGCCTGGGCGAGACGGATCTCGGGGGCGGTCTGCGCCTCGGCGCCAACGCAAAACTGCGAAAACAACCCCATGCACAGTAGCGTCAGCGCTGTTTTCGCTCGCATTTTTCCGCCCACTTGAAACGTCCCATTCGAGGTCCCACGCTCCCCGTTTTGGCGGCGCTCGTCAACCTCGCCGGGCTTATAAAGCCAGATGCATCGCCGCGGAACCCGCGGTAAGAGAACCCCATGTGGACGGAATTGAAAGCGCCCTCACTGGCCGAGATGGAAGCGACGGCGCACGACATCTTCGAGCGCCTGCCGGCGGAGTTTCGCAAGCTCTGCGAGGGCGTCATCATCCGCGTCGACGACTTCCCGACCGATGAGGTGCTGGACGAGATGCAATGCGAGAGCGAGTTCGACCTGCTCGGCCTGTTCCAGGGCATCGGCCTGCCGCAGCAGAGTTTCGGCGACGTGGCGCGGCTGCCCAACATGGTCTGGCTCTACCGTCGACCGATCCTGGACTATTGGGCCGAGCACGACGAGACCCTCGGCCACATCGTCCGCCACGTCCTGATCCACGAGATCGGCCACCATTTCGGTCTGTCGGACGACGATATGGCCGCGATTGAGGCGAAGGCGGATTGAGGGCCGCACAAAGACGGTGCGCTCCCTCGCCCGCTTGCGGGGGAGGGCTGGGGAGAGGGTGTCTCCACAGCGGGAAAGTCCCCTAGAGGAGAGAGCCCCCACCCGCCGCGGTGCGCGCGTCGACCTCCCCCCGCAAGCGGGAGAGGTGCAATCCCGATGCCGCACCAGTCCAGCCTCAAACCCGCCAGCAGACGAGATCTGCCGAATTCGGCCTAGGATTTCCAGCCCGATCGCGATAAACACCTGTTCCCCTAGACCCATCCGGGAAGCGCAACCATGGACAAGTTCACCACGCTGGAAGGCGTCGCGGCGCCGCTGAAGATCATCAATGTCGACACCGACATGATCATTCCGAAGCAGTACCTCAAGACCATCAAGCGCACCGGCCTTGGCAAGGGGCTCTTCTCCGAGCAGCGCTACAAGGACGACGGCAGCGAGAATCCCGATTTCGTGCTGAACCAGCCGGCCTATCGCAACGCCAAGGTGCTGGTGGCCGGCGACAATTTCGGCTGCGGGTCGAGCCGCGAGCACGCGCCCTGGGCGCTGCTCGACTTCGGCATCCGCTGCGTGATCTCGACCTCGTTCGGCGACATCTTCTACAACAACTGCTTCAAGAACGGCATTCTGCCGATCCGCGTCTCGCAGGAAGATCTCGACAAGCTGTTCGACGACGCTGAGCGCGGCGCCAACGCGACGCTGACGATCGACCTGCCCAACCAGGAAATCCGCGGTCCCGACGGCGGCAAGGTCAAATTCGAGATCGATCCGTTCCGCAAGCACTGCCTGATCAACGGCCTCGACGACATCGGCCTGACGATGGAAAAGAAGGCCTCGATCGACAGCTATGAGGAGAAGCTCAAGCGCGAACGCGCCTGGGCCTGAGATCGCTTTTCTGGTTCGAGCCCCGGTGCTGACCGCGCCGGGGCTTTTTCTTTGCTCTGACTATCCTTATAGCTCGCGCATGCTGCCCGACATCGTCACCTTCTGGCATGGTCCGATGGACGCCCTGCGCCAGACCTGTCTGCGCTCGCAGCTGGCTGCCGGCCACAAGGTCACGGTCTATAGCTTCGACACCATTCCGGGCCTGCCTGCAGGCATCGCGAATGCGGATGCCGAAGCGATCCTGCCGCACGCCTTCTCCGAACGATTGCGGCCGCCGCAGCCGGACGGCAGCTGGCGCGACTGGACCACGCTGCAGTTCAGCGACTTCTTCCGCATGAAGCTGATGGCGAAGGGCCTCGGCCTCTGGCTCGATGCCGACGTGCTGCTGCTGAAGCCCGTCGAGATCGATCCGGCAAAACCCTATTTCGCCTGGGAGCGGCCGCGCCAACTCGGCAATTCCGTGATCTACCTGCCGGCCGGGCACGGCATCGTCGCGGCCTTCGAGGAGCTGATGGAGCAGGAGGAACTGACGCCGAACTGGCTGTCCGTGCGCCACCGCGTCACCTTCGCGATGCGCCGCCTCCGCGGCGGCTCGAACCGTCTCTCGGACATTCGCGTGGCGATCTACGGACCGGCGGCACTGACCGCGCTCGCGCGTCGCACCGGCGAGCTCGCTTACGCGCTACCCAAGCAATCGTTCTACGCCGTGCATGCCGAGCCAAAACTGTTCTTCGATCCATCGAGCTATCTCGGCCTCGTCACCAATCCCGAGATCATCGGCCTGCACATCTCGCCCAAGGGCCGTGGCGGCGAAAAGCCGATTCCGGGCAGCCTGTATGCCTGGGCGGCGGAGCGGTTCGGATAGCGGCCGCGTAGAAAGTGCGCTCCAAAGGCGGCTCTCCCGCAAGCAAGTCCGCGTTGGGCACTGAGATTGCCCTTCGTTTGAAGATCATTTAGCAGCCACGAAATAGAAGTCCTGTCGGCCGGAGATCGAGCCGTAACTGAAGGGTTTTTGCCGACGACCGGTCGCTTCCATGACATCGTCGCGAACGAAATCGAAGAGCCTGCGGACTTCGAGGCCCGGCGTTGGAACGTTCTTGACGAAGGCAGCCGCGAACGGACTATTGATCCCGTCACCGTCAAGTGCGGTCTCGCCGTCCTTGGCGGCGTAGACCACCAGCGTTCCCGCCTCTGGCTCGATCGGGGCCAAACCTCGCGATACCGAACGCGACGCCACCGTCATCGTCCGCTTCATCTGGTTTGCGAATGGGTTGTCGCGGCAGGCATCGAGAATGACGAGGCGCAGCTTTTTGGCGCGCTCCGCCGCATTGAGAACCTGATCAACCGGAACGGCTTCAAATCCGATTTCGCGATCCGCGGCAATCTTGGCATCCGTCGGAATGAGATAGTTGACGCCGCCGACCTCCATGCCGTGCCCGGCATAATACACGACGGCCCAATCCGCCGTTTCCGCACGTGCTGCGAATTCGCGCAGGGCATTCACCAGCGCATCCTTGCGGAGATTGGTCAGCAGGGTAACTGCTTCGAACCCAGTGAGCTTCAGCACGTCGGCGACGAGGCTTGCATCCCGCACGGGGTTCGCTAGCGCGGCGACGTTTTCATAAGCCGAATTGCCGATCACGAGAGCGATGCGGCGATCGCCGTTCGCAGCCCCGGACGCCACCACAGCCGGCGCCACACTGGGTTTCTCGACCAATATCGTTGCTGGCCGCGGCGAAGGCAGGACAGCAAGCCGCTCGCGAGCCTTGTCCTGGGCCCATCTTGTGGCGCCATGGCTCAATCCGAGCGTGGCATTGAAGTCGGTCCTTGCTTTGGCGAAATCTCCGCGCTTCTCGTAGGCCAGTCCGCGGTTGACATACGCGTTCGCGTACGTGGGATCCACGCGTATCGCTTCTGTGTAATCTGCAATGGCGCGGTCCGTGTCGCCCTTGCTGCCGTATGCATTCCCGCGGTTGAAATAGGCGTTTGCATTGGTGGGCTGCAGGCGAACCGCTTCGCTATAGTCAGCAATTGCGCGGTCGGTGTTGCCTTTGTTGCTGTAGGCATTGCCTCGATTGTAGTACGCGTTCGCATAGGCCGGATCGAGCCGGATTGTCGCCGTGTAGTCCGCGATCGCACGCTCCGTGTCGCCTTTGATGCTATAAGCGTTGCCGCGATTGTAGTACGCGTGCGCATGCGTCGGATCGAGACGGAGCGTTGCCGTGTAGTCCGCTATGGCACGATCATTGTTGCCATTAGCGCTGTAAGCGTTGCCCCGGTTGTAGTAGGCGTTCGCATCCTTGGGATCTCGCCGGATCGCCTCCGAGGCGGCTGCAATGGCAGGGCTCGTGTCGTCCTTGACGCGATCGACAGCCGCTGCCGGGCCAGCGAGGGCAAGAATGACAAAGCAATAAAATAATTTGCGGAGCATAAGAACCCCACTCGCCATATCGAAAGGATGGAAGCCGTATTTAAACGGCGCAAATTTAACGGGGCAACCAGCCGGATTGTGTGACCTAAATCACAGGAACGTCGACTTCGCGGCGGCTGTCGCCAGTTGGTGCTGAGGATAGATGCCCGTGCACTCGAGCGCTTGCTGAGGAGCATCATGCCCGGTTGCGAACATGCCGACGCACCGGCGCAAATTGCCACGGTTATTGCGCCAACGCTTCGACGCTGGAGTCGCTTGACCGCGCCGATCTGGCGCCGCGCCGAGGCAGCTTGCACCGGAGCCTATCGGTTCAGCGTCGATAAAACCGCGCGCGCAAGATCCGCGGGCCACTCTACCAGTTGATCCGCGCCGGCTGTTTCCAGCTCATCCCGAGTGCCATATCCCCAGAGCACGCCGAGGCCGCGTATCTTGACCGCGTGAGCGCCATTGATGTCGTGGCGGCGGTCGCCGACCATGAGGCTGTGCGATGCAGAGATATCGTGCTTGGATAGGATATGGGCGAGCAGCTCAGGCTTGTGATCCAGCACGCCGCCGGGAACTGAGCCATGAATGCCGTCGAAATGCGTCGCTAAGTTCAGATTCTCCAGGATCCGCCGCGCGAAGATTTCGCGCTTCGATGTCGCGAGATAGATTCGCAATCCAGCGCTTCGCATCTCCTCAAGCGCCCAGTTGATTCCGGGATAGAGCTCGCTTCCGAGCAGGCCACTGTCGCCGTAATGCTGGCGATAGGCCGCTACGGCTAACTCGATGCGGTCATCACCGTAGGCGGCGAGCAACGCCCGTAATATGTCTTCAAGCGGCGGTCCGATGAAGCGCTTGATATCGAGGGTGTCGCCGGGCTCATGTCCGAGCGCACGCAACGCAGCCAGGCAGCTCGCGGCAATGCCCGGCTGGGAATCGACCAGCGTTCCGTCGAGATCGAGGAGGACGCAGCGGGCTGCGCCCATGGCTCAGCCCTTCCCCATCGCCGCGATTGCGTCTGCGATCTCGATCGTGCGCCGCGCCATGTCCGCGTGCAGGCGCTCCACCATCGCGCCGTCGAGCCGGATCGCGCCGCGCGAGACGTTCTCCGGCAATTCGAACGCCGCGATGATTTTTCGCGCCCGCGCGACTTCCTCTTCGGGCGGGGTGAAGATCGCGTTGCAGGCATCGATCTGCGAGGGATGGATCAGCGTCTTGCCGTCGAAGCCGAGATCGCGGCCTTGCGCGCATTCGGTGGCAAAGCCGTCGGCATTGGCGATGTCGCTATAGGGGCCGTCGAGGATTTCGAGGCCGTGGGCGCGCGTCGCCAGGATACAATGGGTGATCATCGGGATCATCGCGGCACGGCCCGGCAGCATCCTGATGCGGGTCTCGCGCGAAATGTCGTTCGGGCCGAACACGAAGCCTGCGAGGCGGCTCGACGGATCGCGGCCGGCGGCGGCCAGTTCCTCGGCATGGAGCACGGCGCGCGCGGTCTCGATCATGGCCCAGACCTTCACGGTCGACGCAGCGCCAAGCTCGGCCAGCTTCCGGCCGATCGTATCGAGATCTTCGATGCTTGAAACTTTTGGAACCAGGATGCCGTCCGGGGACGCCTTAGCAGCCATCGCGACGTCACCGGCCCACCAGGGCGTGTCGAGGCCGTTGGTCCGGATCAGGACCTCGCGTTTGCCAAAACCCTTGGCGGCGATCGCGGCGGCGATGCCGTCGCGCGCCACCGCCTTGGCCTCGGGGGCGACGGAATCCTCGAGGTCGAGGATGAGGCCGTCGGCGGGAAGATTGCGCGCCTTTTCCAGCGCGCGGGGGTTGGAGCCGGGCATGAACAGATGGCTGCGGCGCGGGCGGGTCATGCGAGCGTTCCTTCCTCGTCAGTCCTCTGACCGAAGCCGATAGCATCTGGCCTGCCTATTCGAAAGGCTTGTTCGCCCCTGCGGTCTATGATTAGGCATAGGCATGACGACATTCCCGAAGCATTTGCTGGAAGGCTACAAGGCCTTCGCCACCCAGCGGCTGCCGACCGAGCAGAACCGCTATCGCGAACTCTCTGTCAAAGGACAGTCGCCCGAGACGATGGTGATCGGCTGCTGCGACTCGCGGGTCTCCCCCGAGGTGATCTTCGATGCCGGGCCGGGCGAACTCTTCGTCGTCCGCAACATCGCCAACCTGGTGCCGACCTATCAGCCTGACGAGAACGCACACGGCGTCTCGGCGGCGCTGGAATTTGCGGTGACGGTGCTGAAGGTGAAGCACATCGTGGTGCTCGGCCACGCCCAATGCGGCGGCATCCGTGCCTTCATCGACAAGAGCGAGCCGCTGACGCCGGGCGACTTCATCGGCAAATGGATGCAGATGTTCATCAAGCCGGGCGAGGTGGTCGAGCAGCGCGAGCACGAGACCATGGCGCAGTTCGTCGAGCGCATCGAGAAGGCCGCGGTGTTCCGCAGCCTGGAAAACCTGATGACCTTCCCGTTCGTGCGCAAGGCGGTGGAGAGCGGCCAGATGCAGACCCACGGCGCCTATTTCGGCGTGGCCGAGGGCACGCTGTTCGTGCTGGACAAGGCCGCGAAGGAATTCAGGAGCGCGCAAAGCGTGGCGTAGGCTACCACTCTTGTACGGTGGGCAAAGCGGAGCGTGCCCACCACTTCTGTCGCAATCTGGAGAGATGGTGGGCACGGCGCTTCGCGCCTTTGCCCCACCCTACGGCAGCTCGACTTTACGCCGCCTTCTTCTTCGCGCTGATCAGCTTGCGGTTGATCAGGACTTCCGCGATCTGGATCGCGTTCAGCGCGGCGCCCTTGCGCAAATTGTCGGACACGCACCACAGCACGAGGCCGTTCTCCACCGTCGCGTCCTCGCGGATGCGGCTGATATAGGTGGCGTCCTCGCCGGCCGCTTCGTAAGGGGTGGCGTAGCCGCCGGGCTCCTGCTTGTCGATGACGAGGCAGCCCGGCGCCTTGCGCAGGATCTCGCGAGCTTCGTCCGCACTGATCGGGTTCTCGAACTCGATGTTGACGGCCTCGGAGTGGCCGACGAAGACCGGCACGCGCACGCAGGTGGCGGAGAGCTTGATCTTGGGATCAAGAATCTTCTTGGTCTCCGCCATCATCTTCCACTCTTCCTTGGTGTAACCGTCCTCCATGAAGACGTCGATGTGGGGGATGACGTTGAATGCGATGCGCTTGGGGAATTTCTTCGCGACCAGCTCGTCATTGGTGTAGACGGCCTTGGTCTGCGAGAACAATTCGTCCATCGCGTCCTTGCCGGCACCCGACACGGATTGATAGGTCGAGACCACGACGCGCTTGATGGTCGCCTTGTCGTGCAGCGGCTTGAGCGCGACGACGAGCTGCGCGGTTGAGCAGTTCGGGTTGGCGATGATGTTCTTCTTCTTGAAGCCTTCGGTCGCAGCCGCATTCACTTCCGGCACGATCAGCGGCACGTCCGGATCCATGCGCCACGCCGAGGAATTGTCGATCACGACCGCGCCGGCGGCGCCGATCTGCGGCGACCATTCCTTCGACACCGAGCCGCCCGCCGACATCAGGCAGATGTCGACGTCGGAGAAGTCGTAATGCTCGAGCGCTTTGATCTTCAGGGTGCGGTCGCCATAGGAGACCTCGACGCCGACGCTGCGGCGCGACGCCAGGGCCACGACCTCGTCGGCGGGGAATTTGCGCTCGTCCAGGATGTTGAGCATTTCCCGTCCGACATTGCCGGTCGCGCCGACGACTGCGACTTTGTAACCCATCGTTCACTCTCCGATGAAAAAGCCCGTTCCTGAACCTGACGCTTAAACAGGAAGAGCAGCGCTTCTATGCGAGAACCGGCCTCAAGACAACGTTGGACCATGCCTGAAGGCCGTGGATGCAGTCGCCTGAGGCCAGCACGGCCGTTAGCCCCACCCAGATCCATCTGGCGCTTGCAGCCTTCGCCGATGAGGTCGTCGGCACGCTGGCGCGCCTGAATCGCCTATGTGGGGGCGCTCGCCCTGTTTGCCATCCTCGCCCTCGCGGCGCTCGGCCAGCTGCCCGACTTGCAGGGCGATGAGCCGGCGGACAAGCCAGCCTGGAGCGTGGCCGACCGCTCGCACCCGGCCTTCGCCATCAGCCGGATCGATTCATCAGAGAAAACAGCCTCTTACACCATCCTTCGGCATCCCGAAGGCGGCCGCAGGGACGTGCTGCGCTGGACAAACGAGGCCGGCCAGCCCGTGGCCGAGCTCGACATCTACCGGGAAGGCGGCGAGTTCGACGTGGCTCGTCCGGCGATTGCGGATCTGGCCGTGGAAATGGGATTGAGCACGACGAGCACGCTGGAGCAGGCCGGCCTGATCGACACGAAATTCGGTCCGGTCGCCCTGTTCCGGCCGGTCGGCGCGGCGGAGGGGACGCGGGCTTGCCTCGGCTATCTCAAGCGCAGCGAGGAGCCGGCGCTGCAGATCTCCGGCTTCTCCTGCCAGGGCAACACCCTGCCCGCCCGGCGCGCGGCGATTGCCTGCACGCTGAACCGGTTGACGCTGCTGACCTCGGGCAACGAGCCAAGGCTGGCCGAATTGTTCGCCCGCGCCGAGTTGAAGCGCCGCACCTGCGATTCCCCGGGATCACCGGACTGGCTGCTGGGCGCCGCCAACGCGCAATTGCGCGGGGCGCTTTAGGTTGTTGTTTGAGCGTGATCAAACCGCTGCACACTTTTCCGGATCACGCTCAAGACCGCATCAAGCTCAAGTGGCTGGTATTGATGCAACTTTTGCCGGCACGCGCGATTATTCCGAGCTGGTGTGACCCAATTGACCTAGTTGCGTCTGCCCCGGCCGGGCTAGTATGGGGTGAAATCGACTGGCGGCCTGCCGCCTGAAGGGGACGTGATGAGCTTGAATTTCTCTGCGGCGAACAAATTGGCGACCTTGCTTGCGGCGGGCGTCGTCATTGCCATGTCCTCTGCGATCGGTTTGGCTTCGCCGGCTTCGGCCGACACCAAGACCAAGCGCTATGACGAGCGCGGCCGACACTATTACGGACCGAGCGGCCCCAACGCGGTCTACCAGCAGGGCCGCACCCGCATCTATGTGAGCAAGCGCTCCTGGCTCGACGGCGGCACCGAGGTCAATCCCGGCGACCGCAAGTTCAGCGACTACGCCTTCCCGCCGGCGGTGGGCTATCCGTCCTTCGCCCGCGAGAACCTCAACCGTCCGATCGACCGCCAGCCGCTCTCGCCGCCGCAGGATGTCGGCGGTTACCCGCAGAATTTCCCGCTGTACTGAAGCGGACCGTCGACCGAATCAAAATGGCCGGGCTCACGCCCGGCCATTTTGTTTGGGCCGTCATTCCGGGGCGGCTCGAAGAGCCGAACCCGGAATCTCGAGATTCCGGGTCTGGTCCTTCGGACCATCCCGGAATGACGGCATCTACCCATGCAGCTTCTGCAATTCCTTCAAAATCGCTTCGCCCATCTGCGTGGTCGAGGCGGCTCTGGTGCCTTCCGACTTGATGTCGGCGGTGCGCAGGCCGCTGGCCAGCACGGCGGCGATCGCGGCATCGACCTTGTCGGCGAGATCGCCCATGTCGAAGGAGTAGCGCAGCGCCATGCCGAAGGACGAGATCATCGCGATGGGATTGGCGAGGCCCTTGCCGGCGATATCGGGGGCGGAGCCGTGCACCGGCTCGTACAGCGCCTTGCGCTTCTTGCTCTTGACGTCGACCTCGCCGAGCGAGGCCGAGGGCAGCATGCCGAGCGATCCGGTCAGCATCGCCGCGATGTCGGACAGCATGTCGCCAAACAGATTATCGGTGACGATGACGTCGAACTGCTTCGGCCACTTCACCAGCATCATGCCGCCGGAATCGGCGAGCTGATGCTCGAGCGTGACGTCAGGGTATTCGCGCTTGTGAACTTGCGTGACGACCTCGTTCCAGAGCACGCCCGACTTCATGACGTTGCGCTTCTCCATCGACGTCACCTTGTTCTTGCGCTTCTTGGCAAGCTCGAAAGCGACGCGGGCGATGCGCTCGATCTCATAGGTGTCGTAGACCTGGGTATCGACGGCGCGCTTCTGACCGTTGCCGAGATCGGTGATGGTCTTGGGCTCGCCGAAATAGACCCCGCCCGTGAGCTCGCGCACGATGACGATGTCGAGGCCCTCGACCGCTTCGCGCTTCAGGCTGGATGCATCGGCCAGCGCCGGGTAGCACATGGCGGGACGGAGGTTCGCGAACAGAGCGAGATCCTTGCGCAGGCGAAGCAGGCCGGCCTCCGGGCGCACCTCATAGGGCACGGCATCCCATTTCGGGCCGCCGACCGCGCCGAAGATCACGGCGTCGGCGTCCTTGGCCTTGGCCATGTCGCCTTCCGAGATCGACACCTTGTGCGCGTCATAGGCTGCGCCGCCAACAAGGCCCGTATCGGTCTCGAACTTGGCGATGCCGGCCGAATTGAGCCAATCGATCAACCGCTTCACCTCGCCCATCACCTCGGGGCCGATACCGTCGCCGGGGAGCAGCAGCAGTTTATGGGTCGCCATGGTCGTATCCTCAGTTTTTCCTCGTCATTGCCGGGCTTGACCCGGCAATCCAGCCTTCTTGAAAAGATGGATGCCCGGGTCAAGCCCGGGCATGACGAAGGGGATGAATTTCGGCCGGAGTGCTAGAGCGGCGTTGCGCGCTTGGCAAGACACCATTGCCGGGGAGCCGGCTGTGCAAAACGGATGGAGCCTGCCACACTCGCGCGGCCGGAGTACTCCTTGCACGCCCCTGACCGCCTGCCGCCCTACGCGCATCCCGCGCGGCTGATCCTGACCTTGTCGCTGGCGGCGACGGTCGGGCTTGGGATCGGCCGCTTTGCCTATGCACTGGTGCTGCCGGATATGCGGGAGACCCTCGACTGGTCCTACTCGGCGGCCGGGTTCATGAACACCATCAACGCCGTCGGCTACCTCGTTGGCGCGCTGGTGGCGTCCCGGCTGATCCAGCGGGTCGGCTGGTCGGCGGCGATCCGCCTGGGAACCCTGGCCTGCGTCGCCGGGCTCGCCACCTGCGCGCTATCCGGCAATTTCGTTGCGCTGAGCCTTGCGCGCCTCGTGCTGGGCTTGGGCGCGGCGGCCGGCTTCGTCGCCGGCGGCGCGCTGGCTGCGACCATCGCCCAGTCGCGCCCGGAGCGCGCCAATTTCCTGCTGAGCCTGTTCTACGCCGGCCCGGGCATCGGCATTCTCGCCTCGGGGCTGATCGCCCCGTTCACGCTGCAATATTTCGGGCCAGGCTCGTGGTGGATCGTCTGGTGGGCACTGACGCTGCTGTCCGTCGCAATGACGATTCCGCTGTTCCTGATCCGGATCGAAAGCGGTGCGCGCTTCTCGGAAGGCAGCCACGCGTCGTTTGCGATTCTGCCGGTGCTGATTTATCTCGCCGGCTACTTCCTGTTCGGCGCCGGCTACATCGCCTACATGACCTTCATGATCGCCTATGTGCGCGACGGCGGCGGCGGGGCCGCGGCACAGGCCGCATTCTGGAGCCTGATCGGGCTGAGCGCCTTCGTCACGCCATGGGTTTGGCGCGGCGTGCTGGCGCTCGATCGCGGCGGGCTTGCCACCGCCATCATTCTCGGCACCAACGCGTTAGGAGCCGCCTTGCCGATGCTGGGACATTCGCCGGCGTGGCTTGCGGTCTCCGCGGTGGTGTTCGGCGTCGCGTTCTTCGCCGTGGTCGGCTCGACCACCGCCTTCGTGCGCTTCAACTATCCGCCCGAGATGTGGCCGACCGCGATCGCGGCGATGACGATCTCGTTCGGCGTCGGCCAGACGCTGGGGCCGATCGTGGTCGGCGCGATCACCGATGCGCTGGGGAGCTTGAGTTACGCGTTGAACGTATCGGCGGCGCTGCTGGCGCTGGGGGCGTTGGCGGCGCTGTGCCAGCGCAAGGTGGCGTCGGCATAATCGTCGTTTCCGGGGCGCGCGCAGCGCGAACCGGGAATCCAGAGGTTTGTGGCGCGAGATTCCGGGTTCTCGCTTCGCGAGCCCCGGAATGACAGCCTCAATCAGCTCCCACTAAACGAATTATACCCCTGGTCTTCCCAATAGCCGCCCTTGTAGTCGTTGGTGACTTCCATGGACACCACGTATTTCGGATTCTTGAAGCCAAGTTTTGTCGGCACGCGGATCTTCATTGGGAAACCGTAGGCGCGCGGCAGAATCTCGTTCGCGTATTTGAATGTCATCTGGGTCTGCGGATGCAGCGCGCTGCGCATGTCGAGCGGCGAGTTGTAGCCGTCCTTGTCGGCGCACTGGAACCAGACATATTTCGCACGCGTGTCGGCGCCGATCAGTTTGAGGAAATCGCGCAGCGGCGTGCCGGTCCAGCTTCCGATCGCGCTCCAGCCCTCGACGCAGATGTGGCGGGTGATTTGCGTGACCTGCGGCAGCTTGTAGAGCTCATCCAGCGTCCAGGACTTCGTGTTGTCGACGAGGCCGCGCACCTCGAGCTTCCAGTCTTTGCCGTCGACGTCGGGCGCGTCGTCGAGATCGTAATAGGCGTTGAACGGGAACGGCTTGGTGATCGCGCTCTCGGGAAACGTCGGCGCCAGCGCATCGGGATTGAAGATGAAGGCCTGCACCGCGTCGTTGAACTTGGAGACCTGCTTCAGCATCTCCTCGGCCGAGGAGGAATCGACGACGTCGCAGCCGGTGAGCAGCGTCAGCGCCCCTAAGCTGGCGCCGCCCGCGATGAAGCGGCGGCGGGTGACATCAGGCATCGTCTTGATGGAGTCCTTGATCAGCAATCGCTTGTCGACGCCGGGGATCAGGAATGAGCGCTTGGCCATGATCTCCTCCCTCTCAACGACCAATGATCATCGCGCGTAGGCTCTTCGGCACCAGCAGCGCGAGAGCAACGTGAACGATCAGGAACGCACAGATCGCGGCCATGCAGAAGAAGTGCACATAGCGCGCGGTTGGATAATCGCCGAACAGCATCACCAAATAATAGAGCTGCACCGGCTTCCAGATCGCGAGGCCCGAGAGCACGATCAGCACGCCGACCACTATGATGCCGGCATAGAGCAGGCGCTGCACGTAATTGTAGACGGTGAGGTCGTCATGGCCGAGCTTGAAGGTCAGCGCCGCCCTGACGTCGTGCAGCACGCCGGACGCCGTGATCGGGAGCAGCTTCTTGCGGAAGCGGCCGGTGGCGAAACCGGTGATGAGATAAGCGAGGCCGTTGATCATCAACAGCCACATCGCCGCAAAATGCCAGAGCAGGCCGCCGCCAAGCCAGCCGCCGAGTGTGTACTCGCGCGGAAAGCTGAAGCCGAACAGCGGCGAGGCGTTGTAGATCTGCCAGCCCGACAGGATCATCAGGATCATGGCAAGCGCATTGATCCAGTGCATGATCCGCACCCAGGCCGGCTGGATCACTTTGGCCGGAGTGGCCCTGACCTGCTCGTCGCTGACTGTGAGGCTCGCCATGATGGTTCCGTCCTGAAGGTCGTGACAGCAATTATACGCCGAAGCGTCCGCTTTCGTTACGCCCTTCCGGCATCGAATCGATACCGGCAGGCTATCACGGTCACAATAAAGCGAGCCGGGTACCCCCGGCTCGCCGCCTCAAGGCCTCCTGTTCGGGGGATGAAACAGGACCGCGCAGTATTACGTCGCCGGCATCAGCACGGTGTCAACCACATGGATGACGCCATTCGACTGGTTGACGTTGGAGATCGTCACCATCGAGGTGCCGCCCTTGGCGTCGACGATCCAGACCTTGCCGTCCATTTTCTTTACCGTCAGCTCCTCGCCTTCTGCGGTCTTCAGCTTCTTGCCGTCGGTGAGGGCAGAGGCATCGAGCTTGCCGGGCACGACATGGTAGGTCAGGATCTTGGTCAGCGCCGCCTTGTTCTCGGGCTTGACCAGATTGTCGACGGTGCCGGCCGGCAGCTTGCCGAAGGCGGCGTTGGTCGGCGCGAACACCGTGAACGGGCCCTTGCCTTCGAGCGTCGGCACCAGGCCGGCCGCCTTCACCGCCGCCACGAGCGTGGTGTGGTCCTTGGAGTTGACCGCGTTCTGGACGATGTTCTTGGACGGGAACATCGCGGCGCCGCCGACCATGACGGTCCTTTCCTCGGCGCTGACAGGCGCGACGACGGTCGCGGTGACGATCAGGGCACTGAAGGCGGCGGCAGCGAGACAGGCAATGCGCTTCGACATGGAGATCTCCCGATTGAATTGAGACCGGCGATGGCCGGCGTTGAGCTGGCAACAACGGCGGCTGCGACAGTGTGGGGTGATGCAGCAGTGCCGTCGTTGGACCGAATTACGGGAGGGCTTGCGCTGCGGTTTCGGGTCAAAACTCTTTGTGATGCGTGAAACTATGGGGAAGGGATTACGTGTGGGGGCGCGCGAGAGGGTGCAAAGCGGACGGTCCTGTAGGGTGAGCAAAGCGCAGCGTGCCCACCCTGCGCTTCCTCAAATGCGGAGAGATGGTGGGCACGGCGCTTCGCGCCTTTGTCCACCCTACGGCAGTGTGCCTCCATCCGGGCTACAGGCCGACAATCAATCCCTGCTCTGCGGCGTCTGGATGAAGCCGCGATTATGCGTGGGGCTGATCAACACTTCGTTGATGCAGACTCTGGCCGGCATGCTTGCGATGAAGGCGATGGTGCGGCCGAGATCTTCGGATTGCAGCATCCTGGCCTGCTCCTCCTCGCTCGGCACCACCGGGCGCAGTTTCAGGATCGGCGTCGCCACCTCGCCCGGCATCAGGCAGCAGGCGCGCAGGCCGTTGACGCATTCGTCCATGTTGAAGGAATGGGTCAGCGCCAGCACCGCATGCTTGGTTGTGGTATAGGCCGGGCCCGGCATCTTCGAGACATGGCGGCCGGCCCAGGACGAGACGTTGATGATCGCGCCGTCCTGCTGCTTGCGCATCGTCGGCAGCACCGCGCGCATGCAATAGAGCACGCCGTTGAGATTGACTTGGACCAGTCTGTCCCAGCCTTCCAGTTCCATATCCTTCCAACTGCGCTTGGGGACATTGATGCCGGCATTGTTCACCAGCAGATCGATCCGGTCATATCTGGCGACGATCTGATCGGCCGTCTTCTGGGCTTCCGTGGCGTTGGACACGTCCAACACAATGGCCTCGGCCGTCCCACCCGCTCCCGTGATCTTCGCGACCACGGCATCCAGGGCTGGCTGGCGCCGGCCCGAGACCACCACCGTCCAGCCATCGGCCGCGAGCGCCTCGGCGCCGGCCTCCCCGATGCCGCTGCCGCCGCCGGTGACCCAGGCCACGCGTTTCCCGTTTCTTGTCATGCCAACTGTCTCCGTTGCTTCTGCGGGGCGGTTTTTGCTAATCCAGCCCTCGGTTTTGACCGGCCTTTGCCGGCGAGGAATGTTGCATGAACCAAGCTGCCAACGCCAACCTGTTTTCCCGCCTGTTCGACGGCCTTTCCGATCCCAAACGCCTCGCGATCGAGACGCATGACGGCGCCCATATCAGCTATGGCGATCTGATCGCGCGCGCGGGGCAGATGGCGAATGTGCTGGTCGCACGCGGCGTGAAGCCCGGCGATCGCGTCGCGGTGCAGGTGGAGAAATCGGTCGCCAATATCGTGCTGTATCTTGCCACCGTGCGGGCCGGCGCGGTCTATCTGCCGCTGAATACTGCCTATACGCTGAACGAGCTCGACTACTTCATCGGCGATGCCGAGCCGTCGCTGGTGGTCTGCGATCCCTCCAAGGCCGAGGGCCTCGCCCCGATCGCTGCCAAGGTGAAAGCCGGGGTCGAGACGCTCGGGCCTGACGGCAGGGGCTCGCTGACGGATGCCGCCGCCAAGGCGAGCAGCGAGTTTACGACGGTGCCGCGCGAAAACGGCGACCTCGCCGCGATCCTCTACACGTCCGGCACCACGGGCCGCTCCAAGGGCGCGATGCTCACCCACGACAATCTGGCGTCGAATTCGCTCAGCCTCGTCGATTACTGGCGCTTCACGGACAAGGACGTCTTGATCCACGCGCTGCCGATCTACCACACCCACGGCCTGTTCGTCGCGACCAACGTGACGCTGTTCGCGCGGGCGTCGATGATCTTTCTGCCGAAGCTCGATCCGGATCTGATCATCAAGCTGATGGCGCGCGCCACAGTGCTCATGGGCGTTCCAACCTTCTACACACGGCTTCTGCAGAACCCCGCGCTGTCGCACGAAACGACCAAGCACATGCGGCTGTTCATCTCGGGCTCCGCGCCACTGCTGGCCGAGACTCATCGCGAATGGTCGGCCCGCACCGGCCACGCGGTGCTCGAGCGCTACGGCATGACCGAGACCAACATGAACACGTCGAACCCCTATGACGGCGAGCGCGTGCCCGGCGCGGTCGGCTTCCCGCTGCCCGGCGTCTCGTTGCGCGTGACCGATCCCGAGACAGGGAAAGAGCTGCCGCGCGACGAAGTCGGCATGATCGAGGTGAAGGGCCCGAACGTCTTCAAGGGCTATTGGCGTATGCCGGAGAAGACCAAGGCGGAATTCCGGCCCGACGGCTTCTTCATCACCGGCGATCTCGGTAAGATCGACGCCAAGGGCTACGTCCACATCCTCGGCCGCGGCAAGGACCTCGTTATCTCCGGCGGCTTCAACGTCTATCCGAAGGAAATCGAGAGCGAGATCGACGCCATGCCCGGCGTGGTCGAATCCGCCGTGATCGGCGTGCCGCACGCCGACTTCGGCGAGGGCGTCACCGCGGTGCTGGTGCGCCAGCCCGGCGCGAGCATCGATGAGGCGACCGTGCTGAAGGGCCTGGAAGGGCGACTCGCCAAATTCAAGATGCCCAAACGCGTCTTCGTCGTCGACGAGCTGCCACGCAACACCATGGGCAAGGTGCAAAAGAACATTTTGCGCGAGACGTATAAGGATATCTACGCGAAGAAATAGGGGCTCAATCGCTCCGGGATGGGGGACGCATGAACCGAGAGCGGGCCGTCCGGATCAACGATCATCTTCTTGATGCTTGCGAAGCCCTCGACCGGGCTCGAATGGCGATTGCAGCACTTGGCAAGACCGAGCGGATCGAGCTCGGAGACTGGCTTAACGCTATCGTCGGCGCTCTGGAGGACAAGCTGCTCCTGCCGATTTACGAGCAGCATCCGGATCTGGAGCCGCCATTGGCCGATTTAGAGGAGCCGACGGTCACCAGTGAGCTCACATGGAATGATGTCCAGCTTCCGCCGTCAGTGACCGAGCAGCGTTTCGACGAGATCATTTTTTCGGTCATGGAGCGGACTTGGCGGAAGACCGCCATGATGGCGTGGCTTGTGGTGAATCGCTGCAAGGAACTTGGATTGTCGATCGACGACGAAATGGTTGCTGCGCGATTGAAGGCGCTTTCCGCCTCCGATCGCATCGAAGGTATCGGCGATCTCCGAATGTGGCGCCACAGCGAAGTACGATTGAAGGACGAGACCGCCGATTAGGCCAGATCGGGGCTCAGTCCGTTCACTTGGTGTAGCGTACGCTCTCAACCCCGTCATTGCTGTGCATGTTCACTAATTCGCTGATTGGATCGCTCCAGCGGAGGACGATCCGATGCGCGACAACAGCTATGACCGGACGATTGAGCGCA
>NZ_JADPKG010000100.1:0-26325 GCF_023073875.1 Bradyrhizobium sp. 154
AACTCTTTCACCCATTTGCGCAGAACGTTCTCATGAACATCCAGGTCGCGCCCGGCCTGCGCCACCGACACCCCACGCTCCCTAACCAGCTTGACCGCCGCGATCTTGAACTCGCGACTGAACTTCCGTCTCTTCATCGGCCACCTCCGGCTTCATGAAACACCTAATCTCGGTGTCCATCAAACCGGCAGCAGCTCAGCCTGCGCGACCTAAGTCACAAGGTGGGAACGTGACGGTACCCGGCGGAGATACACGGGACGGCCACTGAGGCGCAATGCTTATTATCACAAGGGCCGGTTTTTAGCTTGGCGGCCATTCTACCTCAGCCGAAGCATCGAAACAAACTACTGCCCGCATCTCCCTGCGGTAGGCCTGGAGCTTCTCCAGAGCTGGCAGATCAGCGACTTCTTCCCCGATCAGATCATGGCGCCGGCGCTCGTTCTGCGGTTTAGGACACGCAATTAATCTTAGTGCCGAAGTAGATAACAGAGTTGCGCTTCAGCATTGCAGCAGCAACGGTATATCAATAAACATCATCAGACTGTTTCTGCTGCTGCTCGCGGGCCGGCATAGTTGGCTGCATGCGTGATGATGGTGTCCGAGGGGCGGTGCGCAATGCTAAATTGACGCGCGATCGTAGAGCAACATGGGTGCGCTATGTGGTGTCGACTACCTTGTTTGGTAGCTCCCCAAGCGAAGCACCTAGTTGTATTCTGCTTCAATCACGGACGCGGCAGGGCTGACGCCAGCTAAGCCGCGCTGTCGTACCGACCATCCTAGTGATTGGAGCTGGTGACTGTTTGGCACATGAGAGATTGGAATGCGACAGTGGATCGCCCTCCCGCACCGAGCGTACCCGACCGAACACATCGGATTACTGAACTCGATATCGATTATATCGTCCGGATCTGGCGGAGATCATCACGCCGCAGGGCGATATGTCCTTGCCGAGCCCAACCGGTGTACAGATCGCGAAGTTTCGCACAGCCTGCCAAGACAGAGCTGTTCATCGAATACAGCAGACTTCGACATCTTGGAGACGGCCTTGGATCAAGGGACTATGCGCTCGTGCCGCTGTCGCCGTCGCATCGCCGCACAAACATCTTTTATCGGTACCGCGGCAGAGCCGCGCTTGTGGTGCGACAAGCTCGCGTCGCCTGCTAGGTGAATTCCTGAGTATCGGTGCGTGTGAAAGGAGCGGTCGATGGAAGTGTTATCACATTTGCGGGTCGTCGAGATCGGTAGCTCGCCCGCGACCAGCTATTGCGCGCGCATGTTTGCGGATTTTGGGGCCGATGTTCAGAAAGTCGAGCCGAGAGCCGGCGATGCACTTCGCCGCAGCGCGCCGTTCACGCCCGGTAACCACAGTGCGTGGTTTGCATTTCTAAACTTCAACAAATCAAGCATCGTCATCGATACCAGCGCCCCGAACGCGACCACACGGCTGATGGAGCTGATCGGCGATTGCGACATTCTGGTCGATGGGCGCGATGTTGATTCGGCAGATTGCCCACCCATTGATATCGCCGCTATCCGGCAGCGACGCCCCGGGCTGATCTATCTCGAAGCGAGCTGGTTCGGCCGCGAGGGCCCCTATGCCGGATTCGCTGCCACCGATTCAACAGTGCGCGCACTCGCCGCTCTCATCAAGCTCGTTGGACCTGCCGAGGGCCCGCCTTTGCACGTACCGGATTTTCAGACGGGTATCCTCGCCGGCTTGTGGGGCTTCATCGCCACCGCTTCTTCGGTTGTTGCGCGAATGCAGGGTGCGACAGGGCGCTCGTGGTCGCTCAGCATTTTCGAGTCGAATCTCGCTCTGTCCGAGTATCTCATGTTCGAGGCGCTTGATTGTGGCGACGTGATGCGCCGGATGGGCATTAACCGCTTCTGGCCGAACTTTCCAGTCGGCATTTATCCAACTAAAAAAGGTTGGCTCGGCGTTTCGACCGTCACGCCGGGACAATGGCGCGCGTTCTGCGATATGCTCAGCTTGCCCGAATTGCGTGATGAGCCGGCGCTGGCCTTCAACGAAGGTCGCCTGCGAAATGCCGACGTTATCGAACGACAGTTCATTCCGAAGCTGAAAACACGGACTGCACTCGAATGGTTTGCGGAAGGGTTAACACGCAAGATCCCGATCGTACCGGTGCCGGAAATATCCGATCTCCTCGAAGACCCGGAGCGACGGGCTCGCGGCGCAATCGTGCCTGTCCGGATGGGTGAAGAAGGAGGACTGACGGTCGGCTCAATGCTGCGACTGACATCGACCCCGCCACGGCAGGGCGGAAAAGTGCCGGCCGCGGGCGAGCAGCAGGTGTTCGCAGGCAGCCGAACGGACGCGTCTGACAAATCTGATGTGGCTCTGAGCCTACGTGCTGATCGGGGACCTTTGCACGGCATTCGAGTCGTCGACTTCACAATGGGTTGGGCGGGCCCTCTTTGTACGCGCACACTGGCCGACCTGGGAGCAGATGTGATCAAGATCGAGGCCATCCAGTATCCGGATTGGTGGCGCGGAGTTGACCGGCGTCCTGGCTACGTGACTGACAAAATGTACGAAAAGGCGCTCTGCTTCTGCATGGTCAACCGAAACAAGCGGGGAATTACACTCGACTTGAAGCGCCCGCAGGGGCTCGCTCTTGCAAAACGTTTGTTGGCAGGAGCCGACATTGCAGTTGACAATTTTTCAGTCGAAGTCCTCTCAAGACTCGGGCTTGGTTACAACGTGCTGAGGGCTCACAACCCCCGGCTGGTCATGATGTCGATGTCGGCATTTGGGACGAAAAGCGCCCATCGCGAGTGCCGAGCCTACGGCTCAACCCTCGAGCAGGGTTCAGGGCTTCCCGGTGTGATCCGCACGGCCGATGGACTACCCGTTATGACTCACATCGCTCTTGGCGACCCCGTCGGAGGTTTGAACGGTTGCGCAGCGGTGCTGGCTGCATTGATTCATGCGCGCCGGACTGGGCAAGGCCAGTTCATTGATCTAGCCCAAGTCGAATGTCTGATGCCGTTCGCGGCACCATGGATCACGGTTCAGTCTATCAGCGGCTTGCGGTGTGCCCAGGCCGCGTCGCCGCTACACTGTGAAGTTGCACCACCGCCCAAATATGTCAATCGACATCCACAATTCGTGCCACATGGCTGTTTTCGGTGTGCGGGCGGAGACAAATGGATCATAGTTGCAGCTACCGACGATGACATGTGGGAGAGGCTTGCCACGCTCATTGGTCGAACGGACTGGGCGATGGATGCATCGCTGAGAATTACCGGGGCCCGTCGAGCCATTGAGGACGAAATTGAAAGAGCCATCGAAGCTTGGACGGTCAATCGCGATGAGGATGACGCCATGGCCGAATTGCAAGCCGCAAAAGTTGCATCCGGTGTAGCCCGCTTGCCGATTGACCTGCTAAAAGATCCGCATCTCCGCTCGCGTGGCTTTCTGCAGGAACTCGAACGCCCCTTCATCGGCGTTCATCCGCAGCCGTCGATGCCCATTCGTGACAGCGCAAAGCCTTATCTGGTCCGCACGGCGGCGCCAACGCTCGGACAACACAATAGAGAAATCCTGTCTGAGCTTCTTGGGCTCTCCGACGACGAGATCACGCAATTGGCGAAAGATCAGATTATTGGCACGACCATGTTGTCCGAGCCAGACTTCGCAACCGAAAAGAAGATGTACCGAAACTAACCGGTCGTACCATGTCCAGTGCATTTTGGCCCACTTTGCTCCAGGAGCACGCAAGCTCGAGCGACTTCAGGTCTCTACCCGCTGAGTGCAGAGGCCTCTACGGACTTGTCACGGAGCCACCTTGGAGCGGGTTACGTGTCGATCCAGGATAATGGACAAGTATGCACGGGAAGCGTCCTTATCGCGCAAGAGAACCAGCCTCCCACTTCTATGCGGCCGCTGCTGAAGACGAAGCGAGCGCGCGTACTGCGGTCATCGCTGAAAGACGCTCAATCCTAGTGCTCTGATCCTCCGAATAGCGAACACGCCTTGCGCATGATTCTGGGGCGGAGACTACTATCAGTTTTGCCAGCTTCGTTGCTCCTGGATCTCAGGTAATGGACTTGCCGGGATAGAAGCGGCGAACCTTGGTCTCACCAAGGACAACTCACTAGTTGGCTGATCACTTGCCTTGGCAAAGAGGTGATATATGGCTAGAGCGATGAACGGATCGCATAAGATTCAAGCGTTGGATGAGCTGGAGTCGAATGTTCGCTCTTACTCTCGCTCGTTTCCCGCAGTCTTTAGCCGAGCACGTGGCTCAATTATGTTGACGGAGGATGGTCGAAAGGTCGTGGACTTCCTCTCCGGAGCTGGAACGTTGAATTACGGCCATAACAATCACAGGATTAAAGGTGCCATCGCTGATTATCTGGCATCGGACGCCGTCGTCCATGGCCTTGACATGGCAACTCCCGCAAAGATCGACTTCATGCAGCTTTTTAATATCGTCATACTTGCCAGGCGAAATTTGGAGTACTGCTTCCAGTTTACGGGGCCAACCGGAGCCAATGCGGTCGAGGCCGCTATCAAGCTCGCCCGCAAAGTCACAGGACGCCAGAATATTGTCTCATTTACGAATGGGTATCATGGCATGAGCCTCGGGGCCATGGCCGCGAGCGGTAATCGCGCTTGCCGGACAGCCAGCGGCGTTGCGCTATCCGGTGTAACGTTCATGCCGTACGACGGCTATCTTGGTCCTGACGTCGATACAGCGGACTACCTGCAAAAAGTGCTGGCCGACGAGAGTAGCGGCATCGATTGCCCAGCTGCCATCCTCGTCGAAACGGTCCAAGGCGAAGGAGGTATCAACGTCGCCGGCAGAGAATGGTTACAGGCAGTTCAAGCCGTAGCGAAGAGTGCCGGCGCTCTGTTCATAGTTGACGACGTCCAGATGGGTTGTGGTCGAACGGGCCATTTCTTTAGCTTCGAGTTCGCTGATCTGTCGCCAGATCTCATTGTCTTGTCAAAATCCCTAAGCGGCTACGGCCTGCCACTGTCGATGGTGCTGATCAAAAAAGAGTTCGACGCATGGCAGCCGGGAGAACACACTGGTACGTTTCGCGGGAATAACCTTGCGCTAGCCGCGGCGATGGCAGCGATAGATCTCTATTGGCGGGACGAGACCTTCGGGCAAGAGGTGCTGCGGTTAGGAGAATTTATGCGGCACCGGCTCGAGACCATCGCAGTCAAGTACGGAAATAGCTTTGCGGTCCGGGGCCGCGGCATGGCGTTCGGATTTGATTGCCAAATACCGGAGATTGCAGCCGCGACAGTACGCGGTGCCTTCGAGAGAGGACTGATGGTCGAACGATGCGGACCGGCCGATCAGGTCGTGAAATTCTTGCCTGCACTTACGATCGATTGTGAAACGCTCGATCACGGCCTTGAAATATTCGATCAGTCATTGAATCAGGCGCTGAAACGGACCAGGTCTTCGTGACCAGACGCATAAAGAGCGCGTGTCAAGCGGTGAAGCAATACCATCTACGAGACGATCAAGTATGAGATTGACGAGAAATCCTCACGATTACGCTGAATCGACCAGACAAGCTGAACGCCTGTACCGCTCTCATGAAGCGAGAAATCGTCGATGGCGTTCGATGCGCCGATGGATAATGACGTCCTCACAGTCGTTGTTGCCGGGGCCGCGCGTGCCTTTGCGCTGGCGCCGACCTTTCCTTGGGCGGCGATACATTCGATCCGGACGTGCGGCGCGGGCCAGTGAAGCGGCTGCCCGATGGGAAGGTGGACTACAGCGGTTTTATGGTCAGCGACGCTGGGGGCAAGCTTGCAATCCGGATATTCAGGTCATTCAAGCGTGTAATCGCTGCTGTTAATGGAGCGTCGGCATGGGGCGACGATGCAACCTGCGATGGATATTCGGGTCGCCACTGATGCCGCGCGCTTTGGCTTCGTGTTCTCGCGGCGTGGGCTCGTTCCGAGGGCGCCTCAAGCTGGTTCTTACGCCGCGTGGTCGGCATTGCCCAGGCGCTCGAATGGTGGTCCTTGAGCCGCCGGATATTTTCGGCAGAGGAGGCTCTCGCCGGTCGCCTGATTAACAGGATCGTGCGACAGGACGAACTGTTGCCAGCAGAGCGTGCGTTAGCCGTTTAGATCGCGGAGAGGACGGCACCTGTGTCACACTAATCCGGCGGATGATGTGGCGCATGCTAGGCGCCGACGACACCATGGAAGCTAGAAGCTTGAAAGCCGCGGCATGTATGCGCGCGGTTGTTGCGCTGATGCCAAGGAGGGAGTGGTGGCTTTCCTGGAAAAGCGACATGCCGTATTCAAAGACAGGGGCCCAGCGGATCTGCCGGACTATTTTCCGCCGTGGACGGAGCGCGAGTATAAGTAAGCTTTGCTCGCAAGCGCAAGCCGTATGCTGCCTACCGATTGTACCTCTTTAGACGGGGGGCAGTTGGAGCCCTACCTTTCAAATCCGCCTAGAGTAGGCACTCGGAGCGCCGCTCCTGTGGTTGTAAGCCAGAACCGGCGAGTGCCTCTCGAGCGGCCAGGTTCTGGCGTGACGAGAAGCTGCAGGCCTGGCTTTTTGTAAAGAGACCGCGCGATCGCTTATGCAATACGCTGGGTCGCGTGCGGCTGTCGGTTATTATGCCCGGCTGAGCACGCCACTGCTCTGTCGCGGAGTATGAATCGTGTCGTACTGCGGTTGCAAGGTTGTGAGGCATACCTCGCGCTAGGTTGACCCGATCGCCTGAAAAACGAAAATCGCATGCTTGTCAAATTGAGTGGCTCGCAGCAGCAAGAATCCATCGTCGCCAACCGAAGTAGGTAGTAGCGCGGTTCGCGGCCGACGCTGTACGCTGACGGTTCCGTGTAGCCATTGAGATGCTCAACAGGACAGGACAAGCGCAGCCATGAAAAGCGTAGTCAACATTCTGAACGTCTCACGCTTTATTCGGATATATGATGATCTAGCCGCTCAGAAAGGCATCAAGCTTTCGGTCGGATTCGATTTTGATAAGTATGTTAGCATTACGAGTGCTCTTCCGACTAAAAAGCGGACATACCCAAATTTCCGGCCAGATCGATCGCCGATCAAGCCGGGCCAGGGTTATTGGATGATGGGTCTCGACAAGCTAGACGATGTGGTATTGGTGGAGGCTGCGCGGCTTTACGATCTGAAGGATAGCAACTTTGCATCGAATCTTGAGTCCCTGAGGGCGTTCTATGCCGATCCCGCAATGCATGCGCATCCTCAAGATCGCTGCAGGTGTACCGCGCCGACGGCGAGGAAGATTACTGGAAAGGTCGCTTATCACGGGGATTTTTGGTTACGAAAAGATTTCAGAGGCCAGGGCATGCCTGAGATCATGGCTGCAGTTTTACGTGGTATTTCGTTCGCGATGTGGAACCCGGACTTCGTGGTCGGACTGGCAGAGCGCTGGCTGCTGTCCAAAGGTGTTCTGGCGCAATACGGACATGCGCACTACGAGGAAGGTGGGTCGGTGCTGCATCTCATTGAAGAGAACATCGTGGATGACGACTTGCTTGTTTGGTTGACCTCGGAGGAACTGCAACGACTTGTCGATCATCATGACAAGAATGAATTGAGCGCCTCTCCGCGAGATCCCTCGCCAAGTGCCGAAAGGCAGGCCATCTAGCCAGCCGGTCGCTGTGTGAGAAGAGTACGCCGACCGGTCAGCAGACGTTCAACGTCGCAAGAAGAATATGGGTTTCTTGAGACAACAGGCTCACAGGCAATCGCGCCGACATCGAGAACGGTTAGCGACGGGATAAGCTGCGCCAGCGATCACACAAAAGCGGCCTGATCGCAAAGCTGGAGGGGGCGTATCATGGCGCCTACGACTGGGCTGAGGTAAGTCTTGCAGCGACGCCGGACAATTGGGGCAGTCCGAGTGGTCCCAGGTCGACGCCGTCCTATCGCGGAATGCCCGCGAGTGCGCTGGATGATGTCATTGTGATGCGGTTCAATGACGCCGATGCCGCGCGCCGATTGCTGTCTTTGCACGGCAGGGATCTTGCCGCTGTCATCATAGATCCACTGCAAAGCCGCGCAGGACTAATTCCACCAAAGCCTGACTTCTTGGCGGCAGTCCAAGAGACCGCTCGTATGAACGGCGTTCTGGTAATTGCTGACGAGGTGCTGAATCTTAGGCAGAGCTTCGAGGGAGCGTCGGCCTTGTATGGTCTCATTTCGGACCTCATCACAATGGGGAAGATCATCGGTGGCGGCTTGCCGATTGGAGCAATCGGTGGTCGGCACGAGGTCATGGAAGTATTTGACGCCTCCGCCGGTCGGCCACTGCTCGCGCAAGGTACATTTTCCGCTAATCCTCTCTCCATAACGGCTGGGCTTGCCGCGATGCGGCATTTAGACCATGCGGCCCTCGCACATCTTGAAGACCTTGGAAACCTTGTCCGGGATGGGATTGCGCGCAGGGACGGTCCTCGACCGAGCTGTTCGAGCACTACAAGCGATCGGGGCTCGATGGAAGATTCAATGTTCGCAATGCTCTCTTGAGCTGCGCTGCTATCGCAGACGCGCCGCATTTCAGCTGCCGTAGCTCGCATGGACTGATTGCTCCAGACGATTGTGGAGATGCGCGCTTCGATAGGCAGAGATTGGCGTTCAAGTACGTCGGAAATTGCCGAAGCCGCCGTCACCGTCAACGAGCACAGGTGGCTCTGCTGAGGCCACTATGCGTTCGACGCTCTGGAGGAACTGGGTCCATGAAGCTTCATTGGCGTCACGATAGCCGCGCGAACTGGCAATCGACAAACCAGAGGCCCAGGTCCCCTTGAATCCTCAGCGCTGGGCAATCGTGGCAGACAGGCCAGCACGCGCTTCCATCAGAAACGACAGATCATCATTCGAGCAGGCCCGGGCGCGAAGCATTCGACAAGCGACTGCCGTGCGCATTTGGCGACTTGCTGTAGGCCCAACGGCTTGTGGTTGATGCTGCATGCCTAAATGCGGATTCCGCTCGATGTCGCCCATCGTTCCGAGATGATCTCGCCCACCATTCCGATGTGAAGTCGCCCACCCGTTCCGAGACTATCTCGCCCGGCATTCCGGGATGATGTCGCCCGGGTGACGCGGCCTCTTCTGGCTCCCATAGGGTCCGTCCTTTCGGCTTTGCGAAGGGGGACCCTGGATGCCGACGGAGAGGCTTGCGATGCGCCGTGTCCGCGATGTGATCAGGATGAAGGCGGCTGGGCTGCCGAGCCGCGAGATTGCGCGGCGGATGGGCGCGGCGCCCTCGACAGTGCGGTTGACCATCCGGCGGTTCGAGGCAGCAGGCCTGAGTTGGCCGTTGCCCGACGAACTCACGGACGCGGCCCTGGAGGCCCGCCTGTTCGCCAAGACCGGCAACGGCAACCGGCAGGGTCACCGCCGCATCGCCGAGCCCGACTGGGCGGCGGTGCACCGCGAGCTCAAGCGTAAGCACGTGACGCTGTCGATCCTGTGGGAGGAGTACATTGCCGCCGAGCCCGGCGGATACCGATACTCGCGCTTCTGCGAGCTCTGCCGCGCCTGGGAGGGGCGCCTGTCGGTGACGATGCGCCAGCGGCACGCGGCCGGCGACAAACTGTTCGTCGACTACGCGGGCGACGGCGTGCCGGTGGTGGTCGATCGCCTCACTGGCGAGCGGAGGACGGCGCAGGTCTTCGTCGCCGTGCTTGGCGCCTCGAACTTCACCTATGCGCAGGCGACGTGGACGCAGGGGCTTGCTGACTGGATCAGCGCCCACGTCGGCACCTTGGCGGCGATCGACGGCGTGCCGGCGCTCTTGGTGCCTGACAATACCAAGGTCGCGGTCATCAAGAACGAGCCTCTACGACCCGCAGATCAATCGCACCTATGCGGAGATGGCGGCGCATTACGGCACGGCCGTCTTGCCGGCGCGACCACGCAAGCCGCGCGACAAGGCCAAGGTCGAGCAGGCTGTCCTCATCGTCGAGCGCTGGCTGCTCGGCCGGCTGCGCCACCGTGTCTTCTACAGCCTCGCCGAGATCAACGAGGCGATCGGCGAGTTGCTCACCAGGCTCAACGAGGAGCGGCCGATCCGGCGGCTCGGCGTGACGCGCCGCCGGCTACTCGAGGAGGTCGACCGGCCGGCGCTCAAGCCGTTGCCGGCGAGCCCCTACGTGCGAGCCGAGTGGCGTATCCGCCGCGTGAGCCTCGACTACCACGTCGAGGTGGAGAAGCATTACTACAGCGTTCCACATCGCTTCGTGCGTGCCGAGGTCGAGGTGCGGTTCACCGCCCGCACCGTCGAGATCTTCCACAAGGGCGAGCGGATTGCCGCGCATCAGCGCATGAGTGGCAATCACAAGCACACCACCGTGCCGGAGCATATGGCTTCCAGCCATCGCCGCTATGCCGGCTGGACCATCGTGCGCATCCGTCAGGACGCCGCCGCGATCGGCCCGGCGACCAGCGCATTGTGCGACCTCATTCTCGACGAGCGCTCGCACCCCGAGCAGGGGTTCCGCGCCTGTCTCGGCTTCCTCAGGCTCGCCGCGTCCTACGGACGCGAGCGCCTGGACGCGGCAGCCGCGCGGGCGATCGACATCGGCTCGCGCACCTATGGCTCGGTCAGATCGATCCTCGCCAACAATCTCGATCGGCGTCCTGCTCCCCAGCGTTCCGCGGACGACCTGCCGATCCTGCACTCCAACATCCGCGGACCGCGCTACTACAATTAGGAGATGATCCCTTGCTCACCCATCCGACCTTCGACCGGCTCAACGCGCTCGGCCTGCACGGCATGGCCAAAGCCTTTGTCGACATCGAGGCCACCGGCGAGGCCGCGAGCCTCGGTCACGCCGAATGGCTCGCGCTGCTGCTCGAACGCGAAGTCTCGCTGCGTCACGACAAGCGGCTCGCCGCCCGCCTGCGTCACGCCAAGCTGCGCCAGCAGGCTTGTGTCGAGGATGTCGACTACCGCACCCCGCGCGGTCTCGATCGCGCGCTCTTCGCCAGCCTCGTCGAGGGCCGCTGGATCGACGACCACGCCAACCTGCTGATCTGCGGTCCGGCCGGCGTCGGCAAGAGCTGGATTGCCTCGGCGCTCGGCCACAAGGCCTGCCGCGACAATCGCTCTGTCCTTTACCAGCGCGTCCCGCGTCTGTTCGATGACCTGGCGCTCGCCCGCGGCGACGGCCGCCATCCGCGCCCGCTGCGCGCGCTCGGTCGCGTCGATCTGCTCATCCTCGACGACTGGGGCCTGGCCCCGCTCGATGCCGGCTCCCGCCACGACCTCTTGGAGATCCTGGAGGATCGCTACGGCCGCCGCTCCACCCTCGTCACCAGCCAACTCCCGGTCGACCAGTGGCACGCGCTCATCGGCGACCCCACCTACGCCGACGCCATCCTCGATCGCCTCGTCCACAACGCCCATCGGCTCGATCTCTCGCGAAAGCTTGCGTCGAACCCGGCAATCCGCCTGAAAGGCCTGAGCCCGTGGCGCTGTGGACATGCCGCTTCGCTTGGACAACGCCAAGGCGTTGCCCACATGCCCACAGCAACCGCAGCAGAAGAAAAACAGATTCAAGCCCCGATTCCAGATTGACCACGCGGCTTGACCGATGCCAGAGAACCAACCGGCCAGAACGCCTCGCCCCCGGGCGAGATCAAATCGGAGAGGTGGGCGACATCGTCTCGGAGTCCCCAGGCGACTTCAAATCGGTACACCCGGGCGACTTCGTCGGAATCCGCACCTAAATTCTGGAAGCCGATCCTCGATTCGCGCCAACGTCACAGTTCATGTCTTTTTGGGGAAACGCCGATCATGACCAGCATTGGTAGTTTTTTGAGACGCGCAGATTTGCATAATTGCGGGGGGCGGCGCCGAAGGCAAAGCTTTCGCTTTCGGTTGAATGGGATTCCCCAAAAGGCTGGAAAGAAGGGCCTTGGTTGCAAATGGATGACCTGGGTTCGCGAGCCTGGTCCTACGGCCCAGGAGAATTCCCCACTCCTTGGAAGGAGGAGTATTTAGTGAAAGGGCGATATCCGGCTCACGTAGATTTGGACACAATATCGACAGCCACGATTCTCGCAGTGCTGATGTTATGTTTGCGACATATGTCGCAAGCCCGTCGACAAGGCTGCAATGGAATGGCGGCCTCGCGCGAATGTTGAGGCAATCGTCGAGGAAGTCATCCTACTTCCCCGTGTTTGCTGGCGCCACTGAGTGGCATCGCATTTGCTAATGGCTCTCCTGTTCTGTCGAGGCCAGGAGAAAATCATGGCGGATGTGCAAGAGGTTGTGCTGTCGGAACGGGAAAAACAGTGTTTGCGATGGATCGAGCAGGGAAAGTCATCATGGGCAATCGGAGTCATCCTGAACGTGAGCGAGAACACCGTCAACTTCCATGTCAAGAATGCGATGCGAAAGTTGGAAACGACCAGCCGGACGCAGTGCGTGGTCAAGGCGCGGCGTTTAGGTCTTATCTAAAGTAGCGGCCGCTTTGGCGTTGCCGCTGTAGATCTAGCGAATGTAAGGGGTAACTGTCGGTTGCTCCGGCGGAATGCGAGGCGGATCACGCACTGCAGCTGTCGAGCTATGGACGGCGCTACAATTTTCATCGCCGATCGTCACGGCGCGCTGTGGACCACTAGGCGAGGTTAGATCCGGGGCATAACGCTCTTGAAAGCTCGACGGCCAGTCGGCTGCCTAGGTTAACGTAGTGATCGGTCCGTCCCCCCTGCTGCGGACGCCAGCGGTCATATGCGTGTGCACAAATTTGAGGAGAGTTGATCGTGGCAGCTCCGCTACTGAAGTCGTCGTCATCGGAAAGCCGGTTTAGACGGCTGGGACTTCCGCGAATCCATTTCCAAAAGCGTGCTGTTCGTGGAACTTGCGCCATATTCCAGCGTCTGCGCTGATCCAAGCGCGGGCGATTCTCACCAAGCTGGCTGGCTTAAATGCAAAAGGTTGCGTACTTCCGATGATATAGCGGATAGATAAGCTCGAACATGTTTGCGGCGGACGCGCCGCTCCGGGCGTTTCTGAGTCTCTGTGCGCAAGAGATGGGCTTAGGCCCGCGACGCCTTCCAGCTCAAATGATCGATGCAGATGAAACCGACCGGTTCGTTGAATTGTGGTATGATTCCGTAATGAAACGCGTGCCAGATGGATAGTCGATGGTGCGTTCTTCTCCTGGCTTAGGCTGTCGCACGAAGCGAGGTAGGACGGCTAAAGATGCTTACCTTGAAGGTTGCAGTACGCACGCTCAAGAACATCGTTTGCGAGTGCCCGGCTCCGACGGGGCGGCGAATGCAGAAGGGCAGTCAATCCTTTGTGTTCTGCAGTTCATGGCCTGGGAATTTCGAACTCGATCTCACGCGCCACTTCGATGATGTTCTCTGGACCGCCTTCGTTCTTGAAGAGAGCGTATTTCAGAGCTTCAGCGCGGTCGATAAAAAGCCGCCAAACGCGCCGCGTGTTTCGCGAGCAACCCAGTTGCCGGCCCGATTTCTGCCGACAAAAACAATCGCTCCAATATGGGTTGTTTCATATGAGTGTGAGCTGTCATCTGAGCAAAGCGTCATGGTGATTCAGGTCCTCGATTCCCATTCAAGTGACTGCGATCCCGCCGTTCTCCGGCTCGCGATCGGAAAGCGAATGTCGGATTTGTCGTGCTACTCACATCGCAAATTCGAAACCAGCATGCGACTCCAAAGTTTCGGCTATTGGCCGCCAATCGGCTCTGGCCTTGCCTGGGCAGCAAATATTCCTCAAGCTGGAGGAATCGCTCAAACGGCAACGGAGTTCTACTATCAGTTCTGATTGCACAGGTTGGAGCTCATGCGAGTAGTCTGTGATCAGAATGGGAGCGATACGATCAAGTTCATGTGCTATCTACAAACCTCGTCCGTGAACATGCCGGGAAGTGTATGTCGCGCACACCTCGTGAGTATGAATCCGTTAGCAGAACACGGGCCGGATGCCGGCGGACTATGTGTTTCGTGATGCTCTCGGCTCGGCAATACGCAAGACGGGCTACACCTCCTGTCTCGCTCAAAAAGGCCCGCGCTGATTAAAGGGAGCGGCCCCGCTTACGGCTCCAGCTTGACATGCGCGCCGGGCTCGAGTGCCGGGCTGGGCCAATTCCTCGCCAACCGAAGTCGCCGCGCAAGTGATCACCGATGCTGCAAAATCATTGACTTCCTCCGCAGTCGGCGTCGGAGCGCCCGCAGTCGTTGCAGGAGAAGCGGACCCGCTGGAGTGCGTCGATTTCGCCGCGGCTTGGAGGGCGCGGCACCTATCTTAGGTAAAGTTCTTATCTTCTCGCGCAGCAGCGATCAAATCGACCGCGCTTGTTGATGGCGGGGAATGATTGTCGGAGGAAGCCGCGCGCGTAATCTTCGCTAGCTACAGCAGGGGTTGATCAGATTTGGTCAGCTGCGCCTGTGAGCTGCCCAGGCAACCTCTGGGTACTGCGGAGCTGTTGGAGATGTTCGCTTCACGCGGCGTCCGCCTGCGGATGGCCTTCTGCGCCTGGAGCGCGGCTCGCCTTGCGGTAATCAGGGATTATGCCAAGCCCGCTAATGAGGCTTTTGTTGCTGGAAACAGCTTGCTCGAGTTCATCAATTTTTTGCCACGAGCGCCGAATGCCCCCCGCAATCGGAGAAGATTTGTGACAGAGGCAGCGACTGCCTTTCTGGCGCGCTGACTGGCAGCAGCAGCCTCATGACCTTGTTTTCCGCAGATGGAAGATTCACCAATGATGCGGCGTCTGGTCGGCGATCACTACAACGATCTCTGCCGCCTCGAAGAACGGATCCGCCAAGTGACAAGGGAGATCGAAGCAGTCGCTAACCGAGAGGACATCACACGCCGGCCGAGCTTACGACATGTTGATCCAATTGTTTCGTCATCACTGTTCCCGAGCCTTGCGAGCCAGAAGCGTCAGGTGAAAGCAGGATTCCTGCGTTCGTAGAGTGCTCCTGGCTTGTTCAAGAGACGACGTGGAAGCGCCGGCCGTTAGCGAACTGGCCGTGAGCAAGTCGCGCGCTGAATCTGACCTCCACCAAGATCGGGGCCCGGGTCCCCACGCCTTGCGCCGAGCAGGTCCGGACGGCCACTCTTCCTCGCGATAAAGCCGGTAGATCCGGTTGATCCCCGACGGCGGTCTCCCGCCGACGAACAGCCGGCGTTAGCCGAAATGCCTGCGCTCGTTGGCGAAATCTCGCAGCCGGCTCCCAGCTCTGCCTCAGGAGGGCGGCTGGAAAAATGGCGGATCATCTTCCGATTCGCGCTCACCATCGAGCAGGGCCGCCGTTCCGACAGGCTCTCGACGACCTGCAGATGCGTGACGGCAGCGCGCTTGGCGGCGGGCCCTACCATTTTTTGAAAGTAGCTCGCGAAGCGCGGCCGCATTGAGCATCTGCTCACCCCGAGCTTCTTCAGCTTCGCGTTATCCTCTTCCAAGGCCTTCAGTCGTTTCGGCCTCGGAGACCTCCATACCGTCAAAATTGGCCTCCCAATTGTAGATCGTCGCCTCGGAAATCCAATGCTTGCGAGCATGGTCAGCTGTCTTCGCCTAGCCTCATGTCCAACCACCGCTATAATGGCAGAAGGGTAGCCGGCGTGGTCCAGCCTATGCCTACCACAGCAAGGCGTTGCGCGACTACGAGATGTTGATTGCCTACGAGCGATTTGTGTCGCAATGGAAAGCGCGGCAATTACATGTCCGCCCTGGCCTATCGGACTTGGTGGCTGCCCAAGCAAACTCGCCAATGGTTAAGTCGCTTTTGAGAAAGAAGGCAGTTGAGCTGCGCAAAAATCCAGTACAAGCGGTCGCCCAAGTGCCGACCGCGCTACTCAGCCGTCCCCTCCAACCGCATGCAACGGAGCATCAAATGCCACAGCGGAGCTCGCTCTCTGAGGATGGTCGGCCGGCCGGACATTTTCGCAACACTGCTTACATGATCAAAACGAGCCGTCCCTATTTCGATGCAGCCCATGAGGCAGGTCTCATGGCCATCTACGGACGTTCGACGATGGGGCGTGCTTTCGCTCTTGGCTCAGGTTCACTTGAGGGGCGACCGGAAAAAATTGATTTCGTGCGATGTTCATATCTTGGCTTGGACAATCATCCCGTCATTGTCGCTGCCGCGATCGACGCGATCGAGGCGCATCGGTCGTTGCATTGGTCCTGCGCACGAACGCGGCTCAATTTCGATCTTCTGGCAGAACTTGAAACAATCCTGTCGGAGATGTTCTCCGCACGCGTGATCGCCTTTTCCACTGTCATGCTCGCGAATCTAGGTGCGATGCCACTCCTTGCGTCGGGCGAATTGACTGGTGGAAGAAAGCCGCTTGTCGTGTTCGACCGCCTTGCGCACTTATCGCTGGCCTATCACAAGCCCGTGGTTGCTGATGAAACGGGGGTGGAAACAATTGCGCACAACGACCTCGACGCTCTGGAACGCTTGTGCCGCAGCCATTCAGCGGTTGTCTATGTATGCGATGGTGTTTACTCCATGGGAGGAGATGCGCCGCTCAAGGAGCTGCGTCAACTCCAGGAACGGTACGGGCTCTTTCTTTATATCGACGATGCGCACGGCATATCGATCGTCGGACGCCAAGGGGAAGGATTTGCTCGCTCTCAGTTTCCGGAAGTCTTGGGGGACCGCACGATCATAGTAGCCTCGCTGGCCAAGGGCTTTGGCGCATCGGGCGGCATGGTGATGCTCGGAACGGCTGATCAAGAGACGCTCTTTCGAAGGTACTGCATTCCCTATGCGTTTTCCGTACCCCCTAACCTGGCGGCGGTTGGCGCGGCGCTCGGATCGTGCAAAATTCACCATTCGGCAGAACTTGGCGATCGGCAGCGGCGGTTAGCGCAGCGTATCAAGGAATTCGATCGTCATGTTGCAACTGGCCAGCAAGGAGAGTTATTCCCCATAAGGATGATTGCAATAGGATCGGAAACCAAGGCGATTGCAATCGCCAAGTTACTCCTCGATGCCGGCTTCTATACTTCGGTGACATTCTTTCCGACGGTCCCGCAGGGAGAGGCAGGGATCAGAGTGTGCATTACGGCCGATCATGAAGACAAAGATATAGCGCGATTGTGCGACTGCATCTTGGAAGCTGTGGCTCAAACGACGGGAAAGCCATACCCTTTGAGGTGATGTAATGATTCAGAGGACGAATTCATCGCGCTGCCCGGTACGGTTTCTATCACCTTATACCAGGAAGGCTGATAAAGGCTCGTCAAATCTCAATCCATTATTCGACGCCCTAGACGTCTGTGGATTGTTCGGGCCATTGTTCTCAACAGGGCGTTACTCGCTCGTAACGCCGGTTGCGATTGTCTAAACATGCCGAAGCCAGAAAAACTCGGCGAGCAAAGCGAGCGGCGGGTTGCGCTTGTGACTGGAGGAGCGCGCGGGATTGGACTGGAGATCGTACGCCGGTTGTTGGCCGATGGCTATCGCGTCGCCTTTGTTGCGACAAAAGCAGATCATGTGAAGCGGGCGCTTAATATTCTCGGCTGCGCGGAAGATCGGCTCTACGCCGAGAGCATTGACGTAACTCGACACGGTGATGTGCAGGGATTTGTTGGCCGTATCCAAGAGCGTTGGGGCGAAATAGGGATTTTGGTAAACAATGCTGGCATCTCCCCCAAGCGCGTGGACCAAAATGCACCTTGGCTTTCGCAGACGTCGCTCGATGAATGGGCGCGGGTCATCGAGGTTAATCTCAGCGGCTCCTTCATTCTCATGCGGCTCTTGGCGCCTGCAATGATTGCGAAAGGCAATGGACGCATCATCAATGTCGGGTCACTCGCGGGGCGTGCTATGCCTATGATCGCTGGGCCACATTATGCCGCTTCGAAGGCGGGAATGGTCGGCCTAACCCGCGCTGCCGCGCGGGATCTCGCGCCATATGGTATCACGGTCAACTGTATCGCTCCTGGACGGATTCTCAGCGATCTGACTGGACCACCCGAGGCCGCGGTGAACCGCACGGCTCTCAGCAGAATTCCGGTCGGCCGTTTTGGAACTGCTGAGGAGGTGGCGCATGTCGTAAGCTTTCTGGCCTCGGCGATGGCGGGGTTTATCACGGGCGCCACCATCGATATGACAGGCGGCGAGTTCGCCGCGTAAGCCGATGCATTTCGCGTTTGAAAGTCGACAATGCTGGAGTCGCCCGCGCTCACCGTGTCCTCAACTGTCTCGCGGCGCAAACGGCATATAGTCGCGCGGGTAGATGGAGAAGATGGATCGACAGGAGCGAATAGGTCAATCGGAGACGGGCTCTTCTCGTGTCGGCTTTCATGCTTTCGCGATGGTTAGTATCAACCAAGTCATCGCTTTCGGAAAGATGCCAGCGCTGGATGAGGGCTTGTACGCACTGGATCGCAGTCCGGCCTCTTCCGCCGATGGCCTGGTAAACCGCACCACGCTCGCCGCGTCTGCAAGCTAGCGTCGTGAGCAAGTGACATTGCGCAGTATCAGATCGATGGAAAATGGAGCCCCAGATGGAAGTGTTTTCTCATCTGCGCGTCGTCGAGATCGGTAGCTCGGCGGCAACCAGCTATTGCGCGCGGATGTTTGCCGACTTCGGTGCCGATGTTCAGAAAGTCGAGCCGCCAGATGGAGATCCACTCCGCGCTAGCGCGCCACTCACGCCTTCTGGCCAGAGCGCTTGGTTTGCATTCCTGAACTTCAACAAGTCGAGCCTTATCATCGATGTCACTGACCCAGACGCGGTTGCGCAGCTGACGGCGCTGATCGAAGAGTGCAACATTCTCATTGATGGCCGCGATATTGATCCCGCAGAGTGCCCTTCCATTGATATCGCCGCGATCCGGCAGAAACGCCCCGGGTTGATTCACCTTGAAGCAAGCTGGTTTGGCCGCGAGGGGCCCTATGCAGGATTCGCCGCAAACGATTCGACGATACGCGCGCTCGCCGGCCTCATCAAGCTGGCTGGACCGGCCGAGGGTCCGCCATTGCACGCACCGGATTTCCAGACTGGTATCTTAGCTGGTCTGTGGGGCTTCATCGCGGCGGCTGCTTCGACGGTTCCGGGAATAAGGCCCAGTGGGAGACGATGGTCGTGGTCGCTCAGCGTCTTCGAATCGAGCCTCGCCCTCAGCGAGTACCAGATGTTCGAGGCGTATGAGCACGGGGATGTGATGCGGCGAATTGGCATAAACCGCTTCTGGCCGAACTTTCCGATCGGCATCTACAAAACAAAAGAGGGCTGGCTCGGCGTTACAACAATCACTCCGGCGCAATGGCGGGCGTTCTGCGATATGCTGGGGCTATCCGAACTGCGTGACGATCCGTCCCTGTTCATGGGCGCCGATCGTCTGCAACACATGCAACGGATTGAACGACAGTTCATTCCGAGGCTGAAAACGCGCACCGCGCGCGAGTGGTTTGCGGAAGGACTGAAACGCAAGATCCCGATCTTACCGGTGCCCGAAATGCCCGATCTGTTGCAGGACGCGGAGAAGAGAGAGCGCGGCGCGATCGTGCCTGTCCTGCTTGGAGAAGAGGAGGGCCAGACGGCCGGCTCGATGCAGGGGCTGACACTGACACCGCCGCGCCGGGGCGGCAAAGTTCCGGCCCCAGGGGAGCAGCAGAGCGTAGCGCATATGGGAAGGCGGTTCACCGGCACCGTGTCGTCATCGTCCGACCTCATCGACGCATGCGGGCCACCATTGGAGGGAATTCGCGTCGTCGACTTCTCGATGGGCTGGGCGGGGCCCTTGTGTACGCGCACACTGGCTGACCTTGGTGCGGACGTCATCAAGATAGAGGCCATCCAGTATCCGGACTGGTGGCGTGGCGTTGACCGACGGCCTGCTTATATCGAGGACCGGATGTATGAAAAGAGGGCGCGCTTCTGCATGGCAAACCGGAACAAGCGCGGCATCACCCTTGACCTGACGCGACAGCAGGGCCTCACTCTTGCAAAGCGGCTTGCTGCGGGAGCTGATATTGTCGTCGACAACTATTCGGTCGATGTGCTGCCCAAACTCGGGCTTGGGTACGATGTGCTCAGAACGCTCAATCCGCGACTTGTCATGATGTCGATGTCAGCCTTTGGCACGAACAGCACCAGCCGCGCTTGCCGGGCCTATGGTTCGACTCTCGAGCAGGGCTCAGGGTTGCCGAGTCTGATCGGCAAGGCCGGCGGGCCTCCCGTGATGAGTCACATTGCCTTTGGAGATGCCGTAGGTGGGTTGAACGGCTGCGCTGCAGTTCTGGTTGCGCTGATCCATGCTCGCACCACCGGGCGGGGGCAGTTCATTGATCTTGCGCAGATCGAATGCATGCTGCCGTTTGCAGCCCCATGGATCACGCTCCATTCGATCGACGGTGCGCCGCCGGTAAAATACGGCAATCGACATCCGCAGTTCGTGCCGCATGGCTGCTTCCGGTGTGCCGGTGAGGACAATTGGGTCATAATAGCCGCGACCGACCAGGACATGTGGCAGAGGCTTGCCAGACTCATTGGGCGGCCAGACTGGGCCAAAGACGTTTCGCTGAAAACCGCTGAAGCTCGCCGTGATAGCGAGGATTTGATCGAACAAGCGATCGCAGCCTGGACGATCACCCGCGATGCGGACAAGGCAATGTCCGAGTTGCAGGCCGCAAGGATAGCGGCCGGCGTCGCCCGCCTGCCAATTGATCTGCTCAGTGATCGGCATCTCAAATCGCGCGGCTATCTGCAAGACGCCGAACGCGCTTTCATTGGCCGGCATCCGCAGCCGTCCATACCCATTCGGGAAGGTGAAAGGCCCAATGCAATCCGCAGAGCGGCACCAACACTTGGACAGCATAACAGAGAGATTCTATCAGAACTTCTTGGGCTTTCGGACGCAGAGATGGCGCAGTTGGGGAGAGACGGTATCGTCGGCACGGTGATGCTTTCCGAAGACGAGCTCACAAGAACAAAGAAGGTGTCGCCAATCCCATAGGTTAACACGACCACCCAGGTTGCCGAACGCTCCTCTTTCAGTCCGGCCAACCCGTTTGGGTAGAGAGTCTTGGTGGCAGGCGCAACAATGCACGATTGCATGGAGCGATGGGCGCGAACAAGGCTAATCATCGGCTGTCCTTACACCGATATGATATGGCCGTCATCGCCTGACGGCATCAACCGCGGTGCGCACTTCAGCAGTCCGAGCCGTGCACTGAGCTGTGTGTGCAGCGACACAAAAGCGTCAGCGACCTGTGGCCATCGTCCATAGCCATGCGGGGACTTCCGATTCAGACTGCTTCTGATCCTCGAAGCGAATATGCCTCCTTGTACGTGTTCCGGATAGGTCGGACACAAGCCTCTTCCGACTGCCGACGAAGGCTGATTGCGATCGCCCACTCGGGCAGCGACGAATATGTTCTTCGTCCAGCCCAGTAGCGCAGCTCAGGCTCGCGATCATATACTTCCTCGCAAATCAGTTTGGAACCCTAAGAAGCCACCGGCGTGATGAGTAGATCCGGCTCGGGGGTAAACTTCCGCGACGCGAAGAGAAAAGATACTGTGGCGTGTCCGAATTCTCCACCCGGCTGCAACGAGTAGGCGGATCTTTTGTTGGGCGGCATCTTCAAACCGATGCTAACGAGACGTTTCCCATTAAAGGTCCAATTATCACCAGAGTAGGTAGTATCGCGATCTAACATGAATGGAATACGGTCAGCTAGCAACTCGCCGTCCGCTGTGATGCAGCTAATCGGAAGGTATCAGCAGAATCGCCACACGCGGCCGTTAGGTAATGCCATCTCCCACACCAATGGGTCTTTGCGGCGCATGGGCCAGACGCTGCAAGCAAGGCGCTTTACTGTGAGCCCGCGAGGATACAAGCGAGTACCGAACAAATATCAAGAAGAAATTGGCGACGGCGGCGGCGGTCCGGTACGAAGGGCAGCTATTCTAGTTCAAGTGATGTTCCGGCCGCTGCGATGAGCAAATTGGCTCGATGTCACTCAGGAGATCCTCCGGCACTCCGTGGAAGCCGCACAGCAGGGCCCGAATTTTCTTGGTTTGCGATGGCTGTTGTCGGCCTACTCGGGACAACCTCAAGAAGGCGATGAGGATGTTGTGAACCAAAATAACGCAGATTCCAATGCGGCGGCAGAAGTCTTGCGCGCTGGCAGGCGGTCCAACGAAAGCTTTGCCCGGGCGCAAAGGGTCTTCCCCGACGGCACCTCGCGGGTAACGATTGAGCGAGATCCAACTCCGCTCTACATTGAGCGTGGGATGGGCAGCTATGTGTTCGATGTCGACGGCCGCCGGTTTCTCGATCTCAATTGTAACTTCACGACGTTGATCCATGGACATGCCTTCGGCCCCGTTGTGGAAGCACTAACCCGTCAACTCCAGCGCGGCAGCTGCTTCGCAAATCCGACGGAGAGCGAGATCGAGCTCGCTGAATTACTTTGCGAGCGCATTCCCGGAACTGACCGTGTTCGCTTTGTTAATACCGGAACCGAGGCCGTCCTATTTGCGATCAAAGCTGCGCGGGCCTTCACTGGACGTTCGAAGATTGCCAAGCTCGAGGGCGCCTATCATGGCGCCTATGACTGGGTCGAGGTCAGTCAAGCGGCGGCACCGGACGATTGGGGTGACGCCAACCAGCCCAACTCGACCGTCTTCTACCGCGGTATGCCTGCAAGCGTGCTCAATGAGGTGGTTGTGCTGCGCTTCAATGATGTTGAAGGCGCACGCCGCTTGATATCATCAAATGCGCACGATCTTGCCGCCGTCATTCTGGATCCGATGCCGAGCCGCGGGGGACTCGTTGCGCCGAAGCCTGAATTCATGGCCGCGGTGCAGGAATCTGCCCGCAAGAACGGGATTCTTGTGATCGCTGATGAGGTTCTCAATCTTAGGCAGAGCTTTCAGGGTGCTTCCGCACGTTACGGCCTTGTTCCGGACGTCATTGCGATGGGCAAGATCATCGGCGGAGGTTTGCCGATTGGAGCAATCGGCGGCCGCGAGGACGTAATGAAAGTATTCGATGCAGCAATGGGTCGGCCACTGCTTCCACAAGGCGGTACGTTCTCTGCCAATCCTCTATCCATGACAGCGGGGTTGGCTGCCATGCGTCATCTCGATCATTCGTCTTTTTCACATCTGGAGATCCTTGGGGACATTGTCCGGGACGGGATCGGCCGGGCCATCTCGAACCTAGGCGCTCCGCTCTGTGTCACAGGTGCCGCCTCACTCTTCCGCATTCATCCGAGGGCAGAAACCCCAAGCGACTATCGCGAGATCTATCCCACGCCTGCCGGAGTAACTCTAATGAAGGAGCTAACACGCTTCTTTGCGGAGAACGGCATCATCCTGCCGTATGGTGCTGCCGCATCGATTTCGTCACCGATGACGCGTGCCGACGCTGAGTTCATCGTCGACGTGTTCGCAGGCTTTCTCGATAGCCGTCAAGACATATTGGGCGAGATAAAGGTACGCAACTGAACGACATGGCAGTGCTTTTCGGCAACATGCCGCTAAATGATCTTTAGCCAGGGTCTATGTTCGCCGTAATCTTGCTTGGCGAGGCTCAAAGAAGGTATTCAGGTTTCCGCCGGGCTATAGCCACGCGTGACCCCGGGGCGGCGACAGCGGCCGACGAGATCCGACTTGCTTCCCCTCCTTGAGGCGCAAGCTCGACGTCCCTGTTTCACTGCTCGTGATCGCACTACAGCCAATCTGCATCCTCACATAAGGGCGTGGCGGTCTGCTTACGGGGGCTGCAGCAAAGCCAACAACCTTTCACAATTAAGCCGATCGGCAGGCCGCGCGCCTCTGCGGATCGTGGGGAATATCGAGTTCGATCTCGCGAGATACCTCGAGGATAGCTTCTGGATGTTGGCCATTCTCGCCGAGTGCGTATTTGAGCGCTTGCTCCCGGCTCGCGAATAAGCCACCAAAAATGCCGTTCTGTTCGCGGACGACCCAGTTTCCGAAACGATTCTTGCCAACAAAGATCCTCGGTCCGCTGGAGCTTCCGGAAGGATATTCAACAAGCTTCATAACAATTGACCATCAGTTTGCAGCTTCATGACCTGGCAATCAATCGGCTCGTCATGAGCGGATCGGTTGCTGCGTGTTCTGTTCCTGATAGAGCTCGCCGATTTCGAATGCGAGAAATAGCTGATGAGGCTTACTACTGCGCCCGCCTTTGAGTTGTTCGCTAGTTTCGAGCAGCACGGTGCCATGGGTCTGTGTCTGTTTAGATCTGCTGCACTTTTCTTGCTCCCACAAGGTGCGCCGGCGAGAACGACACTTAACGTTCGCCGCCGCAGTGGTGCCAAGCACAAAACTGGTTGTTGAGGTCGGGATTGTCGGCCTAGCTCGCTTGTTGCTTCCAAGCGCGAACTGCACCGCTCCGGCGAGGCACCGTACGTGGAATTTGTGGGTGTTGATGAAATAGCTGGATCATCTGTCGGGCTTGGCATCTGCAGCTCCGTTCTTGGAGGCTTCAGAAATGGCGGGATCCGTACCGGAGAACTGTCACCGTCATCTCGCATGATCGTTGCAGATCGCAGCAACCAATTGCGACGCTCTAGTCGCGAACCATTCGTCCAGAAGGCCAATCTACAGCAAACACCGGGCGGGTCACGCTACCAATTCTAGGGAAGGCAGGTCGCTTTCGTTTTTGGTGGAAATGAATAAACGGTACCTACCGCATCAGACGCCTTTGCTTCTCTTCACCAACAGTGTCAAGAAAATGAGCGAACTAGGATTGTAAGCTGGCGAATGCATAAGGAGGACCTTGGAAATATGCGCAAGACTCTCCGGACCGCGTGCTCGCCTCGCCGAAGACGGTAAAGAAATCAGCTAAAGCTTACGTGTTCAGCGGCGCGCCAAGGTGTTTCGTAGGTTCGCTTGGTTCGTACTGTTAGCCTCAGGGGTTCACAGCGAGAAATTGTCCGGCGAGGCTTCCTTTGCGTCCGCTTTTCCTCCAAAGCTCTCGATAGGTCGTCGCACTGTCGGGTCTGCTGATGTTCGCCGGCTGCTCAAGACGCTAATGCCAGTCCAAGAACTACAAAACGGGGGTTGGCTTGGCGCCTTTGCGAATTCAGGCCGGAGCACCACAATGAGTAGGCCGAGGCGGGAGCCAAGTCGCTGATGATCTTGAGCGGAACGCTCAGAGAAAAGTATTCTCTGCAGTCTGGCAAGCCCATCACTCTGCAACCTGCGCCACGTTCAACTAAGATAGCTGCGTCTCAATCCAGTCCGAGTTTTCAGGCTGTGCGGCCCGATCCGAGATCGCAGATTTTGCGGCTAACGCGACCCAGCTCATGCCATACGACGAGCCACATGCCGCCGCCTATGTCCGTCTGCCTTGCGAGCCTGTCTTTCAGAAGCCTTCAGGGCATGACCGTCAGTGGTGTTAAGTCATGCCACACCTCGTTTGATTGTCGCGTTAAATCCGTACTCAGAAGCCGAAGGTCCAGTGTGTTGAGGCCGGCCGGACGTTCTTTTGCGCGAGCAGCGCCTCTCATCCTATATATCCTTGAAAGACGCCTCTTTTGAAAAATGGAGGAAGTTGCAGACGTCATGATGCTCTGCATTGTTCAGGCGGAAGCCATAAGCGGATATGCGATTTCTGAGAAAGATCGGATCGAAAGCGAACGCCTGGAAGCCGTTGGAGCAGTCTAAGCGAACATAGTCATCGGTACGCGCCACACTCTGAACCTCGATGCCACAAAGATGATAGTACTTCAGACGTGCTACGGTGGCCCTCTCGCTGGTTGAAAACAGCGACACGGCGAGATCAAGGGGCGATTGGCAGACCAGTGCAAGAAACTCCAGTGGGGCATCCATCAGCAGGATGCGGATTGGATACATCTATCCGTGAGATAGGTGGGCTTCTGCTCATGTTCATTCATCCCACAAATGACTCCACGAAGACATGTTGACGCGTGCCAGCGGCGTGAGAGCCGTCATCATCATACGTCAGATGCTCGATGCAAGTCGTTCTTCGTAAAGACGGATAACGGCGTAAATGGACCAGCGTTCGCTTTGAGATCAAAGTAGTTGATCGGAGCGTATCTGGTGATGAAGGTGCAGTCGGGGCGGCTTTCCCTCCCTTATGGGGCGCCTTCAGAACTGAAAGGCACTCATCGTCAAGAGTCGGTCAACTGAGCTGCTGCCGGTTTGATGGACGCCGAGATCAGGTGTTTCATGAAGCCGGAGGTGGCCGATGAAGAGACGGAAGTTCAGTCGCGAGTTCAAGATCGCGGCGGTCAAGCTGGTTAGGGAGCGTGGGGTGTCGGTGGCGCAGGCCGGGCGCGACCTGGATGTTCATGAGAACGTTCTGCGCAAATGGGTGAAAGAGTT
>NZ_JADPKG010000052.1:0-25973 GCF_023073875.1 Bradyrhizobium sp. 154
CGCGCAAAGGCCGGACATATGACCGCACCGTTCCAATGTGTGAAATCGACTGCAAAAGCTCTTGCCACGCGGGCCGTTCCACATATGGGGGCAAGGTCACACTCAGTGCGGTAATTAGAGCGAACGTATCTGGGAACGTTCCGATGCTGATTGTTTTCCATCCGGCAACATCCGAAACGGACGTCACTGGACCCATCCGTGTCGGGCCAACGGCCGTCGCCTTGAGTATCAACTGCCTATGCAACACATCACGCGCCGAGCATTGAGCGTGAGCGCGGTTCGCAGAGGCGAGAACGCATGCGACACAGAGCAAGAGTGTCGCTCCAGCGACGTCCCCCGTCAGCGCAACCATCCGCCTCATGATGCCCTCCCTCGTGACGCGAGATCGGCAAGCAGTTCATACTGTTCAGCCGCGCACGAGGATGAACCGAGGTCATAGGAAGCGCTTTACAAACGGCTTCCATTCTTCTTACCATCTGCTTACATCCCAGCTCGTTAGGTGCGATCGTGCCGTAGGAGGACGCATTTGCTTTGCTCCGTTTCGATTTTTGCTTTGCTCCTTTTCCGATTTTGCGCTGGATACGAACCGGCGGAGCTGCGGCAGGGAGCCGAGACGATCTCTGTTATGCCGCAGATGCTCGACCTTCAGAAGTATTTGACCCGCAACAGGGAATGCGTCGTCAGTAAGGACGAGCTCATCGCTGGCATTTGGAATGGTCGCGTCGTCTCGGATGCCGCGCTGACTCGCCTCATGCCGCCCCGATCGCAAGCGGCGACACGGGCGAGAAACAGCAGTTGATCAGAACATAGACGCGCAAAGGTTTCCGCTTCGTTGGTACAGTGCAGGATGCCAGACCTACTTTATCGTGGATTTATCGTCTGATCCGTGCGTCCGCTGCGGGTCCAAAGACTGTCCTCGGCAGCCTGCACCAGGGTGGTCCGTTCACCGTCCGGCAGCGGCCGCCGCGCCTATCGCGCAGACAGTCAGCCATGGGCCCAGTACCGGAAGTCGCGCTGCTTCATTCAATCACTTCACCAATGGTGGACGGGGCGAAAGAGAGAGCTAGAGCGCTCCGGTGGTCACCAGACTAAGGCACCTCAGAGCACACGAGCAGCCGCACTTTGTTAGTGGCTCGCGATGAAGGCAACTACGGCTTCGTCATAGGCGTGCGGGGCTTCTCCCGGAACGGTGTGAGATGAGTCGGGAATTTTGACCCGAGTTCGTTGAGGCAGGCATCGTTCCAGTTCGTCCACGATGCGCCGGAAGAACTCGGGACTGCGCTCACCATTCGTTACAAGCGTGGGCGCCGAAATGCGCTTTGCCATGTCACAGGTGAACACCGGACGCGGGCGGGTACTTATCACGTCCGCGACGGAAGACAGCGCATTGTCCGACATCATCTTGCGATCGCTCTCGGACCGCCGGTCGTAGGTGCCGGGTCCGCCAACAGCTTCGGCAAACAGCCGCAGCCCCGCATCGATCTCGCCATTTCGGAACGCGTCCCGTGTGGACGCAAACCGAACGTTCCATTCCTTCAAGATCTCCGCGCCTCCGGGTGCTCCGGCGAGCAAACCTGTGGCCGGGGGTTCATTGATGATCAGCGTTTGCACCATTTCAGGGTGATTGAAAGCGAAGAACAGCGCAGCATGTGCGCCGGCCGAGTGAGCAACTATATGAGCTCGCTTTACGCCGAGCCCGGCCAGGATGGCGGCCAAATCCTCGCCGTGAACGTCTGCGGCGGCATCAGGGAGACCATCCTTGTTCGTTGCGTTCGGAAAGTGGTTCTGCCGGCTATAGGCGATGACACGATAGGTTTTCGCGAACACCGGAACATGCGCATTCCAAAAACGATAGTCCTGAAGTCCGCCGTGCACCAAAACAACGGGATCACCTTGCCCAGCCTCGATATAGGCGAATTGCGTGCCGTTGACGCTCACCTGTTTGACATCAGCTCCGATAGCTGGTGCCAAATGCCAAGGCCAGAGAATGAGGCCGGATATAAGGGCTTTGAGTGCTAAGTGCATGATGACCCCCTGCATCTCAAGGTAGATACAATATCCCGGTGATGTAAGCTCCGCCATGCGACGTTGCGTTGCAGCTATCAATAAACCGCAGGCTTGACAGCCCGAGTCCACGTTGGGTCACAAGCCGTCTTGCCGACACTATCCGTCCTTCTTCCGCTTGCGACCGGAAAGCCGGCGTCCACACGCTCAAGACGAAGGACAGCTAAGGACGAGAACCGGACTCACGCGGCGCAGCAAATTGGCCCGAGCTGATTCAATCATGTCAGTGCTGGATTTTACGCCGGGGTCAAGGTTTGGCGGGTCTTCGGACTTCAACCTTCTCGCCGACGTCGATGACCATCAGATCTTCACCGAGCTCCAAGGGACCGGAGTAAGTCTTCCGCGTTGGTGGAATCAGATCCTGCTCGGTTGCGTTCGGCAGCACGATGTGTGAATACACCGCGAGCTTGGGCGTCGTCCGCGTAAACACATCTCCAGCCTGCTCTGGCGTGACATGGTGGGCGACAACACTTGTCGTTCGCGCTGGTGGAACTCCAACCCGCTGGAACGTCTCAGGCGAGGCGACCTCGTGAATCAAGAGATCAACATTCTGCGCGTGTCGGATGAGATTTTCAGAGGTGCGGGTATCTCCGGAGAGCACGACAGACCGACCTGAATAGTCGATACGATAACCAAACGCGGGCTTCACCGGCGTGTGGTCCACTTCGAACGCGGTGATCTTCACACCGCTGTTCTCATATACGAGCCCCTCGGTGATGTCCTCGGCGAGAATGACTACGCCGTCTGGTGCCGCTCGGTCATCGTAAAGGCGAATCCTGATGTCATATTCGAATGCCTGCTCGAGGAGCGACATCATGCGCTTCGTCCCTCTGGGTCCCCAGACCTGCAGTGGCCGATCCCGGCCCGGCGTAAGCCAACCGGTTAGCCACAGATCCGGGAAGCCGACGACGTGGTCTGAATGCAGGTGGGTGAGAAAGACGCCGTTTACATCCTGCCAGGGAATCTTGATCTGGTTGAGCCGCTGAAGGGCGCCGCGGCCTGCATCGAAAATGAACTTCTGTCCACCCGCTTCGACGAGGATGCTCGGTCCGAACCGATTCATAACGGCCGGAGGGCATCCTGTCCCTAAGAGTGTTACCTTAATTTCTTGTCCTTGCGCCGTCGCCGCTGGGACAACGACGAGGGCAAATAGTGCGATTCCTAGCATTCTCTGAAGACACTTTGAGGCCATACGCTGCCCTCCCGGTCGAAATCAGATGATGTTCTATCTGCTGCCGCTGGTACATCGCGCGGCGTGTCGAAGCCCTATCTCATTCTCCAAGGCTCACACTTTTTCACAGTAGCGACCCCAGGGCAACATGACCGCTAATCGGTTGGTCCGGCTGTGCTCCGGCCCTGCCAGTGCGAGAAGCTGGCAGGGGCGTTCAAGACAGGAGCACGCCATATCTCAGAAACTCAGCACGGCGATCGGGGGCACGAGCCTTCTCGTGTCCAGTCTACCCTCGACAGGCGACTTGCCACGCCCTGCCGCTGTTCGGCTACGGGCCAGAACCGAGCTTGTCTCAAACCGCGCGTCGCTTCGCGATTCTGGCAAACGCTGCGGCCGGGGACAAGCCACGATCATGGCTGACAACTAAGATCGCGGGAGGGTTCTCTTTTGCCCGCCGTTGGTGTTTGGTCGCGACCGGCGGGAGGACGGGCAATGCGGGGAGCCCTCGGAGAGAAGATCAACCAGGGCGGCACAGCGGACATCCACGCCTGGGCGCCCGGTCAGGTCGTAAAACTGTTCAAGGAAGGTTTCCCGCCGCGGCTCATCCAGCAAGAGGTGCGGATGACCGAGGCAGTCTTCGCCGCCGGCGTGCCAGCGCCGGAGGTGTTCGGCGAGGTGACGCTCGATGGACGCTTCGGCATCGTGCTCGGCCGTCTCGACGGACCGACACTGCTGCAAGTCACGCGCAGCGGCGCCGTCACGTTCGCTCAGGCGGGTGCGATCCTTGCGTCCCTCGGCCTATCCGTACACAGGATGTCGCCGCCAGCGGAGGCCTTCCATCTGCGCGGCTGGATGGACACCGCATTCAGGCACTCGGGCGACGTCGTGCCCAAGCACATCGCCTCCGGCATCCTCGCGCTGATCGACCGCCTGCAGCAGCCGGAGGACGGGCTGTGCCATGGCGACATACACCTCCAAAATGTGATCATGACGGCGGACGGTCCGCGGCTGATCGACTGGACCTTTTCAATCCGCGCGCCAGCGGCCCTCGATCATGGGTTCACTCACATCAGCCTGACCGAGTTTGCCCTCGACGTCACCGACAATCCGCAGCGGCCGCTTGCGGTCAATGCCGCCGCGCAATCTGAATACGCCCGGCTGTCCGGCACGCCGGTAGCGGCGCTGAAGCAAGCGATGGAGGCCTGGCTGCCGATCGCGATCGTCCGCTACTTCCTGCTAATGGGCGGCCCGACAAGTGAGCGATGGAAGCGGATGATGCAGCTCGCCGAAGCGGCCCTGCGCCCGAACGACTGAATCCTTCATCGCGCGCGCGTGGCCGTCGATGCGGCTGCTCAGCGACGGCTTCGGGTTCAGCCACTCGACACGGGGCGCCCCGGCTACCATCCCGGCATGATGCTCAAGATCTACATCTACGGCTACCTCAATCGCGTGCCGTCGAGCCGACGGCTGGAGCGGGAATGCCAGCGCAATATCGAGATGATCTGGTTGACCGGGCAGCTGGCGCCGGACTTCAAGACCATTGCGGACTTCCGCAAGGACAATGGCAAGGCCATTCGTGAGGTCTGTCGCGAGTTCGTCGCACTGTGCCGCAAGCTTGATCTATTCAGTGCAGCAAGCGTCGCCATTGACGGGTCAAAGTCCAAGGCTGTCAATGCGCGGGACAAGAACTTTACCGAGGCCAAGATGAAGCGGCGTCTTGAGCGGATCGATGAGAGCATCGCCCGCTATCTCTCGCAGCTCGAGACCGCTGATCGGCATGGCGACGCGGTGCCGGAGGCGAAGGTTGAGCGGTTAAAGGGCAAGATCAAGAAGCTCAAGGAGGAGATCATCCGGCTCAATGCGATCAACGCGGAGATGATAGAGAGTGAGGACAAGCAGATCTCGCTGACTGATCCTGACGCGCGCTCGATGGCGACAAGTGGCAAGGACACCGGGATCGTTGGCTACAACGTGCAGATTGCAGTTGATACGCGGCATCATCTCATCGTGGCTCACGAGGTGACCAACGTGGGCAGCGATCGACACCAACTCGCCAACATGGCCAGGCAGGCTCGCGACGAGATGGCTGTCGAAACGATCGAAGTCGTGGCAGATCGCGGCTATTACGATGGCGAGGAGATCAGGGCCTGCGAGGAAGCCGACATCACGGTGACGTTGCCGAAGCCGATGACGTCGGGCGCCATGGCTGCTGGCCGATTCGGCAAACAGGACTTCATCTATGTCGCCGCCAATGATGTTTATCGCTGTCCCGCCAGCGAGCGGCTAACTTATCACTATACGAACGTATTGCGCCGATATTGGACAAGCACCTGCAAGACCTGTACGCTAAGAGCTCAGTGCACGACAGGTCCCGAGCGCCGCATCTCACGCTGGGAGCATGAGGCCGTTCTGGAAAAAGTTCAGGATCGGCTCGACCACAACCCCAATGCAACGGGTGTCCGCCGTCAGACAGCGGAGCATCCGTTCGGCACGATGAAGTTTCGGCACGATGAAGTGTTGGATGGGAGCAACGCACTTTCTCACGAAAAAGCTGCCAAAGGTGGCCGCCGAGATGGCGCTCAACGTGCTCGCCTACAACATGAAGCGCGTGATCATGATTGTAGGCGTAGGCGGATTGCTGGAGGCGATGCAGGCGTGAGGCCGGCCTCTGCGCGACCAAATCGGCGCCTACACGAAGCTCCTGGTTGCCACCGAAATGACAGGAGCTCGATTCCACCGAATTGGAAGCTCGGCGGCCCCGAAATGCGCCGGAGCTCCCCAAGTTGCCGGATTTTCACACGGCCTGGGCCAGAAGCTGCCCTTCCTCCGCAGTCAGCTCGTGACGTTTCACCGCGCCCCGCGCGTGCCATTTTGAGGTAGGCTGGAGCATCTAGCGCTCTGAGGACGATCGAGCCGGGAGACGCCCATGGATGTCGCGGCGTGGCTGCGTGATCTGGGGCTGGGACGGTACGAGCAGGCGTTCCGGGAGAACGACATCGACGCCGAGGTCCTCATGGACCTTACGGCCGAGGATCTGATCGGGCTCGGCGTCACCTCGATCGGCCATCGCCGCAAGCTGCTCGCCGCCGTCGCCGCCCTGCGCGCCGGCTCAATTCCGGCGACTATCCCTGTCACGGCCGCACCCGCCGCGGCGTCGGTTGGACCTCAGGCTGAGCGCCGCCAGCTCACGGTGATGTTTGTCGATCTGGCCGACTCAACCGCGCTCGCAGCACGGCTCGATCTGGAGGAAATGGCCGAAGTCCTGCGAGACTATCAGAGCGCGGTGGCGGGCGCGATCGCGCGGTTCGAAGGGCACGTGGCGAAGTACATGGGCGATGGTGTGCTGGCCTATTTCGGCTATCCGCGCGCTCACGAGGATGAGGCCGAACGCGCCGTGCGGGCCGGCCTCGCCGCGGTCGCGGCGGTGCTCGGACTGGGATCGGCGCATGGCGAGAAGCTCGCGGCCCGTGTCGGCATCGCCACCGGCCCGGTGGTTGTCGGCGAGCTGATCGGCGAAGGCGCGGCGCGCGAGGAGACCGTGGTCGGCGACACGCCGAACCTCGCGGCGCGGCTGCAAACCCTGGCCCAGCCGGGCACCGTAGTGATCTCCGCTCGCACCCGGGAGCTCATTGGCGGGCTGTTCGAGCTCGCCGAGCTCGGCATGCAGATCTTGAAGGGCTTTCCCGTTCCGGTGCGGGCGTGGCGCGTGGTCGGCGAAGGCAGCGCCGAGAGCCGGTTCGAGGCGTTGCACGGAACTGGGCTGACGCCGCTTGTCGGTCGGGACAATGAGATCGGCCTGCTGCTCGAGCACTGGGAGCGAGCCAAGGAGGGTGAAGGCCAGGTGGTGCTGCTGGCGGGCGAGCCTGGCATCGGCAAGTCGCGCCTCGTGCGGGCGCTGCGCGGGCGACTTGAGAATGAGCCGCATACGCCCCTGAGCCACTACTGCTCACCGCACCATCAAACCAGCCCGCTCTATCCGGTGATCGGCCTGCTGGAGCGGGCGGCGGGCTTCGCCGCGGACGATCCCGCCGCAACGAGGCTCGACAAGCTCGAGGCGCTGCTTGCGCTGTCGATCGATGATGTCACCGCGGTGGCCCCGCTGCTCGCGGCATTGCTGTCGCTCGAGACGGATGCGCGCTACCCGCCGCTCGACATGAGCCCGCATCGGCAGAAGGAGCGAACGCTCGAGGAGCTGGTCAATCAGGTGCTCGGCCTCGCAGCGCGCCGGCCCGTCCTCGCCCTGTACGAGGACGTGCACTGGGCAGATCCGACCTCGCTCGAGCTGCTCGACCTTTTGGTCGACCGGGTGCAAGGCGCCCCCGTGCTCGTCCTCATCACCTTCCGGCCCGAGTTCGAGCCGCCCTGGACACACTATGCCCATGTCACCGCGCTGACCCTCAGCCGCTTGAGCCGTCGGCAGAGCGCGGCCATGGTTGCGCGGCTGAGCGGCGGCAAGGCGCTGCCGCCTGCGGTGCTCGACCAGATCGTCGCCAAGACGGATGGCGTGCCCCTGTTCGTCGAGGAACTAACGCGGACCGTGCTGGAGGCGAATCTGCTCCGCGATGAGGGCGATCACTACGCGCTCGCGGGGCCACTGCCGCCGATGGCGATCCCAACCACGCTGCAGGAGTCGCTGCTGGCCCGGCTCGACCGGCTGGCCCCGGCGCGTGAGGTGGCCCAGGTCGCGGCCGCAATCGGCCGCGAATTTTCGCACGAACTCCTCGTGATGACGACGGCGCTGCCGGAGAGCGAGCTGCAGGCGGCGTTGGACGACCTCGTCGGCTCGAGCCTGGTGTTCCGGCGCGGGCAGCCGCCTCAGGCGACCTACAACTTCAAGCACGCGCTCGTGCAGGACGCCGCCTATGCGACCCTGGTGCGCGCGAAGCGGCAGCGCTTGCACGCCCGGATCGCCGCCGCGCTCGAGCAGCATCTTCCGGAGACAGTGCAAGCGCAACCCGAACTTCTGGCCCACCATTACATGGAGGCGGGGCTGGCCGAACCGGCGATCGACTATTGGCTGAGGGCGGGACAATCAGAGATCGCGCGCTCGGCCACAGCAGAGGCGATCACGCAACTGACCAAAGGGCTTGAGCTGATCCCTGCTCTCGCCGACGACGCCGCACGATGGCGGCGAGAACTCGAACTGCAGGTCGCCCTCGGTGTCGCCCTGATGGCTGCGAAGGGTTGGGCCGCACCGGAGGTCGGGCGGACCAACGCACGGGCCCGAGATTTGTGCGAGCGCCTCGGCGATACGTTGCGACTTTTTCCTGTTCTCTATGGGGAGTGGGTTTTTCACGTCGTGAGGGCGGAGCTCGAGGCCGGTCGAACTGCAGGCGAGAATTTACTCCGCCGCGCGCAGGAACAGAACGATGCGGCCGCCGAAACCATTGGCAACCGCATCGTCGGAACCGCTGAATTGCTTCGCGGCGAGTTAGTGGCTGCTCGCGCCCATCTGGAGCGGACGCTCGCTATCTACGATCGGGCCGTCCATCGGTCGCTTGCCTTCCTGTTCGCGCAGGATCCAAGCGTGGCGGGACTGTCCGTTCTATCCTGGGGACTATTCGCCCTCGGCTATCCCGAGCAGGCAAAGGCGAGGAGCGAAGAGGCACTGACGGACGCGAAGGAATTGTCCCACCGCAACACCCTCGGCTATGCCCTGCTTTACGGCTGCATCCTGTCGCAGCTCCGCCAGGATCAAGACGAGGCCCGAGATCGGGCGAATGCGCTGATCGCGCTTGCAGCCGAGCAGGATTCCCCACACTTCCTCGGAGCCGGCGTCATCATTCGCGGTTGGACGCTGGGCGAGGCTGGGAATTTTGGGGCTGGTATCGCGCAGATCCGAGAGGGACTTGCGATGTGGCAGGCCACCGGAGCGGGCTTCCTGGTGCCCTATTTCCGAAGCTTGCTTGCTGAAGTCCACGGCCGGTCCGGCGCAGTGGACGAAGGCCTGGATCTTGTTACCGAAGCGCTGGCCCGAGTGGAAGAAACCGGCGAGCGATGGTTCGAGGCCGAGCTGCATCGGATGATGGGCGAGCTGATGCTGCGGCTGCCGAAGGCCGATGCGAGCACCGCGGAAGCACGGTTCGGGCATGCGGCCGCAACCGCGCGCGAGCAACGCGCCAAGTTGTGGGAGTTGCGCGCAGCGACACGCCTTGCACGATTGTGGACCGAACAGGGTCGGCGCGGCGAGGCTCACAACCTGCTTACCCCGCTCTACAGCCAGTTCACCGAGGGTTTTGGAACTCCGGATCTACAGGCCGCCAGAGCAATACTTCAAGAGACCACGGCCAGCTCCGAGCCGAAGAACCCGATCCCAAGTACCAGCAGTTAATTCTGCATACGAGCATCGCAGGTCTCTTGGCCAAATCGCCTTAGACGGCATCTCGCTGGTTTCAGTCGTGGCGTGAAGCCGTGCGCCTCTGAATGACGGCTCCGGGTCAGGAACGTCGAGTGAGTATGCGCGCGACGACGTCCGGTCTACCCGCAAGCAGCAGACACCAAGGCAACCGTCGAGGTCCGACGCTGTGGGCCAAGATCAGTCAAGCCTCTTTCCTCCACCATGTGATCGATGTAGCGTAACTATGGAGCTGCTCAACGGGATGTGCCGAAGTCCCCGTCTATTGTGACGAGCAGCATGTGCCCTCGGCGGGCATCGCATTCTCCACTGATCGCCTTTTTGCAGTGCCGTCCGTGTGTGTTCCGCCGCGGAACACCGCCTGAGAAGCATGAGGGCCTAATCATGAACAGGTTCGAGGGCGCGCTGAAAATCGCTATAACTTTCTTTGCGTCGGCAACAGTTTGCGTGGCGCTATCCATCACGACGGCCACAGCGGGCGACTCGCCGCCACGGTGGGCTTATCCGGAGAACAATCCCAACTACAAGCCGCCGGTCGATGACGGTAACGTTGTGCGTGTGCCGAACAGCACGGCCGGGTATACCTGGAGCCAGCTCCGGGACCGATTCGTCGCACCGATCTGGCACCCGGGCGACCATCGGCCGCTGCCGGACATCGTAGCCAACGGCCGCAAGCCCGACGTGCTCGCCTGCGGGTTTTGTCACCGCGCCGACGGGCCTGGGGGTCCGGAAAACGCTGACCTCGCAGGTCTTCCGAAGAGCTACATCATCCGACAAATGGCTGACTATAAGAGCGGCGTGCGCAGCACCGCCGTCGCTGGCCGTCTGCCGACGAGCTTGATGATCGCCCTTTCCAAGCCGATCACCGATGCGGAAGTGGAAGCAGCGGCGGACTATTTTTCCGGCCTCCAGCCGCGCAAGCGCATCAAGGTGGTCGAGAGCAATACCGCGCCGAAAAGTTACATCGCGGCGTTCCTCTGGGCAGCGGTGGAGGGCGGTGAACGTGAGCCGCTTGGGCAACGCATTCTCGAAATTCCCGACGACCTGCACCGTTTCGAGAGCCGCGATCCCCGCTCGACCTTCACCGCCTATGTGCCGGTCGGCACCATAGCGAAAGGCGAGGCACTGGTGAAAGGCGGGTCGGGAAAGACGGTCGCATGCGCCCCGTGCCACGGGCCGGAGCTCAAGGGTCTCGGGCCGTTGCCGAGCATCGCCGGCCGCTCACCGAGCTACATGTTTCGCCAGCTCTACGATTTCGGGCATGGCGCGCGGAGCGGCGAGTGGAGCCCGCTGATGGCGCAGGTGGTCAACAACCTCGACCAGGACGACATGCTGGCGATCGTAGCCTATCTTGCTTCGCTCGATCCGTAACGCGGGGCGGGGCCGCCGACCTAATTAGGACGCGCCCACGGAAGCAGGGCCGAGGCCAGCTACAAGTCTCTCGCAATGCCGACGATTCAGTCCGGCCGCTTTGGGTCAATCGCGTCGGTTTGGCCGTCTGCCAGCCACTTCCGGTCTACCCCAAACTCCGGAAGTGCCGCTGCATCGCACTGAGTGAAGCGATGGGCCAACAGGGGACCTCCATAACGGGATAAAGGCTGACGCGAAGCGGACATCACGAACTCAAGAGGCGTCGACAATCGTTGAACAGAGCGGGCACTCAGATCACGTCGTCAACGATTTTGCTACAGCTCTCGCATGTTCAATGAATAATTGTGCCAACGGGCCAGGAGTCCGGTTTTTCACCGTGAGAATCGCAATCGCATTAGCCGACATGCGCCAATCCGCTTTGGCAGAATGGAAATCATTGCGCCACGACGCAGCTGATTGCTTCAGCCCGGCGTCATACCTTTGCTCTTGATCACCGATATGGCGTCCGGCGTTTTCAGGTAGTCCACGAGCGCCTTCGCGGCAGCGGCATCCTTCGTGCCCGCACCGAGCGCGGCCGTGAATACGACATCCTGCTGCAAATCAGCGGGGAACGGGCCAACCACGTCGAGGCCCGGCGCCGTCAAGACGTTCATCAGGAACAGCGCGAGTTCAGCCTCGCCCTTGGCGACCACAGCAACGACCTGTGCCGGCGTCGGCTGCGGTTTCATCTTGCCTTTCATCGGTTCGGTGATGCCGAGACGCTCGAATACTTTCGCGATTGAAATAGCCAGTTGCGCTTTCCGGAATCGAGGCGACCGATTCCGCCTTGAGCAAGGCAGCCTTTAACGCCTCGGGCGTGGAGATGTTGGGCTTCGGCGCACCGGCGCGAACCGCGACACCGAGGCCGACACGAGCTATGTCCAGCGTCGGCCCGGCTGCGAAGTGTGATTGCGCGCCGGCGTCCCTCATCACCTCGACCGGCACGACGCCCACATCGAACGGCTTGCCGGAAGTCGCTTCCTTTATCAAGTTCGAGGTGGTGCCGAAGAAGATATCAAGCTTGTGGCCTGAGGTTTGCTCGAACTTCGGCTTGAGACCTGCCCACACCGCTGTCATGGCGCCGCCAGCCAGAACCCTCAACTCAGCTGCGGTCGCAGCCGACGACAGCATTATACCGGCCAAGATGCCCACTGCCGCGAAAGAAACCGTCCTCATGTAACCTCCACAAGCAAATATGAACTGAGCGTTCGACCGCATGTGGACGCTACGCTGTTCTAGGTCCAACGCCTAATGTCTCAGATGGGTCATGAGCGCCGGTCGGCGGCTCCGCCGGTTTCTTCCGGTCTACCTCGATGAGCCGACAACAGGGACGCCGGCCGGACCTGCGCCTTTGGACTAGAAGGCGGCGATGGTTACAGCCAACTCCCGCTCAAGGACCACGGCTCAAGTCTTGCGTGCAATCAGTTTGCAAGGGGCAATGATGGTTCGAGATACACGTAATCATGTTGCTATCTGATCTTGCCGTCTCTCGCCCATCAACGTGTGCAAGCCCAGCGGTCCAGCAACGCCAACGACAAGCGAACGGGCCAGCTCTCAAGTGCCGAGTTGAAGTTGGTGCAGCGGTGCGACGAGTACGTGGCCTCAACCGAGAGGTCGGGCTTGTCTGAACTGGAAAGTGCTCGGCGTGAACCTCCTGGCCACGGCGCGCGCCTTGCCCTCGGATGTTTCCAACGCAATCTTCTGGGCAAGCATGACATCTCCGATCGGCAGCGCGCCGATCGGCATGAAGCACAGCCCCTCCCGCACGCGGCCTCTATCGTCAATCTCGCACACGTTCACCGATGTCCCGGCGTGGATCCGGTACCGCTTCCCACTTTCGCTTCCGACAACCTCGAAGTAGCCCCTCCTTGCGAACTGCTCCCTCTGCGCGGGCGATAGCCAACGCCGCAAGAGCAGCAGCGACCGCCCCTCTGGTGTGCGCTCGGCGCCGTGCCTGATGAAGAGCATTCGCGCCGCTCTCGTGCGGGACCGGACGCCCGACGCCGACGGCCGAAAGCCGAACATGAGCGGCTAGCCGCCGATCAATCTGGGGAAAAAGAGGGTTTCATCCGCACTGGCGTCGAACGATCGGATCTGCGAGATCTGACCGGGACCCGTCCGGACCGCGGCGGTGAAGCCGGCATTCGTCAGCTCATAGAACCGCTGCTCCGCCTTCGCCACTTCCTGCAGGTCGCGGGGGTTGAAAGGGTGATGGCTGTCGCCGGTGCGGTCCATCACGATCTGAATCGCCATGGTCGTCCTCCTCGGATTGATAATGGCCCAGGGGATCCTATCCAGTATCCGACTAACGTGACGAACTTTCAAGACAAGACCACTTCAATCCGAAGAGCGATCTGCTGCTGACCGCAGAAGACAACCGAGTTCTTGAAGCGTGCCATCATCGACGCGGTCAGCACGAATGCTGTCCGTCGGCCCGCCATCGGGCCGCGACGGCCGGCTTCCTTCCGGCTGAAGCTGATAAGAGTATCCCGAAGGGCCGGCGCGGCTCGCTCAGCCCTTCGAACGCATGCGGATCATGAATGTTTCATATGAATACTCCGCGATCTGCCACCAGAGATTCTCGTCGTTTCGAAAGTCCACTTGCGAATCGTAGATCTTCTTGAAATCAGGGCTGGACGCGGAGGTTTCCGCATTGACCTCGTTCGAAGCCTTTAGGCACGCTTCCATCACCGCCTGGCTGAACGGACGCAGAAGAGTCCCGTTGGCGACGAGCCGTTTGATGGCCGCCGGATTGCGCGCATCATAGCGCGCCTGAACGTCCATGTTGGCATAGCCGCAGGCCAGAGCGAGGAGCGACTTGTAAGCCTTTGGCAGGGCGTTCCACTTGTCCAGGTTGATGAAGAAATGCAGCGCCGTGCCACCTTCCCACCAGCCCGGATAATAGTAGTACCTTGCGACCTTGTAGAAGCCGAGCCTTTCGTCGTCATAGGGACCGACCCATTCGGTTGCGTCGATCGTGCCTTTTTCCAATGCGGGATAGATGTCGCCGCCTGCGATCTGCTGCGGAACCACGCCGAGCTTTGAAAGGGTCTTGCCCGCCCAACCGCCGATCCGCATCTTCAATCCGCTGAGATCTTCGACGCTGTTGATCTCCTTGCGGAACCAGCCGCCCATCTGAGTGCCGGTATTGCCGCCCGCAATACCGTATATGTTGTACTTCTTGCCGAACTCGTTGAGCATGTCCTGACCGCCGTGATCCTGAAACCATGCAGTCTGCTGGCGCGAGTTCAGGCCGAACGGTACCGAGCAATAGAGTGCGAAGGTCGGATCCTTGCCGATGAAATAATAGGCGGCGGTGTGGCACATTTCGACGGTTGCGTTGCTTACTGCATCGACAGCCTGCAAGGCAGGCACGATCTCGCCGCCTGCGAAGGGCTGAATTTGAAACTTGTTGTCGGTAGCTTCCGCAACATATTTCGCGATCGTCTCTGATGCACTGAAAGGCACATCCAGCGACTTCGGCCAACTCGTGGTGCAGCGCCACTTTAATTCAGGCATCGACTGGGCGATGGCTGGCGCAACAACGCCGGCAGACGCGGCGAGGCCGGCACCTGCCGTACTTAGAAATTGACGACGTTTCATGGCGTTTCCCCTGTGGATGATTGCTCATTGAGTAAAACCGCCGGCCCGCGGCCATTTCGACGGCAGTACTCCTCCGGGGATCAATTTTTCATGCGGGCCTTTTTTGGATGAACCCGGCAGAGATCAATTATATCAGACATAGGGATGCGCAGGAGATGCGAACAGCACCACCTGCAAGTCAAATGGGACCGGAGATGGATTGGGAAGCGGCCACGCTGCATTGCGGCAATCTTGCGCCGACGAACCCGCCTGAACCAGAAGCGGTCATCGCGTCCGGTCAATCTAGCAGCACCATAAAGAAGTAGACGCGACCGGCTCCATCTAAACAAGCGACCGGCTCCATCTAAACAAGAATGGATTGCTTCTCCCTCTTTGGATAGTCTCGGCTGGTGTTTGGAATGCGGAAAGCATGGTACAGCGGACTACGTCTTCTTCGCTGTCGCGGTGGTCGTCGGGTTAAACCGCTATTTGGCCGGCATATCGTAAGCGAGCGCGTTGCTATGCAATAGGGTCCCAACGGCGAGCCAACTTGGTACGCTCCAAAATGGCTCGCTATGTGGGGGATGATTGCCTTTATGGCGGCCGTCCGTCTCTTCATTTGGCTGGTTTCGATATATGCGCCGCAACACTGCACGGTGCTGAACTAGGGATAGTCATTTTCATCGGCGCCGGTTCTCACCTGTTCGTTTTGATGAAGGCGAGAGCGGCCCTCTGAGGCTTCGCGCAAGCCGGCTGTGGGCAAAGGCGGCGATCAGGACCGAGCCGAGCAGCGTCTGGTCTATCCCGGCGAGCCAACTTGTCGATGGTGAAGGCCCTCTTCGGCAACGGGTCAATAGCTGCCGTGGTATAGCAACGGAGATGCGGCTGTTCACATAGGATTCGTAAGAACTATCGCGTCAGCTGCAATAGATCCCATCGATTTCCGTAGAGATCATCAAGACCGCAACGATTCCGTACGGCTCGACGCGAGGTTCCTCCCGAAAACAGTACGCCTTGAGCGATAGGCTTCGTAGTCGCGCCAGAAATCGTCTGTGTGCAAGAAGAGGAACACGCGGCCTCCAGCTTGATCACCAATGTGTTGCGTTTGACCAGCTGTAACCGCTTTCGCCAGCAGGATGCGGGTTTCTTGAGAGCCCGATGGAGCGATTAGAACCCACCTTTTGTCGTTGCCGAGGTTAGTGTCCTCAACCAAGTCAAAGCCGAGGCGTCGGGTGAAATAGGAAATGGCTTCGTCGTAGTCGCGAACAAGAAGGGCGATGTAACCGATTTGCTGCCGCATGGGGACTCAGTCTACGCACCTGGCTTTAGTCTGCAACGGGTCAAAGCGCGACTTTGCTCCGCCCATTAGGTTGGTCTCGTCTAGCCCACAAACCGGACGCCGCGGACGCCCGCAATGCAACAAGAAAGCCTATGCGGTCCTCACCGGTGCGGTGGGCGCCAGCGCCGCCACGGCATCCGCTATTCCCGCCGCATCTGCATAGGTAACCATGTGACCGGCATCCTCGACCAGATGAAGCAAGGAGCGGGGCAACACCGCGTGGAGGCGGCGCGACTGGTCGGCCTCGATGAGCCGGTCAGCCTTTCCATGCACGATCCTAACCGGACACCGGATATCCCGATATTGAAGCCGCAACTGCGCAGCAGCTGGAATAAGGAACGCACTCTCCTCGGCGGCCGCCCTCAACTGCTTGGGTCGGAGAGCCAACGAGATCGGAAATTCGTTCTTGAATTCCGGCGGGATGGCGCGCGGCGCGAACACGGTGCGCATCAGCTTCGGCATAATGGCGCACGATATGATCGGCGAGATAGTGTAGCGCATCAGATCGCCGAGCAGCGGCAGTGCCGGAACTGACATGAGCCAAAAGTCCGGCCGAGCGGTTGGAAAATAGTAGCCGGACACAAGCACCAGCCCACTCACGGCATAACCGCTTCGCAGCGCCAGAGCGATCGCCACCAGCGTTCCCCAGGAGTGGCCAAGTACCACGGGGTTGCGCACGCCAAGCTGATCAAGAGCCTTCGCGAACAAGGCGGCTTGCGTTGTGGCCGTCCAGATGCGTGTGCGCGGACGGTGGCTGTAGCCAAACCCTGGACGGTCGAAGCAAACGACGCGATAATTCTGGGCCAGGCGGTCGACCAAACCGCTTAGGACGAGATCCTGAACCATGGTGCCATTTCCGTGAAACAGGACCACGCAAGGCGCGGCGGCATCGCCCCGTTCGATATGGTGGAGGTACACACCGTCGCAATCGGTAAAGACGCCGATCGGGGGATTGTTTCGCTCCGCTGCCACCTGAAACGCGATGTTGGCGAGGATCAGAACGACAAGTCCGGCCAAAACGATCAGCAGCACGGTTTCAGTTGTGGACATGGTGTCAACTTATTCGCGATGGCAAGCACTGATTCCACTCCCTCGTTGTGAGCCGCGCTCCCAAGCCGACAGCAACCAACCGTGATCGGCGCGTGCGTGATCCGCGTTTGCGACCATCCTTTGCCGCCAGTTATCGTCCCGGCAGAGCCGTGAGCTCTCGGGGCGGATTGATGCGCCAGAACGGATATGCCGCCAGTTCTTTCGAATGCTGCCCGAACATATCGAACCGCCTGTTTGTAAACTCCGTAATGACGCCGAAAAATTCAGTTGGTGACCTGATCGACGCAAGTCTGAGGCCGAATTCAAAAGCTAATTGCGCGTTGGCCCCGGCAATTTCAAGAAGCTTCGCTTCATACGCCTGCATGTTTGCCGTCACTAAAGCAAAGCCTTTCATTGGATCGCGACCCGTCATTCTCTGACTGAGGTCATCGGGTAAGGCATCCAGCCGAGGCTCTTTAGGATCATCATGAAGCCCAAGAGGCGTCTCAATCGGGACTGCCGCAACAGAGCGAAGTAAATCCTCTTTCTGGCTTCGAACAATGGCTTGCTTGTTCGGTTGAGCCCGCGCGGCCAATTTCGGATTGCGGGCGCGCTTCGGCGCTGTCGCCGGTTTGCGTTTACTCATCTGACGCTCCAAGAAAATGGGGGTGCGACTTCATTTCTGCAGGTCAACAGGCATTGTGATGTGGCGTTCCAAACCCGTGGATTGTTGGAGTTCCGCATAAACCGAGATCAATGGCGCGCTCTGCGATGTCGAGATGATTTTAGGTAGCAACTCCAACCAACAAACGTCTAGCTAGCGATCTTCTAGACCTATGCTCAACGGTGTCAGTTTGAGAAAAATCAGCCCTCCGCGCGTTGAGTCTCTCCAAAGGCCATTTTATCGCCGACGTTCTCATCACGGACGTCAAGCTGCCCGGAGGCATCGACGGATGGCTGATCGCCGAACGTTGCGGAGACCTGAACCGCGCCGGTTTAAGCAGTGGCGTGCTGCCTGTGAATGGCGGCTCAGGGTCAAAAGGCGAGATCGGCTAGTCGATGCGGCTTCGTCCGCTTTACCTACGAGAACGGACATCTGCCCATCTTCGAGATGTCCGAAAAGTGCCCAGGAACGGAGGCGGCACGAATCAGTCGCACGCTTCAGAGATTCGAAATCTGCAACAGCTTGCGGTCACCGATCCAAGTTCTGGCAAGATCAGCCTGGGCTTTGCGGGCCGCGGTAGCATCGCCGCGCGACTTGTGCAGCTCCGCCAGCCCGTAATACGACCAGCCATTGGCGGGCGCCCGGCTGAGCGCGCGCTGGAATTGCCGCTCCGCCTCGGCGTAACGGCCGGCCTGCAGCAGGGCGGCGGCAAGCGACTGCCGGATCGGATAATACCAATAGGGTGGCTCGGTGTAGGCCAATGCGTCCTGCAATGCCGCCGCCCGCTCGAACCGGATGATGGCGGTGCGATGGTCGCCCTTGTTTTGAGCTACGCGTGCGAGGATGACTGTGCGCGCGATGCGGAGCACCTCCTGCGCCGGGACGCCTGAATCCTTCAGTAGCTTGAACTCCGCGGTGCGCTCGATCGTCTCGATGGCGCTCGCCGCGGCAGTAGCGCCCGCGAAGTCACGGTTTGCCACCAGCGCGACGCCGCGCGCGTAGAGCCACATTGCCTTGACATAGGGAATCGCATCGCCGGGATCCGGCAGCGCCAGAATGGTCTCGGGCGTGCTGAACTGCGCGTGCGCGAAGTAAGGCGCCGCCTTGACCGGCTGCACCATCGCAATGCCCTTGGCAGCCTCGCTGGGAATAAGCTGACCGAGCTTCTCCGCGGCGGCGATCACGGTCGGGCCGTCGCCGGCCATCTGCGCCGAAGCCATCACGAAGTGCACGTTATGCGGATAATAACCGAGCCGGTAGACTCCCATCGGCGCGTTGGTCTCGGCCAGGTATTTTTCATCGACCTTGACCGCCGTCTTGTTGTCTTCCAGCGCGTCGAGATACCGGCCAACCCGATAGTAAATGTGGCTCGGCATGTGGACGAGGTGGCCGGCACCGGGGATCGCGCCGCGCAACCGATCGGCATAAGGCTCGGCGCGCTTCGGCCGGTCGGACGCCTCGACGGCATGGATGTAGAGGTGAATTGCACCGGCATGATTGGGATTGCGAGCCAGCACACGCTCCAGCGTCGGCACGATCGGCGCGCTTTGCGGCTTGGCGTCACGGCCACCCGGCTTCCAGTAGTCCCAGGGGCTGATATCCATCACCGCCTCGGCATAGAGCGTGGCGATTTCGTCGTCCTCCGCAAACTGCTTTGCTACCTTTGCCATTTCGGCCGCGTAGGCCGCGTCGAACGGGGCGCGCGCGGCCTTCGGATCGCTGCCGTAGCGCGCCACCAGAGCACCGATCAGCGCCTGCTCGCGTGGGCTCGCCTTCCCGGCAAGCGCCTTCGCCTTCTGCGCGGCAGCGTAGGCAGGCGCGGCCGCGTCTTCCGGCATCGGAAGATTGATGTTGGGACCGAGCACCAGCGCCTCGCCCCAAAAACACATGGCGCAGTCAGGGTCGAGTTTTTGCGCCATGCGGAACGCGCGCCGCGCCTCATCGTGATTGAATGCGTAGGAAAGACGCAGGCCCTGATCGAAATAAGCCTGCGCGCGCTCGTTCGCGGTCGTGATCTTCCAGGTGGTAGAGCCAATGTCGGTCCACAGCGGCGGCTCGGTGTCCGTGAATGCCAGCGCGGGGCTGGCGGCACTCATCTCGGCGCGTGGCACTTCCGTCTGAGCCAGGCGAAACATCATGTTTGGCGAGCCGGTCGCGGCCGGCGCGCGGCAGATGGGAACATCGGGGCCGACGAGCGGCAGCGATATGTCCACGGCGGTTGCTCGCGCGTCCACGAGGATAAAGCCGCTCCCGGCCAGCAGCGCCGCCAGCGCAACTCCGCCGAGCGCGGCGGCGCCAACGGAACCCAGTAGATTTTGAGATCGCGTGAATGTCGCCATAATGGGCTCCAAAATCGGGCGGAGGAAAACAATCTGCCGGATCCGCGACTTCAACGGGGCGCGGGAACAGGATTCAAAGAGACCCCTGAATTTCAGACGTTTCCGTCCTTTCCGCAAGGCGACTGCAATGTCTGTGGCTGCGACACGTTAGCGTCGGCGGAAAGCTCGACGTGTTGGGTCAACGGTGCTGCTCTTTCCCGCTTCGGATCATTCGCGTCAGTTTGCCCGCGCACCGACGACTTCCGCTCTACCCATATAAACAGACATCGTCGCCGTGCGTCGGCATGTCCCTAATGGGCCAATTGCTGCCTTCCAAAAGTGCGCAAGGCGTCGACCTAGACGGCCCCAAAGTCCTGCTCCGCAAGAACTGGACCGTTGGGAGCTTTCAGTTTTGTGAACGCGTAAAGGGAACAAAGCGCACGAGGGCGACCGCGCGCGTCGTCGTCTTGCCGGGCGCGATTTTTTCGACGACCGTGAGCTGCTGAGTGGTGTAACCGGATCCCACAGGCATGACGAGTCGGCCACCCATTTTAAGCTGCTCAATCAGCGGCGGCGGTGGCTGCCCGAGCGCGGCAGTCACGACGATGGCGTCAAAAGGACCGCATTCGGGCCAGCCATCATAGCCGTCGCCAAGTCTGACGCTCACATTGTCATACGCGAGGTCTCTTAGTGCTTTTGCGGCGGCCTCGGCCAGTTGGGGGATAATCTCGATGGTGCAGACCTTTCGCGCCAGGTGCGCAAGGATGGCGGCCTGATAGCCGGAACCCGTACCGACTTCGAGCACAACGTGATCGGGCGCGACCTCGACCAACTGGGTCATCAAGGCCACGATGTACGGCTGCGATATGGTCTGCCCGAGTCCGATCGGTATCGGTCTGTCCGCGTATGCGAGGGAGCAAGATCGCTCAGGGATAAATAGATGGCGTTGCGTTTGCTCCATGGCCTCAAGGACTCTCTCCGAGAGGCCTTGCTGTCCCAAAACACTGGCGGATCGTGCGCTCCCCAAGAGGTTCACGATTCACGTCGACCGCTTGAGCGCAACGGGAGGACTCGACCGATGACCGGTAAGCGAATGACCGCAGTGCGTCAGGCGGTAGTGCGTCAGGCGGTAGTGCGTCAGGCGGTTCTTCAGCTATCATAACATGACTGCAGCTGGCTGGTAAGTTGCCTCTAATGTCCATTAATGGTCGGAGGACTAAACCGCTCGCGCGGTAGCGCGCTGCGGCGGGCGATTGAGCCCAGAGGATAGCGCAACGGGGCGTCCTGTCTTGAGATGAGGGGTTCGCAACCTTCACCCAAGACAGGAGCATCCCCATGACCGACGAGGCTATGAGCCCGTTGCGCCGGCGCATGATCGAAGACATGACGATCCGCAAGTTCGCGCCGAAGACCCAACACGACTATGTGCAAAGGGTCAAGAACTTCGCCGTTCTCGGGCGATCCCCGGATACGGCGAGCTTCGAGGACGTGCGCCGCTACCAGCTGCATCTGGCGGCGAGCGGCGTTGGTGTGCCGACCATCAATCAAACCGTTTCGACGCTGCGGTTCTTCTTTAAGGTCACGCTGAAGCGCCACGAGATCGTCGAGCACACCCATGTCATTCACGAGCCACGCAAGCTGCCGGTGGTGCTCTGCCCCGAGGAAGTGGCGCGGCTGCTCGATGCCGCGCCGGGGCTGAAGTACAAGGCGGCGCTGAGCGTGGCCTATGGTGGTGCCGGCCTGCGCGCCGCCGAGGTGGTCTCGCTCAAGGTCGCCGACATCGACAGCAAGCGGATGATCATCCGCCTCGAGCAGGGCAAGGGCGGCAAGGACCGTAACGTTATGCTCTCACCACACCTGCTCGATCTGCTCCGGACCTGTTGGAAGGCGGCGCGCCCGCAGGGCTGGTTGTTCCCGGGCCGCGATCCGGTGCAGCCGATGACCACGCGCCAGCTCAATCGCGCCTGTCACGCCGTGCGCGGCAGCCCCAGGTCGTCGGCCGCGCCGAGACACCTCATTTGACAAGTGATGTGGCGTTTGGACAGTGTGACTGCCGGATTACATCGCTTGCCGTGAAGCAAATTTGAGCATTGAATTTTATGCGTGGGCCAAGCGAGGCGAGTTTGGCTTGAGGCTCAATTCTTGCGCGTCACCAAGCCACCTCCTGCCGGCTAATTTGTCAGAGAGGAGTCACCATCATGTGTGCAGGCGATGATCAAACGTGCCCGCGATTTGAGCTGCATCGACAGAAGCTCCTTGAGGACCTCGACCAAGAGCGGCGCGCATTCGTTAAGAGCGCATTCGTCGCGGGCGGTGGCGCAGCCGCATGGGCTGCAAGCGGCACGCTGGCCACTCCGGCATCGGCGCAGACCAAGCCTGGCCAGCCGACCTACCACTACTTGCCGGCCAACTCGGACACGGTGCATTGGGGCTATTTCAGCAAACTATTAAAGCCTCAGCTCGAAGTGGATTCGGGCGATTACATCACCATCGAGGCCGTGACCCACCACGCCGGCGACGACGTCGAACGTATGGTCAAAGGCGATCCGGGTATTGAGAGCATTTATCTTTGGAGCAAGGATAAGAAAGGCGTCAATCGCCGTGGCGCCGGCCCGATCGACGGCAAGCAGCTCGGGCGCGGCGCAGGCGAAGGCTTCGGCGTGCATATCTTGACCGGTCCGGTTTTTGTTCGCGGGGCCGAGCCGGGCGATATCATTGAAGTCCGCATCATGGATGTAAAGCCCCGGCCTTGCGCTAACCCGGCCTACCCGGGCAAGTCATTCGGCAGCAACGCGGCGGCTTGGTGGGGCTTTCATTACAATGATCTGCTCACTGAACCGAAGCCGCGCGAGGTGTGCACGATCTACGAAATCGACGCCAGCGGGCAGCAAAACTGGGCACACGCGGTCTACAACTTCCGCTGGGTGCCTCAGACCGATCCGTATGGTGTCGTCCACAAGATCATCGATTATCCCGGCGTGCCGGTCGACCATTCGATCGTGCAAGAGAACCACAACATCCTCAAAAACGTCCGCATCCCGATCCGACCGCATTTCGGAGTGATGGGCCTGGCGCCAAAAGAAGCCGACATCGTCGATTCTATTCCGCCGAGCTATTTCGGCGGCAACATCGATAATTGGCGTATCGGCAAGGGCGCGACCCTGTACTATCCGGTTGCAGTGCCAGGCGGCTTGTTCTCAGTCGGCGACTCGCACGCCGCGCAAGGCGATTCAGAATTGTGCGGCACCGCCATCGAAATGTCGCTGACCGGGACCTTCCAGCTTATCCTGCACAAGCAGAATTCACTGAGCGGTTCGCTCGCCGGGCTGAATTACCCGCTGCTTGAGACGCAGGACGAATGGGTTCTGCACGGATTCAGCTTCCCCAATTATCTCGCGGAGCTCGGCCCTACGGCGCAGCAGGACATCTACAAGAAATCCTCGATCGATCTCGCGCTAAGGGATGCGTTTCGTAAAATGCGTAGCTTCCTGATGACCACCAAGGGATTGACCGAGGACGAGGCGATTTCGCTCATGTCCATCGGAGTCGACTTCGGCGTCACGCAGGTGGTCGATGGCAATTGGGGCATCCATGCGATCATCAAGAAGAACCTGTTTGCCGGTATAGCGACGGCTTGAAGCTCTAGGAGCCATGAAGCGACGGGAATGTTAGAATCGGACCAGCAGTAGCCCTCGGGCGGATAGCGCGCAATGTCCGAGTGGGTCAATCGCGCCGAAGGTAGTCCGTCAGAATGGACGGCAAACGTCCTCAAGGCTCCGTTTGCGCCCGAGTTCGAGCGGTGCCGCAAACTGACGCGATGGGCCAAAACCGGAGTCGTGCATCGCAGCAAGAAGGTCTACGCTAATGGTATCGCACCGCAGAGAAGGCGGATAGGGCCTTGCGTCGGCCTTGGGGGTAATCTCGGAAGTGCCGGTTGCCCGGTTTTGCCGGTTCCGCATCACCTCCTTAGCAACGTTCGACACGACGCTGCGATCGCGGGGACATTCAAGCTGCTGCATGGACCACCTGTCACATAGACCTTCGCGAAGTTGGAGCGCGAGATCGAAGTCACGTGGCGCAACTCGGCAGCTTTTTTGTTACGAAATTCCAGGATCAAGTTACATCTGCAACTGTGGAATCGCTTGAATCGAGCAACGCGCGCGACGCGCTTTCTGAATTTGAATTTACTTTCTGAGTTTGAATTTGATCAGGCGCTCGCGCGGAGTTGAGCAACAGTGATGTCGAAGCCAGTAGCGTCTCTCTCGATCGATTGCCACCTCCGATGGGTGTTGAGGTTGGGAGCGATAGTCCTCAAGGAGGATGATCATGTTGCGTAAGACAGCAATCGCGTTATTGGCCGTTGCATCTGTTGGCCTGGCTGCGCCGACGATGGCGTTGGCTCGCGGCGGTGGCGGCGGCGGCGGCGGAGGAGGAGGAGGCGGAGGCCACGGCGGTGGCGGAGGTGGTATCGGCGGAGGCCATGGCGGTGGCTTCGGTGGTGGCGGTTTCCATGGCGGTGGCTTCGGTGGTGGCGGTTTCCATGGCGGCGGCTTTGGTGGCGGTGGCTTCCATGGCGGCGTGGCCGGCGACCTCCGCGGTGGCGGATTCCGTGGCGGCCGGATGGCCGGCGGATTCCATGGCGGGGAATTTCGTGGCCGCGGCGAATTTCGTGGTCGTGGATTCCATGATCGCGATTTCGGGCGTCGCCGCTTCGGATTCGGATTCGGCTACCCGTATGACGACTACGCCTACTGTTACCCGTATGGATATGGGTACTCGTATGGAAATGGGTGTAGCTATTACCCGTACACCTACAGCAATGCGTACTAAGACTCGGCAGTTGCCATGTAGTTCGGCGACGCCCACCACGCATGGCCGGCACCTGCGGCTCCGACAGGTGCCTGCCAACCTCAGCGCTCTCTCGCGCTGAGGTCACAGGCGATTTCGGCGACTCGCTAATGCGCCAAAGCTCTATGGTCCGTTCGACACGACGTTGCGATCGCGGGGACTATCAAGCTGCTGCATGGATCACCCCGTTCTGCTGGACAATCGAGTCATTGGCGGCGCGCCAGCGCGACCTGGCCAAAATCAAGCGTTGGGATTGCGCAACGTGAATTGACGACGTTCAACCCCGTCTCACGGTAGCTTGCCCCTTCGACCAGAGTGCCCCTGTCGTCGCGAAATACTGATCACCCTCGCCAGCCATTCAAAGCCCCCGGTATCATCCAGCTTTTTTCCGTCAACTTCCGATTTGGGTCAATCGCGTCGATTTGGCCGGTTCTCCGCAATTTCCCGTCTGGCCAAAAGCGGTCAAGCAAACCAAAGCGCAGGCGCGTCCTATTAGCGGCAACTGATCCTTAACCACGGTAAATGATCAGTCACTACTCAAGATCGTGGTTCTGCAGACGTGCAATTTTCGTTTGGTATGCTCCTACGCTGTGGTGTCGACTAACGCAGGGGGCAGGATGAGCGGCCGCGCTAACGGATGTTTGGCAATGCTTGTGGCCGCAGTCGCGATCATAGCGGTTGGCTGGTGGGCATTTCGCGGCGAGACGACCACACTTAGGTCACGGCTGACCCTTGTCGTAGAAACCCCGGAAGGTGAGCGATCGGGTTCGAGCGTGAGTCAATTGACGATCCTTGCGCCCGGCCGTTTGAACCGCGCAATTGGGTTTTCGTCCCTGGCGAGGGTAGGCGAAGTTGGTGAGGCCGTTGTTGTCGATCTGGGGATGCATGGCGTGCTGTTCGCTACGCTCGCCGAAGAACGCGCTCTTCGGAGCGGTGGAATGGGCATGTACAATGGAGCTACGGCACCATTCGCTCAGGAAGCGTTTCACGGCAAGGCCGACAAGAATATTGGCGAAGGACGATTATACGGTTTATCTCGAGGAGATGAAACGACGCAAACCTAGAAGCGATGTGTCGTTCGGGAATTTGCCGGTTGACCTTGCCCCCATATGTGGAACGGCCCGCGTGGCAAGAGCTTTTGCAGTCGATTTCACACATTGGAACGGTGCGGTCATATGTCCGGCCTTTGCGCG
>NZ_JADPKG010000046.1:0-12500 GCF_023073875.1 Bradyrhizobium sp. 154
ACCCCATCAGGCCTTGGCAGGACAAACTCCCAAGGCCTTCGCCGCTACCAAGACCACCGCGATCCAATCAGCGAATTATTGAACATCGACAGCAATGACGGAGTGTGTTGAGGCGGTATCGGCTCACACCAGTCTCGGCTCTCCCACCGCGACCGCATCGCCGACGCCGATCTCGCCATCTTCGATCACCTCGGCATAGATGCCGCAGTCCATGTGGCCGAGATGGCGCGAGAGCGCCGGCGGGATCTCGAGGTCGCGCTTGGCGGTCACCGGGTCGACGTTGGTGGCCGGGCAGCGCTTGATGCGCTTGACCACCTTCAGCCGCGCCCGCTCGATTGCGAGCGTCTGGTCGACGAGGTCGAGCTCGGACCAAGCCGGCCAACCTTGGACATAGAGATTGGCGCGGAAGCGCAGCGGGTGGACGGTGGCGCCGCCGAGCATGGTCTCGAGGGCGCGGACGCTGTCGAGATTGATGATGGACACGACCTTGCGGGCGACGTCGGAGAAGCTGTGGTCGCGGCCGGACAGGACCTTGGGTGGGCCCTTCAGTTCCGGCTGAAAGTTCTCCCTGAAATAGCTCTCGATGGCGGTGCGCCCGGCAGCGCTCTCGAGATCGCCGCTGGCGACGATCTGGCCGTCCTTGCGGATGGTCAGGCGATTGGTCGCGTCCTCGAACCGGCTGTCGAGGGAGGCCAGTCGCTCATTGCGCGCCAGCATCAGAAACTGGATTTTCGGCTTCCACTGGGGCGCCTCGGGATCGAACCCGCTCGGCCCGTTCTCAATGGCGTAGCGGCGGTCGGCGGGCAGGGTCTGGCCGCTCCGCAACGCGACGCGGGTCAGGTGTTCCGGTGTCAGGCCCTTGATCGGGTAGCGGTAGAGGCCGGTAATCTCGGCGGTGCGGCTGGCTATCATGCCGCTACTTAGGGGATTCGGCAGGCCCGCGCCAAGCGGCCCATGAGCGCACGAAATTGTGAACGCGCCTCTTCCGCATCCGCGACCCGCTTCCCACATTTGCCTCAGGCCGGCGGCAACGCCGGCAGAACACCGTTACCGGTTGAAACGTCAATACGGTGATCGGAAACCCAATGAAGATGCCGTCTGGAGTGCCTTTGAGGGCTCCGAGGGCAGGCCGAGGGATAGAAAAGACATGAATATCGAGAAGTACACCGAACGCTCCAGGGGCTTCATCCAATCCGCGCAGTCGCTTGCGATGCGCGAGGGGCACCAGCAGTTTTCCACCCTGCATGTGCTGAAGGTCCTGCTGGACGACACTGAAGGGCTGGCTGCCGGTCTGATCGACCGCGCCGGCGGCAATTCGCGTGCAATCCTGAAGGCGACCGAGGACGCCCTGAACAAGGTACCCAAGGTCTCCGGCGGCGGCGCTGGCCAGATCTATCTCGCGCCCGAACTCGCCCGCACCTTCGACGCGGCGGAAAAGGCCGGCGAGAAGGCCGGCGACAGTTTTGTCACCGTCGAGCGGCTGCTGCTCGGTCTTGCGCTGGAGAAGACCAGCGAGGGCGGCGCGATCCTCAACAAGGGCGGTGTCACCCCGCAAAATCTCAATGCGGCCATTGAAGCCCTGCGCAAGGGCCGCACCGCGGACAGCGCGACCGCGGAGAATGCGTACGACGCGCTGAAGAAATATGCCCGCGACCTCACCCAGGCGGCGCGCGATGGCAAGCTCGACCCGGTCATCGGCCGTGACGAGGAGATTCGCCGCACCATCCAGGTGCTGTCGCGCCGGACCAAGAATAATCCCGTGCTGATCGGTGAGCCCGGCGTCGGCAAGACCGCCATCGCTGAGGGCTTGGCGCTGCGCATCATCAATGGCGATGTGCCCGACAGCCTCAAGGACAAAAAGTTGCTTGCGCTCGACTTGGGCGCCCTGATCGCCGGCGCGAAGTACCGTGGTGAATTCGAGGAGCGGCTGAAGGCCGTGCTCCAGGAAGTCACCGCGAGCGAGGGCACCTACGTCCTGTTCATCGATGAGATGCACACGCTGATCGGCGCCGGCAAGGGCGATGGCGCGATGGACGCCTCCAACCTGCTCAAGCCGGCGCTCGCCCGCGGCGAGCTGCACTGCATCGGCGCGACCACGCTCGACGAGTACCAGAAGCACGTCGAGAAGGATGCTGCGCTGGCGCGGCGCTTCCAGCCGATCTTCGTCAGCGAGCCGTCGGTCGAGGATACCATCTCGATCCTGCGCGGCTTGAAGGACAAGTACGAGCAGCACCATGGCGTGCGGATCACCGATTCGGCGCTTGTGGCGTCCGCGACCCTGTCCAACCGCTACATCACCGACCGCTTCTTGCCCGACAAGGCCATCGACCTCATGGATGAGGCCGCGGCGCGGCTGAAGATGCAGGTCGATTCCAAGCCCGAAGAGTTGGACTCGCTCGACCGCGAGATCATCCGGCTCAAGATCGAGCAGGAGGCGCTGAAGAAGGAAAGCGATGCCGGCTCCAAGTCCCGGCTCCAGACGCTGGAGAAGGACCTTGCCGAGCTTGAGGAGAAGTCTGCGGCACTGACGGCGCGCTGGAGCGCGGAGAAGACCAAGCTCTCCGATGCTCAGAAGCTGAAGGCCGAGCTCGACGGCCTGCGAGTCGAGCTGGCCAACGCGCAGCGGCGCGGCGAATTCCAGAAGGCCGGCGAGCTGGCCTATGGAAGGATCCCGGAGCTGGAGAAGAAGCTCGCGGAGATCGAGGCCAAGGAGAACGCCGGCGAGATGATGGAGGAGGCGGTCACCGCCAACCACATCGCGCAGGTGGTCTCGCGCTGGACCGGCGTGCCCGTCGACAAGATGCTGGAGGGCGAGAAGGAGAAGCTCCTGAAGATGGAGGAGCAACTCGGCAAGCGCGTCGTCGGCCAGGCCGAAGCCGTGCGTGCGGTCGCAACCGCCGTGCGCCGCTCGCGTGCAGGCCTGCAGGACCCGAACCGGCCGACCGGCTCGTTCATGTTCTTGGGCCCCACCGGCGTCGGCAAGACCGAGCTGACCAAGGCGCTCGCCGAGTACCTGTTCAACGACGAGACCGCGATGGTCCGCCTCGACATGTCCGAATACATGGAGAAGCACTCGGTCTCGCGGCTGATCGGCGCGCCTCCGGGCTATGTCGGCTATGACGAGGGCGGCGCGCTCACCGAAGCGGTGCGGCGCCGGCCCTATCAGGTGGTGCTGTTCGATGAAATCGAGAAGGCGCATCCCGACGTGTTCAACGTCCTGCTCCAGGTGCTCGACGACGGCCGCCTGACCGATGGCCAGGGCCGCACCGTCGACTTCCGCAACACGCTCATCATCATGACCTCGAACCTCGGTTCGGAATTTCTGGTCAACCAGCCGGAAGGGGAGGACACCTCGGCCGTGCGCGAGCAGGTGATGGGAATGGTGCGTGGGCATTTCCGCCCCGAGTTCCTCAACCGCGTCGACGAGATCATTCTGTTCCACCGCTTGCAGAAGAGCGAGATGGGCCGGATCGTCGAGATCCAGTTCGCGCGGCTGCAGAAGCTCCTCACCGATCGCAAGATCGTGCTGACGCTCGATGCCGCAGGCCGCGACTGGCTCGCTGCCAAGGGCTGGGATCCCGCCTACGGCGCACGGCCGCTGAAGCGGGTGATCCAGCGCTATCTCCAGGACCCGCTCGCCGAGATGATCCTGGCCGGCGAGGTCAGAGACGGCGACAGCGTTGCGATCTCGTCCGAGGGCAATGTGCTGACCTTCAACGGCAAGGCGCCGCAGACCGCGGAGATCGCCCAGTTCGAGGCCCCGGTGCCGAAGCGGAAACTGAACTGAGCGTTTCTGCCGCCTGAAGCAACAGGACGCCCCGGAGAGATCTGTCTTTCCGGGGCGAATTCGTCGGTTGGCTCGCCGGCTAGCTGAGCGCGGACGCGGAGCCGGGAGCGGCGGGGCCTTGCTCCTCGTCGTCCTCCTCGAGCTCCGAGAGAATATCCACCAGCTCGCGCACCCGGCCCTGCGCCAGCGGCCGCAAGTCGTTGATCATCGGCTCGTCGTTGGCGAGCCAGGCCTGGGCTTCGGCGAGTTCCTCGGCCGTCGCGCCGGTCCCGATGATCTGGGCAATAGTGACGTCATCGGCGCGGTCCACGGCCTTGACGACGTCGTCACGTGAGAGGCGCGTCATGGGCGGTCCTCCTGCTGGTGGGCTTCCGTCAGCGTCTAACCGGGAACCCGAGCCTGGGTTCCGCGGTCAGCTCTTGTCCAGCGATCGCTACTTCTTCACTGCCTTGTAGATCGCATTCTCCACGTCCGAGGTGAAGTAAATGACGCCGCTCGCACCGACCGCGACGCCCGTCGGGATATGCGTCGGCAGGCCGCCGGGTGCGCCTGTCAGGCCGATCGGAAGATTGGCCGCGATCTCCGTCACCTTGCCGGTCTCCGGCGCGATCTCGACCAATCGTTTGGCGCCGACTTCCGCCACGATGAGCTTGCCGTCGCTGGCGCGCGCAATGCCTTCCGGCATTTTCAGCTCCTTGGCGAGCACGGTCTTTGCGCCGTTCTTGTCGATCCGGGAGACGGCGCCGGAGAAGGCCTCGGTGACGTAGACTTCGCCAGCCGATCCGCCGACGAGACCGACCGGGCCCTCGAGATCGCCGACCAGCGTGGCGCGATCCTGGCCATGCTCACCGCTGACCTTGACCAGCGATTTGGTGCCGAGCTCGGCCACCAGAATGCTGCCGTCCGCGAGCACGATCGCGTCATGCGGGGCCTTGAAACCGTGCAGCATGTCGCGCGTGGCGCCGGTCTTGCCGTCGATCACCTGCACCGTGCCGGTGAACCAGCTCGACAGGACCACGTCGTTGCCCTTTGCTGTCGCGCTCATCGGATATTCGAGGGTGACGCCGGCGGCGTGCATGCGCGCCTTCTCGGTGACCTCGCCGGTGGCACCGTCGACCGTACGATAGGCGAACACGTCGGCGACATGGATGGTATCCTTGCCATTGTTCGAGGTGACGCCGATGCCGCCGGGCAGTGCCAGCTTGCCGATGATGATCTGCTTGGCCTGGCCGGTCGCCGGATCGACCTCCTGGATGCCGTTATCGGCCATGTTGGAGACGTAGATGCGGTCGTTGCCGTCGATCGCGAGATTGTCCAACGACGGCTTCAGTTGCGCGACTATGGTCTTGGCGCCCGACTTCGGATCGACCCGGACGAGCTGGCCGAGCGCGGTGTCGACAACAAAGAGATTGCCTTTGGAATCGAAATTCACCGCGGCCGGAACCTTGAAGCCATCGGCGACGACGGTCAGCTCGGCCTTGTCGACGTCGACTTTTGCGACCTGTCCCTTGAACCAGAGCGGGCCGTAGAGCTTGTCGTCGGGACCGAACTCGAAGCCGTTGAGGCCGCCCATCTTCTCCATGATCTGGCGCGGCGGCTTGATGCCCTCGACGTCGATCTCGTAGAGCGTGTCGCCGAGGAAGACGGTGGTGGCGTAGAGCCTGCCGTCCTTGCGGAAGGCGAGCGAGTTGATGCCGGGAAGGCCGGAAGCAAGCTTCTTGATCGGGCCGTCGCCCTTGCGTGCATAGAGATCGCCGGCGAGGAAGCCGGTCCAGGCCATGGTGCCGTCGGGCGCGAACGCGATGTCGTCGGCCATTCCGATCGGAGCGGGGATCGCGATCTTGGCCGTGCCGCCTGCGATGTCGACCTCGTAGAGCGCGGCGCCGGCGACACTGCCGGCAAACAGATGGCCGGCCTTGTCGATGCCAAGCCCATGGACGCCGTGGAATGCGGAGCCCGGGACGAGCTTGGTGACCTCCCAGCTTGCCGGCAAGGTCTCAGCCGATGCGCTCGTGATGGAGAAAACTGCAGCAACCAGGGCTGCGCAGGCGAGCCTGTTCTTCATGGCGAGACCTCCCATTTTTCGGAAAGTATTCGCCCGTCAAGCGGCTTTGGCAAACGAAACTTGACGTTGTGAGGTAGCGCCCGGCCGTGCCGATTTAGCGGTTCGTCACCTGTAACGGCCCGCCGGTCGCATCCGACATCCTCGCGATCGCGCCGCCGCGGCCGCTCATCATGCCGTCGAGCCGGTCGCGCTCTTTCTCGAAGCTCGCCAGCATCGGGCCCTCCAGCGAGCGCCCGCGCGGCAGCTTTACCCGCATCGGGTCGACGAACCGTCCGTTGACCAGGATCTCGTAGTGGACGTGTGGGCCGGTCGACAGGCCGGATGAGCCGACGAAGCCGATCACCTGGCCCTGGCGCACCTTCTTGCCGACTTCCATGCCCTTGGCGAAGGCCGACATGTGGCCGTAGGCGGTCTCGTAGCCGTTGGCATGCTTGATGCGGATGTACTTGCCGTAGCCGCCCTCGGGGCCGGCCTTCTCGATCATGCCGTTGCCGGAGGCGAAGATCGGCGTGCCGTAGGCGGTGGCCCAGTCGACGCCGGTGTGCATCTTCACGTAGCCGAGGATGGGATGGCGGCGGCCGCCGAAGCCGGAGCGCATGATGGCGTTGTTGACGGGCTTCCTGACCAGGAACTTCTTCGCGCTCTTGCCGGTCTCGTCGTAGTAGTCGACGACGCCGTCGTCGGGGCTCTGGTAGCGGTAGTATTTCTTGGTCTCGCCGCCGACGGTGAGCGAAGCGAACAGCACCTCATTCTTCTCGCTGGCGGTCACGCCCTCGTCCTCGCCGGCGTAGAACACGTCGAAGGAATCGCCCGGCTGCACCTTGCGCTGGAAATCGACGTCGTAGGAGTAGATCTTGATCATGTCGTCGATGACAGGCATCGGCACCTTGTTGCGCATCGCGGTCTCGTAGATGCTCTGATAGAGCCGCACGCCGGAGCCGTCATCGTCGTCATCGTCGTCGCTGTTGGCGTTGGCCGCGGCGTCGGTGACGGTGTTCATGCTGGAGACGTCGACCGCGACGTATTTGCCGAGATCGGACAGCGCCGCGATCGCCTCGACCATGGTGTCGTTGGCGACGACGACGCGGTAGGGCTGCAGGCGCGCGCCGGGGCTTGCGGGCGCCATCAGGATGCGGAGCTTCTCGCCTTCCTTCAGGCCGCCGTCGCGGCCGCGCGGACCGAGCGTTGCGGTGATCGCCTTGATCTCGTCGGCGGTGGCGCCGAGATCGCGCAGCACGCCAGCGACGCTGTCGCCCTTCTTGACCATGTGGACGCGTTCGCCGTTGGGATTGCCGCCGGTGATCTGCTCCTTGGTCTTGGGCAGCAGCGTGACGTTTTCCGGCACCACGCGCGTCTCGAAGCCGGCATAGGGATCGGACGGCGATACTTCGGTGGCATAGGCCATCTTGATGTCGGAGGCGCCGGTCGCGCCGGAGACGTCGGCGGCGGCATTGGCGAGCGAGGCGTAGCGCACCCCGCCATTGCCGCGCCAATTGGCGGCATCGCGCACCCGCATCAGGATGTCGTCGAGCGCCACCACCGCGGAAATCTTGGCCTTCGGCAGCACCGGCGACAGGTCCTTGGTGACGAAGGAGACCTCGGCGTCGGGCTCGACGGCTTCGGGATTGTTCGGGTCGTCGGAGGCGGTCTTCGGATCGGAGCCGACGTCGGTGAGCATGCGCTGGGCGTTGAACGGCGGAATCTTCGCCGACAGATCGCTCGTCGTCATCGACAGATTGCCGGCGATGCGGACGAACGGGCGCACCCGCATCACGTCGCGGTTGCCGACGCGGGCGACCGTGGAGACGCGGACGATGTTGCGCGAAGCCGTGGATTCGCTTGGCGGCGGCAGGCGGTCGCTCTTGTGCAGCGTGGCGGCGCGATCGGCTGCGCCGAATGCACCGCGCAGCGCGCCTTCGACCCGCTCCGGCACCTTGGCGAAGGTCATCTCGCCGTCGAGCGACGCGAAAACGGCGCCGCCGATGAGGGCCGCGCCGCAGAGTCCGGTCAGAATCGTCCCGCTGAACCATTGTACCGAGACGCGGCGGCGATCGATCACGGCGGCCTCAGAACCGTCGACGGACAGCGGCGGCTCGTGGCCGAGATCGATGATCCCGGTCTCACGCCCGTAAGCGCTGCGTGACGTCCTGTGGCTCAACCCAAAGTCCCCCAATTCAACGACCCAAAAGCCCCGTATCGAGCCTTTTCCCGGTCGCCCTCTTCGAGGCGTATCGCAGGAAAAGGGCAAGCCGCATAGGCGTTCGCGGTCAGAAGGCCCCGATGACGGGCCGGCCGAAATTACGAACAGCTAAACGGAAAAAGGTCTCTCGATGTCTCTCGAATGCCGGAGGAAGGCCGCGCCATCTGCAAGATCGCCTTCCTCTGACCCATGAAAACCGCCGGCAGCCCCCACTGGCGTCCCCGCGATTCAAGCTTGTCTCTTATCAGAACGCCGCGGGATTGTGGCTCAAGTACGGCGCCTCATATGGAAAAAGTTTCCTGAAGGGCGGACGCGGGAAGCCTCCCCGGACGGGCGTCCCAAGCCCTCTCCCAAGCCGCCGCCGAAGCCCGCTCCAGAGCCCGCCGGGGGCGCAAACTTTTTTCAGTTTTTTCCTCGCACAGCATCAGCCCGACCGTTCTCCGTCCTTCTAACTGCCTGGAAACACGAGAATTTTTTCGTCGATCCACTGTGCGACGATTTGTTGACGATGGGCGTTGACAATCCCGATGAGGGGGGACTATAACCCCAACCACTGAGCGCGGCGCCGCCGGGTCACTGACCAAGGCGAGCGAACGCGCCACTGATGCTCCTCACCTTGTTGAGTGACACAACAATCGACACCAGTCGGTTGGAGTCATTCATCGTCGGTAAGGGTGTCGGAACCCTTCCACGCTGGAAGGTTGGGGCCTCCAAGGTCCCGGGCTGTTTGACAAGTGAAGATGAAGAAAGAGAAACGTGGACGGCGGAGTCCTTGCGGGTCTCGCTTCTGGGAAGCTTCGGCTTTTCTGATCGAGACCGGACGAAAGACTTCGGCGGTACACGTTTCAAAGGTAACACCATGGCCTCTTCATTGAGGTCAGTTCGCAAGCGATGTGAATCGCTTCGCGAGTATGGTGGGACCTCGTCAAACGTTGTGATCAGCCGGTTCAAAGTTCAAGTCCAACTTGAGAGTTTGATCCTGGCTCAGAGCGAACGCTGGCGGCAGGCTTAACACATGCAAGTCGAGCGGGCGTAGCAATACGTCAGCGGCAGACGGGTGAGTAACGCGTGGGAACGTACCTTTTGGTTCGGAACAACACAGGGAAACTTGTGCTAATACCGGATAAGCCCTTACGGGGAAAGATTTATCGCCGAAAGATCGGCCCGCGTCTGATTAGCTAGTTGGTGAGGTAATGGCTCACCAAGGCGACGATCAGTAGCTGGTCTGAGAGGATGATCAGCCACATTGGGACTGAGACACGGCCCAAACTCCTACGGGAGGCAGCAGTGGGGAATATTGGACAATGGGGGCAACCCTGATCCAGCCATGCCGCGTGAGTGATGAAGGCCCTAGGGTTGTAAAGCTCTTTTGTGCGGGAAGATAATGACGGTACCGCAAGAATAAGCCCCGGCTAACTTCGTGCCAGCAGCCGCGGTAATACGAAGGGGGCTAGCGTTGCTCGGAATCACTGGGCGTAAAGGGTGCGTAGGCGGGTCTTTAAGTCAGGGGTGAAATCCTGGAGCTCAACTCCAGAACTGCCTTTGATACTGAAGATCTTGAGTTCGGGAGAGGTGAGTGGAACTGCGAGTGTAGAGGTGAAATTCGTAGATATTCGCAAGAACACCAGTGGCGAAGGCGGCTCACTGGCCCGATACTGACGCTGAGGCACGAAAGCGTGGGGAGCAAACAGGATTAGATACCCTGGTAGTCCACGCCGTAAACGATGAATGCCAGCCGTTAGTGGGTTTACTCACTAGTGGCGCAGCTAACGCTTTAAGCATTCCGCCTGGGGAGTACGGTCGCAAGATTAAAACTCAAAGGAATTGACGGGGGCCCGCACAAGCGGTGGAGCATGTGGTTTAATTCGACGCAACGCGCAGAACCTTACCAGCCCTTGACATGTCCAGGACCGGTCGCAGAGATGTGACCTTCTCTTCGGAGCCTGGAACACAGGTGCTGCATGGCTGTCGTCAGCTCGTGTCGTGAGATGTTGGGTTAAGTCCCGCAACGAGCGCAACCCCCGTCCTTAGTTGCTACCATTTAGTTGAGCACTCTAAGGAGACTGCCGGTGATAAGCCGCGAGGAAGGTGGGGATGACGTCAAGTCCTCATGGCCCTTACGGGCTGGGCTACACACGTGCTACAATGGCGGTGACAATGGGATGCTAAGGGGCGACCCTTCGCAAATCTCAAAAAGCCGTCTCAGTTCGGATTGGGCTCTGCAACTCGAGCCCATGAAGTTGGAATCGCTAGTAATCGTGGATCAGCACGCCACGGTGAATACGTTCCCGGGCCTTGTACACACCGCCCGTCACACCATGGGAGTTGGCTTTACCTGAAGACGGTGCGCTAACCCGCAAGGGAGGCAGCCGGCCACGGTAGGGTCAGCGACTGGGGTGAAGTCGTAACAAGGTAGCCGTAGGGGAACCTGCGGCTGGATCACCTCCTTTCTAAGGATGATCCTTCAGCGAGCTCACGCTCACTATCGGATCGTTTTAGAAACATCAGTGGCCAACAGATCGCCAGATCGTTGAGCTGCATTGGCGGGATTTCGCCGTCTTCGTTTCTCTTTCTTCGCGGACGAACACGCGCCGGGGCTGCGCTGTGCGATTGCATTCGGCGCTGGTCGCCGATGCATGCACGCAAGACCCTAGTCCTGATAGGATAGCGTTAGGGGCTTGTAGCTCAGTTGGTTAGAGCGCGCGCTTGATAAGCGTGAGGTCGGAAGTTCAAGTCTTCCCAGGCCCACCAGCCTTCGCTCGCGCCAGCGAGTGCAAGGCTGCCACGCCGAAGCCCTGTGGGCGAAGGCGGGCTAGTCAGCGCGAGCTTCGGCTCGGCAAGCCATGGTACGAGCATCGCGCTTCGTCTTCTGGTTACGGGGCCATAGCTCAGCTGGGAGAGCGCGTGCTTTGCAAGCATGAGGTCGTCGGTTCGATCCCGTCTGGCTCCACCAGATGGTTTGATCATCGATGCCGTGTTTGCAGGTATTCAACCGTCGTCCGCGAAACATCACTTCGCACTCATTAGTCCGGATGGACAATGAGCTGCGTGTTTTCTGACATCGTAAAGAGGAGATCGATCCGAGTTGGGTCGTGCAGCAAATCGTTGCGCGAGCCTTCATTATCTCCGGATCATTTCGGCGCTCGCGCGCCTTTCAGTGCGGCCCACAAGGTTGCATCTGGAAGATGGGCGAGTTGTAAATGATCCTTTTAGCGAAGCTTGACCGCCTCGCTATCGGAACGATCTTACGAAGCAAGCTGGTCTTTCTAGTCAATGTCCGGCTGTACGTAGCATTCATCGAGGGTGCGCGCCGCAAGGCAATCGTACAGACAACATTCTGCCGAGTGTGTGGACATTGATAATGAGAGCAATCAAGTGCCTTAAGGGTGTTCGGTGGATGCCTTGGCGCTGAGAGGCGATGAAGGACGTGCTACGCTGCGATAAGCCGTGGGGAGCTGCGAAGAAGCTTTGATCCGCGGATTTCCGAATGGGGAAACCCACCTTCGATAGCCGGAACTCCAAGACCTTGTGTGTTGGGGTTCGACCAGAAATGCGAGAAATCAAACCGCGAGGTTTTGGATTTCCGGTTATCAAGAGAAGGTATGAGACTTCTGAATACATAGGAGGTTTCAAGCGAACCCAGGGAACTGAAACATCTAAGTACCTGGAGGAAAGGACATCAACAGAGACTCCGTTAGTAGTGGCGAGCGAACGCGGACCAGGCCAGTGATACATCAGAGACAATCGGAACCAGTCAGGAAAGCTGGGCCTTAGAGGGTGATAGCCCCGTACGAGTAATGCGATGATGTATCCACGAGTAAGGCGGGACACGTGCAATCCTGTCTGAACACGGGGGGACCACCCTCCAAGCCTAAGTACTCCTCAGCGACCGATAGTGAACCAGTACCGTGAGGGAAAGGTGAAAAGCACCCCGACGAGGGGAGTGAAATAGACCTGAAACCGGACACCTACAAACAGATGGAGCCCAAGATTCGTTCTGGGTGACATCGTACCTTTTGTATTATGGGCCAGCGACTTAATTTAACGAGCAAGCTTAAGCCGATAGGCGAAGGCGTAGCGAAAGCGAGTCTGAATAGGGCGCCAAGTTCGTTGTATTAGACCCGAAACCTAGTGATCTAGCCATGAGCAGGTTGAAGGTGAGGTAACACTCACTGGAGGACCGAACGGGTGCCTGTTGAAAAAGGCTCCGATGACTTGTGGTTAGGGGTGAAAGGCCAATCAAACTGGGAAATAGCTGGTTCTCCGCGAAAGATATTTAGGTATCGCCTCGCACGAATGCTTCGGGGGGTAGAGCACTGGATGGGCTAGGGGGACTTACCGTCTTACCAAACCCAACCAAACTCCGAATACCCGAAAGCAATATGCGGGAGTCACACGGCGGGTGCTAACGTCCGTCGTGGAGAGGGAAACAACCCGGACCTACAGCT
>NZ_JADPKG010000046.1:17500-25360 GCF_023073875.1 Bradyrhizobium sp. 154
CGGGCACGTCGAGGGCGCAGGCATTGGCGATCGCGGCCATCTCGATCGCCGATTTGGTGCCGTCGAGGAAGGAGTTGAACATCTGCGGATTCATGCCGGCCGACTGCGCTTCGCCCGGAGTGAGGCCGTAATGCTGCCAGACGCCATCAGGCGTCACGTCATGATAGGCCGGCAGATATTTTGTGCCCTTGCCGGCGGCAACGACGCGGAAGCCAGTGGCCCGCGCCCAATCCACCATCTCCGCCGTCAGCGCCGGCTGGTCGCCATAGGCGAGCGAATAGACGACGCCGGCTTTTCGCGCTTCCTCTGCGAGCAGGGGGCCCGCCAGCACGTCGGCTTCGACATTGACCATCACGATATGCTTGCCCGCCGCAATCGCAGCGCGCGCATGCGTGATGCCGGCGGCGGGATTTCCGGTCGCCTCCACCACCACGTCCATCGCACCGCCGGCAATAGCGCGCACACCGTCATCGGTGAAGGTGGTCGCGGCGATGCGCGTCGAGTCCCAGCCGACGATGCGGCACGCCTCGCGGGCGCGGTCGCAATCGATGTCGATGATGACAGGCACTTCCAGCCCCGGCGTGTGCGGCACCTGCGCCAAAAACATCGAGCCGAATTTTCCGGCGCCGATCAGCGCGACACGAACCGGCTCGCCGGCGGACGCGCGGGCCTGGAGGAGACGGAAGAGGTTCATGGGGATATGTCCTGCGGAATGATCGTGTCCCCGACGCGGAGCAGCACGAAGTGCTGCTCCGCAGAGCCGGGACCCAGTGTAAGGGAATTCCGTGTCGGTGGGCCCCGGCTCAGCAGCGCATCACTGACGTGCTGCGCTGCGTCCGGGGCATGAGAGCATCCTACATCCTACTCCGCCGCCTGCCGCGGCGCACGCGCGAGCCGCAGCAGCGCGTCGTCCTCCACCGTCTTGATCGGTGTGAAATCGCGATGCGCGATGTAGTCCGGCCGCGTCGGGGTGCGGATGTAGTTCGAGACCGCATTCAGCGTCAAATACACGATTTTGCGCGGGTAGGGCGTGATGTTGCCGGCCGAGCCGTGCACGAGATTGCCGTGAAACATCAGCATGCCGCCGGGTTTGCCGGTGGGCGCCACGATGCCGCCCTGCTTGACGAGGCGTGTCACGGTGTCCTCGTCCAGCGTCCACAGCGGATAGGAGGTGGTGGCGAGGTCATGCGAGGCTTCGAGATCGCCGGCGTTCTGGCTGCGCGGCACCAGCATCAGGGGGCCGTTGATCGGCATCACCTCGTCGAGGAAGATCGCGATGTTCATCGCGCGCGGCTCCGGCATGCCGTCGTCGCGCTTCCAGGTGCCGTAATCCTGGTGCCACTGCCAGACGTCGCCGGTGAAGGCCGATTTCGCGTTGATCTTGAACTGGTGCATGTAGACCGGTTCGCCGAAGAGCTGCTCGACCGGCTCGATCATGCGCGGATGTGCGCCCAGGATGCGGAAGGCCTCGTTGTAGAGATGTGCGGCAAAGGCGGTGCGCGGCGCACCGCTCTTCTCGCGCCAGACCTCCGGCCGGTTGGTGTCATAGATGCCGACCGCCTCTCGCGCGAGCAGACCGACCTCCTCCTGGCTGAACAATTCGGGCAGGAACAGCCAGCCCTCGCGGTGGAAGAACTCCAATTGCTCTTGAGACAGTTTCATGGGTCGTCCTCCTGTTGTTTATTGTTGTCATTGCGGGGCGGTCCGCAGGACCGAACCCGGAATCCATTCATCCACAATCTCTGCCGCTCAATAGATTCCGGGCTCACACTTCGCGTGCCCCGGAATGACGGCGTTTGTGGTTACGCCGCAACCTCTTCCGTCGCCCTCAATCTCTCTTCGGTCATCCGTCCCGCCGTCTGCGCATGGGCCAGCGCCGCGCGTTCGGCAGCGTTCGCATCGCCCGCGAGAATGTGCTTGGCGATATCGGCATGCTCCGCCCAGGCGCTGGCGCGATAGTCGAGCTCGGACAGCACGGTCGCCATCGAGCGGCGCATGTGCGGCCATTGCGGCGCCATCGTCTCCTCGATCACGGGATTGCCGGCGATCTGGTAGATCGCGCGATGAAAATCGACGTCGAGCCCGATGAGTTCGGCCAGCGTCGTGTTACGGTCGATGGGGCGTCCGGCGGCAAGCGCCGCCTCCAGCCGCGCGCGACCCGCCGCGTCCGTGCCTGCACGTTCGGCAGCAAGCCGGGCGGCGAGTGCATCGATGGCGCCGCGCACCTCGTAAAGCTGGCGGATACGTGACGGGTCGAGCTGGGTGACCTCAAAGCCGCGCTTGCCGCTCTCGGCGACGAGGCCCTGCCGGTGCAACAAATGCAGCGCGTGCGACACCGGCTGGCGCGACACGCCGAGCCTGTCGGCGAGCTCGTTTTGCCGGATGCGCTGGCCAGGGGGCAGGGTGCGGTCGGAGATCGCCTCCAGGATCCGGGCATAGACCTGGTCGATCAAGTTCGGGAGTGGGTCGAGAGGGATCACGCCGGCAGCTCCGCGGCACCTGAAAACGGAATACGGAATTCCGTATTCGAAGCTACGCGGTGCGGCTGAGGGCGTCAAGCGGTACCATAGGATGGCCGCCTCTCATTTCGAAACGCGCTAAGCTATTGATATCGCTCGCGCCGTCTACTGTGCATGGGGTTGTTTTTCGAGAAAACGATCCGGCCCGGCGCCGTCCTACTTGATCTTGCCCTGCTCGATCAGCATCCGGCTCATCAGATAGAGCCGCGGCACGATCGAGTTGGTGTCGATGAACTCGTCGCGGGCATGATAGCCGAAGCCGGCGAGGCCGAAACTCTCGACCACGACCGCCTTGCCGCTGCGATTGGCGTAGCCGGCATCGGTGGCGCCTCCCGTCATCTCGGTGATGTCGAGCTTGCGGTCGATCTCGGCATAGATCGACTGTCCCACCTCGGCCAGCGCGCGGCCGCGACCGCTCGCGACGAAGGGCGGGCGGCCCGCTGTGATCGTCACCTTGGTTTCGGTGTCGGGAACGAGCTTCTCCTTCACCTTCTCGTCGAGCGCCGCCTGCAATTTGGCGATGCCATCGGGAATGGTGAGGCGGATGTCGGCGCCGGCCTCGGCCTTTTCCGGAATCTGGTTGCGTACGGTGCCGGCCTGCGCCGTGGTCCAGTTGAGCTGCGTGCCGGGGATCGACTTGGCGACGTCTTTGGTTTGCAGCAATTGATGGGCGAGCTCGATCAGCGCGTTGCGGCCGAGATCGGGCGCAGCGCCGGCATGCGAAGCGCGTCCTTTCACCTCCATCTTCGCCGTCGCGGTGCCGCTCGCCCCCAGCAGCAAGGAGTCGTTCTTTGCCGGAGGCGAAGCCGCCGTCGGCTCGCAGGAGAGCACGACGTCGTGCTGGTCGGCGAGCTCCGCGATCATCTCGCCCGACCCGATCGACCCCACCTCTTCGTCTGGATTGAACGACACGGTGAGCCTGGCATAGTCGTGCCAGCCGGCATCCTTCAGTATCTTGAGCGCATGCAGCACCACGGCGATGCCGCCCTTGTCGTCGGCGATGCCGGGGCCATAGATGCGGTTGCCGTCAACGCGGTACGGCTCGCTGGCGAGGACGCCGCGCTGATAGACCGTGTCCATATGCGCGATCAGCATCAGGTTTCGCGTGCCCGAGCCCTTGAACGTGGCGATCACCATATCGGCGCCTGTGCCGGCGGTGGTCTTGCGTCGCTCCGTGACGGCGCCAAGCGCCTTCAGGCGCGCTTCGGTGAAATCGGCCATCTTCTTCAAGCCTTCGGCGTCGCCGCTGCCACTCTCGATCATCACCATGTCACGCAGCGTCTCGATCAGCGGCGCCTTCTCCTGCTCGGCCGCGGCTTTCAGCTTCTCGTCGGCGGCCGCGACCGCGCTCGTGACGCCGGCGGCGAGACCGAGCAGCGACAGAGCAAGCAAGGGAGTGAGGCGGAATGTCATGAGGTGTCCTTTCCCGTTTCGAGCGGCGGCACCGCACGATCGGACGGAACCGTAACATCTAGGCAATCCGGATGCCACGTTTCGCTAGCGCTCAAGCACCTCCACATCGAGCGCCGCGATCCGCTCCGCATCGGCCAGCGCGTCGATTCCCGCGATCCGGTCGCCGTTGAAGGTAACACGAAGCGCGATGCGCAGATGTCCACCGAGGATGACGGCGACGCCGATCTCGCCGTCGACCAACGCGGTCCGTGCGGCCTGGGCGCGGCCCTTGTAGAGCTGCGCCACCGCATCGGCGCCGCGAATCTCGGGCAGCGAGCCGAGCCGCACCGCGGCTTGGTCGGCGCGGAATACGACGTCGGGATCGAGCACGGTCAGCAGGCCCTCGAAATCGCCTTCGCGCGACGCCTTGAGGAACGCATCGACGATTCGGCGCTGGTACGACAGGTCGGTCTCGGGCACCGGTGCGCCCTGCACCCGCCGCCGGGCGCGACTCGCGAGCTGCCGCGAGGCCTCGACCGAGCGGCCGACGATCGGCGCGATCTCCTCGAAGGGCACGGCAAACATGTCATGCAGCACGAACGCGAGCCGCTCCGCCGGCTGCAACGTCTCCAGCACGACCAACAGGGCGGCGCCGACGGAATCGGCCATCTCCGTCTCGCGCTCGCGCGTCTCGTCGATCGGCTCGGGCACGTGCGGGCCCATCGGATCCTCGCGGCGCGATTTCCGTGCGCGCAGCATGTCGAGGCAGATGCGCGCGACCACCGTCGTGAGCCAGCCGCGCAGGTTCGCGACATCGGACATGTCGTAGCGGCTGACCCGCAGCCAAGCCTCCTGCACGGCATCGTCGACCTCAGCACGGGACCCCAGCATCCGGTAGGCCACGGCGCGCAAATGGTCCCGGTTGGCCTCGAACTGGTGGCTGAGAAAATTTTGTTCGGTCATCGGTCACATTCCCTCATCGCGATCCGTCATGCCCATGACGAGGCCAATCCGGCCGATGTGACCGGAACCTTCGAAATTCAACAGACGGAGACGCAAGATGATGCACGCTCGCATGAATCACCCGGTGATGGTCCTGCCTGAGGCCATGAACCACCTTCAATCCATTGGCAACCTGACCAAACAGGGTCTGCCGGAAAAGCTCCTGGAGCTGGTGCACCTGCGGGCCAGCCAGATCAATGGCTGCGGCGTCTGCGTCGATATGCACCCGAAGCTCGCCCGTAAGCTCGGTGAGACCGACGAGCGCCTGTTCGCCGTGTCCGCCTGGCGCGAAGCGCCCTATTTCACCGAGGCCGAGCGCGCCGCGCTGGCGCTGACCGAGGCGGTCACGCGCCTTGCCGATCGCGAAGATCCGGTGCCTGATGCGATCTGGAACGAGGCCGCCAAGCATTTTGACGAGCGCGAGCTCGCAACGCTGATCCTCGCGATCGCGACGATCAACGTCTGGAACCGGCTGAATGCGACGATCAAGATGCCGGTCGGCGTTTGGAAGGTGTGAGGCCTCTTCCTTCGCCTCTCCCGGACGCAGGGAGGGGCGAAGAGCGCTCCTACTCCGCCAGGAATCTGTTCACCGCCTCGCCGAACTCAAGCGGCGCCTGTTCGAACATCCAGTGGCCGGCGTTCGGAATCACCGCCGTCTTGCTGCCCGCGATGTGCTCGGCGAGCACGCGCCACATCACCGACAGGCTTCCTGTCGTCGCGCCGCCGCCGATCAGCAGCGTCGGCGTCTTGATCGCCTGCGCATCGGCGAGCGTGTAGGGCTTGCGCTGCTCGTTGATCTGGCCGAGGAAAGTGATCGCGTTGTCGCGCAGTTGCTGCTTGGCCGCCGCAGGTACGCGCCGCCAGGAGCCGTCGCCTTCGATGCCGTCGTAAAAATTCTGCAGCGCGCCCTCGATGTCACCGGCGCGGATCATCTCGACCGAGCGCGCCGTACGGGCGGCGAGCGGCGGATGCGCGGGCGTGCCGGCGGGGACCGGCAGGCTGGCATCGAGATCGCCGCCCGGCTCGGCCAACACCAGTTTTCGCAACAGATCAGGCCGTATCTGCGCTACGCGGAAGGCGATGTGACCGCCGCGCGAATGCCCCATCAGGTCGACCGGTGCGGGCCTGACCTGCTCGATGAAGGCGATCACGTCGAAGACGTGCTGGGCCATCTTGTAGTCGTCGCCGACGGCATCCCAATGCTCGGGAAAGAAGTGCCGCAGGCTGACCGAGATCACGCGATGATGCCGCGACAGCGGTCCGAGCACCGAATACCAGGTGCGGAAATCCCCTAACGTGCCGTGCACGCAGACCAGCGGCGGACCGTCTCCGACTTCGAGATAGGCCATGTCGTAACCGTTGACGCGAAATGTCTGCATGATCAGCTCGCCAGAAACTCCAGGACCACTTCGGAGTATTTTTGCGGCGCCTGCTCGAACATCGGGTGCGTCGCGTTCGGGATGATCGCCTTCTTCGAATAGGGCACATGCGCCGCGAGCGCATGCAGCACCTTTGGCAGCAGGCCCTTGGTCCGCGCGCCCAGGATGAACAGCGTCGGCATTTTGATGGACTCCGCATCCGCCTTCGAGAACGGCGGGCGGTTGTCGCGACCTGACCGATCAGCGTCATGGCGTTGTCGCGCAGATTTTGCTTCACCGTCGCCGGCAGCCGCGGCCAGGTGCCGGGGCCCTCCAGCGCGTCGACGAAGACGGCGAGGCCGCCGTCGACGTCGCCGGCCGCGATCCTCTCGGCCGATGCTGTAAAGCGCGCCAGCAGCGGCGAGGGGCCGCCGACATAATCGGGATCGAGGCTCGCATCGAGCTCGCCGCCCGGCTCGGCGAGGATCAGTCGCCGCAGCATATCCGGCCTCCGCTGCGCCACGCGGAAGCAGATGTGCCCGCCGCGGGAATGGCCCATCAGGTCGACCGGCCCGAGGTCGAGCTTCTCGACGAAGGCGATGACGTCATCGACATGCTGGGCGATCGAATAAGTGTCCCCGACGCCGTCCCAGCGCGCCGGGTAGAAGTGCCTCAAGCTGACAGCGATCACCCGGTGGCGCTGCGACAACGGGCCAAGCACGCAACCCCAGACGCGGAAGTCGTTCAGCGAGCCGTGCACGCAGACCAGCGGCGGGCCGCCCTTGGCTTCGCCCACGTCGAGATAGGGCATGTCGTATCCGTTGACGTGGAGGCTTTGCATTCTGGGCTCGCGCGAAGGAAAAGGAACTCTGTGCAAGATTCCCGGAAACCGGGTGGATCGCAACTATTTCCAAGCCTAAATTCGAGCGGACAACACAATCGGGCATGCGACAAGGACGCAGCCAGGAACCAAGCCATGACTGACCAGCATTTTGCCCTGTTCGACACCAGGATCGGCCTGTGCGCCATCGCCTGGGGCCCGCGCGGCATCAATGGCACGCAACTGCCGATGGGCGGCGAGCAAAAGATCCGCACCCGTATCCATCAGCGTCATGCCGAGGCGACCGAAGGCGAGCCCACCGCCGAGGTGCAACAGGCGATCGATCGCATCGTCAAACTGCTCGCCGGCGAGCCCGATAATCTCACCGACATCCCGCTCGACCTCGACGGCGTGCCCGAGTTCAACCGCGGCGTCTACGATATCGCCCGCACCATCCCACCGGGCAAGACCATGACCTATGGCGACATCGCCAAGCGGCTCGGCGGCGTCGAACTGTCGCGCGACGTCGGCCAGGCGCTCGGCCGCAATCCGTGCCCGATCGTCGTGCCCTGCCATCGCGTGCTCGCGGCCGGCAACAAACCCGGCGGCTTCTCGGCGAATGGCGGCGTGGTGACGAAGCTGAAGATGCTCGAGATCGAAGGCGCGCTGGTGAACCACACGCCGAGTCTGTTTGATTGAGGGGTGCCACCCCCCGGAGGGGGGCGGCACCCCTCAATCAAACAGACTCGGCGTGTGGTTCACCAGCGCG
>NZ_JADPKG010000085.1:0-244579 GCF_023073875.1 Bradyrhizobium sp. 154
CGGTCAGGATGCGGAAGCGGCGGCCATCGGTGAGCTGGTCCGAGACGAAGTCGAGCGACCAGCGGTCATTCGGCGCTATAGGCACCACCATCGGCGCCCTGGTCCCGAGCGCCCGCTTGCGGCCACCACGGCGACGGACCGCGAGCCTCTCTTCCTGGTAGAGCCGGAACAGTTTCTTGTGGTTGACCAGATAGCCCTCCCGCCTGAGCAGAACATGCAGGCGCCGATAGCCGAAGCGACGGCGCACCTCGGCAATCGCTCTCATGCGTTGGCGTAGGGCCGCGTCGTCCGCCCGGGTCGTCCGATATCTGATGGTCATGCGGCAACAGCCGATGGCTTTACACGCCCGCCGTTCGCTCATCCCGTGGGCGTCCACGAGATGGGCGACAGCTTTCCGCTTCCCCGCGGGCGTCACCACTTCTTTCCCAGGAGGTCCTTTAACGCCGCATTGTCCAGCATGGCGTCGGCCAAAAGCCGCTTCAGCCGCGTGTTCTCATCCTCCAGCGTCCTCAGCCGCTTGGCCTCCGAGACCTCCATCCCGCCAAATTTGGCTTTCCATTTGTAGATGCTGGCATCGCTGACGCCGTGCTTCCGGCACAGATCGACAACCGACACGCCAGCCTCGTGCTCCTTCAAAATCCCGATGATCTGCTCTTCCGTAAAGCGGCTGTGCTTCATGCTCTGGTCCTCATATGGGCCAGAGCGAACTTCAATCTGGATTAAGTCCAGGGGGCAAGGTCACTGATTCTGGAACGGCTCGCCCCCGCCCTACGCGCACAGATTTCCCGCCGCGAGCGCATTACCCACTGATCAAGGGACCGCCGGTAGATTGCCGGAGGCGATCGAAAAGGCGCAGCCGTCAGGATCGGTTAGTGGGGTCAAATCGGCTGCCTTGACAAACAACGCGACCAACACTCGACATCGCCGGTCCTGATCGTCCAACCCGAGCGTCCGGATCGAACCCCGATTCCAAAGCTCCGCAGGCTTCTGTCAGGCAGTGGCCTGCGAGAAGCGATGGTGCTGGCGATTTCGACTCGCGTCCCCGCCTTGCGCACAAAATTCGGCGCACAACCGCGGACCGAGTGCGCGGCGCTTCCCTGTTGTAAAAAATATGCTGCTGATTGCAGCCATTCGCTTGGCGGGCGAAGTCACCGCTACGATTGTCGTCTGACCTATGAGGGGGACGAAGTTCGGGCCAGCGCTCCTTCGGCGCCGTCCGCCCGATAACAGCGCGACGCTCGCGACGCGAGCACAACCGTCGGTGACAGATGGCATAACCGCGTAAGGGCAGCAGCGCTCCCGGAGAGAAGCAACCGAGGCGCATTTGAACCTGCTTGTCCACTGGCAGGCCGAGCGTTTTAGTCCGAGGCGCAATAATCGGATTGTTATTTTCGTTGCTAATTATATATTAAACATATTTAAATGGGCGAATTAATCGCGCAGTTCTGCCCATAGCCTGGCTGCGACTGGATCCGAACCTCAGTAGGGATCGGCAGATGTATCGAGTCTCCGGCTCCGTCTTGGTTATAGCGATCGCCATGATGGCCGGAGGTACTCCATGGGCGGGGGCAGGACGCCTGGCGATGCCTACGCCTCCTCAAGCGGCACTAGGGCGCATCGAACTTGGGCGGCCCACACTTCCGCCTCTGACGTACACGATGTTCTGCCTGCGCTACGAGGCCGAGTGCCGCTCGCGGCGGGGCTTCCGCGGCGGTCCAGTCCGGCTGACGGAGGAACGGTGGGCGGATCTCTTAGAGGTCAATGGTCTGGTCAACTTGTCCATTGTGCCTGCGCCCAACCATCTCGGCTTAGACGGCGAGGCGTGGAGCATCAATCCCGATCGCGGGGACTGCAATGATTACGCTGTAAGCAAACGTCACGAACTCCTTCAGCGTGGCTGGCCGGCGCGGGCCTTGCTCCTGAGCGAGGTCATCGTCAGTTCTGGAGAGCATCATTTGGTGCTGCTCGTGCGCACCCGGAGCGGCGATCTCGTGCTCGACAATCTTGCTTCAGAGATCAAGCTGTGGTCGCGGGTCCCCTATCGTTGGGTTCGCGTACAAATGCCGAGCAGCAATCAGCTGTGTTCGACGGTCGACCGCGGAAAGGTATAAATTTGGCCGAGCCAGCACAAGGCAATCACCATTTCCTTTCCACGACTAAATTAGTAACCTGTCGCGAAAGGCGCGGAGCCTTTCGTCGGGACCGACCAGGAGCCCGATCAGGCACACGGCCGAGGTGACCACTACGAACCGACCGTTCGATCGGCCAGTCCCATCGAGCGCCGGGTTGAGTGTGAGCTCGGTCGAGGCCTTCGGGCAGGAGGGGGGGGCAAGCACCTCGAAGTCTCCCGGTATGGCGTTTGCCGGGAGGACTTAGGTCATATTGAAGGGGAAATTCATTTCAACGTTGCTCTTGTTCCAAGCTCCGAACAGCGAGCTTGATCGCGTCTGTCGACCTGCCCGCTGGCGTCGATCCGGCTTCCAGCCCATAGCTCGTTCGCGACCGGTCGCGGTGAGATCTGGAGGTCCGCCCACCAAGGCGTCTTGTTACCATTGCGGTGTAGCTCTTCATCTTGACGATGCGTACGGTGAATTCGTCGCTGACCTTGCAGGCGAACTTGACGCGGCTAGCGTGGGACGGAAGCTGTTTGCAGACCAGGAAGGCCTGAGCGCGAAGGAAGAGCGATCCGCCTTGCTGTGCTTGCGCGATTCTGGGCGAAGGGGAGTCCAGCCTCAGCGCTCAAACTGGGTGGACGCTTTTCGCACCGGCCTGCCAAGGTTCAAGAGGAGGACTATTCTCGGTTGGCCATGAGTCTGAGCGGCAGCTTTTTTGACTTTGATCTGGTTGGCGGCTGCGGGGCGCCGCCTCCTGAAGCGAGTTCTTCAGTCGCAGGCGGCCGAAACTAGTAGGAGACCCGCGCCGGTACCGCCGAGCTGCGCGTCCTAAGCTGCGTAGGGGCCCTACGTTCCGGCTTCTTCAAACCGCCGCGCATGGCCGAGAAGTTTAGTTTAAGGTGGTGGGATGAAGGGTCTCGCCGGCCCGCCGACGGTGAACCTTACCGCGGCCGATCTCAATTTCCCCGTCTTCCTCGGCGATCGCCGCCAGATCCAACAATCTCGAGCAGGTAGCCGCTGACATCGTTCAGGTGAACGCGTTGCATGACGACGGTGATGACGCCTTTTGTCGTCTAACCGCGACCTGAGCGTGTTGGAGAACCACAGGTTGATGGCGTCCGGCTTCTGCGGATCATCGATAATGAAAATATCGCCGCCTGGGCGCTGGCCGCATCGTTTGGTCCAGGAAGGATGCAATTCGGCGATTGTCATCTCGCCGGGCGCTTGAAGGAATTCGCGGTGTTTGATGTTGCCGCGACCGACTGTCTATTTGATCGAGACGTTGTACGGAGGATCCGCAAAACACCATCGCTACTTGTTCTCCGACCCTCAGCGCGGGCTAGATCGGCTTCAACGCGAGCGTCGCCACACAAACCGCCGTGAAACCGCGCGGGGTCGTCGGCGCGCGACGATAGCGCGGCGGCGCGCCTCAGCCGGTCCGGCGGCGCCTTTGCGCGGACGAGCGATCGATCAGGAGATCGTTTAGCTTCTTGCCGGCTCGAAGCTGCGCTTTCAGCCATCGGGGCTGCTTACCGCGACCAGACCAAGTTTCGGACGGATTCTTCGGGTTCCGGTATTTCGGCAGCACCGGCGGGTAGGGGCGGCGCGAACGTTCCTGGGTCTGAGTCGGACCGGCGGTCCCCTCAATCTTACGAAGCCGCTGTTCGAGCTTGGCTTTTTCCGCAGTCATCCTGCGACTGAGGACGGTCGTGACCTCATCGTAAAGCCGCCACAGCTCGGCTGTGGTCATGTTTGCCCAGTCGTCCTTCTCCATGGAAGCTGTCCCCAACTACTTCCGAACCGAAACAGGAGGGGGATTATCAGGTCAAGCCGGGGTCGGGCAAGCGCGATCCGGGCGCGCGGCGGCGCCTGTGTGGAACGCGGTACCTGGTGCTACCGATTGGGACCGTGCCTCCGACCGAGCGGTCGCTTCCCTGGCGCCCTCCGCCCGTGGGCTCGTCGCCTGGGCGCAAGCAATCGCTGCTCGGCCTTCAACACGCGACTACGTAGGTTCTGCAATTCGGTGAATTGAACGATTAGGGCCTGATGTGTTTGACGCAAAATAGCGGAAGAATACATGTGACCACCTACTCATGCCAACGATGACCGCGCGACCGCTCATTGAAGTTGCTGAATTGACGAAATCAGCTCCAATTTGGGGACCGGGTTTTCATCGGTGCTACACGGGCTGCGATCAAACGCAGCCATATTTTGTCTTTGATTGCCAATCCTCGCTTTGATGAATAGTAATACTTTTTTGCCCTCCCTCCGGAAAGCGAGGCTTTTCGAATGGCCTCGCTTCAGTGAAACTTCGTCGAATGTTAGATTTGAATCGTGAATGACCCTATATATCGTTCGTAATAACCGGCCCTGGCGAAGTTAGATGGATGTTGACCATAATGACAACGCAACCGATCGGGTGCGCCGATGACACTCTTCGAGAGAATTTGTAGATCGAATCTACCAATCGTTGTGGAAAGAATGGCGCTTTCGTCGAGGAATTCGCGGTTTTTAACTTTCCGTGGAGCACCGCATTCTTACGGTGCTGCACGCATTCTCTGAGCGAGTTACGCTAGCGCGGCCATCGAGCGTTGCTGCTTCGTGCTGTCTCAAACCTAAGCCGTGCGACTTTATGGCCGAGCTGATGGGTCATGCCTCGCGCATCTCAAAGGAGATGCCGGATTAAACGGCTGCACGGGGGTTGTTAGCAACAGGCAAGGGAAGCATGCGCCGCATCAGAGTTGTCATCGCGGATCGACACCCGATCGTCTTACAGGGAATCAGGAGCGTTCTTGCGACGCAGCGTGATTTTACGATCGTTGCGTCGTGCAGCGATGGTGCAAGCTGTCTTGAGGCAATCCGATTTCTTGTGCCGGACATCACGCTTGTCGATGCTGCACTGCCCGATGTCAGCCGACAGCAGATCCTCGCTCTTGCAAACACGGTAGGCCCAGGTGTCCCGATAATCTTCTTCGCGGGTATCGCGGGCGACAGTGAGCTACAGAGGCTGGCCTTGGACGGCGCCTGCATCATCCTCCCGAAGGACGCGAATCCGGAGATGCTGGTCGCAACCCTGCGGAAGGCTGCCCAAGGCGTAGCAGCAGGCTTGTCGAGCACCGGGAACGGCAACCAGGAGCCCCGTGCTGGTGAGAAGAGGCCGCTGACACAACTGACGGGCCGGGAGCGCCAGATCATGCGGCTCGTGTCGGAGGGGCTATCGAATAAGGAGATTGGGCGTCGCTTGAATATTGCCGACGGTACGATCAAAGTCCACCTTCATCACATCTTCCAGAAGCTGGATGTCAGCAATCGTACAGTTCTCGCGGCATTGGCGATTTCGCGAAACGAGCTGCATACAGCGCCACGTGAGCCGGATCCCCCGGATCTGTTGCGTCAGGATCCGGCCAGCGTGAAGTGACGAGGACGTCTGCCGTGCTCGTGCGCGGGGGCGCGCTATGGTGGCGCCAGATGCTCAATCATATTGCGGCAAGCCCCTTCGGCCTCGGCTAATGTTCCAAAGGGCGAGCCGCCAATCTTGATTGCGGCTTGGTTCTTGTGGAGCGGACGCCAACTCGCCAAGTAGCCGGAGCGTCCGTGAAAGCCCGAACCTCCAGGGCTTTCAAAACTGATCACGAACGAGAAGCCGTGGCTGCTCGCGCTCCAGATCTCCATGTCCCGGACGGACCGGTGGAATTGCAGTGGCATCGCAATGATCCATTGCAGCCGAACTCGCGCTCGGCCAGTTAAACACAAATTAACTATATTAAATGCTGAGGCGCAACTCAATTCGCGCAGCAAGCCGCAATGCGCGGGCGCGCCGAGAGGAAAACACGGAATTTGGAGCCGTTCTGTCGGAGCGACGCACGTTCAGTAACTCCCGCCGGGCAAGGAACATTCCCTGGTTGAAAGCGTATTTAATATATAATAAGGTATTTAAAATTTTAAATCGAGGAGAGCGCGTCGTGACCCGGGATGGTAATGAAGATGACGACCGGCGGGCGTTTTTGAAAACCTGCGGAAGATTTGCAGCCGTGACGCCCCCCGTCATGACCCTGCTTCTGTCCACTTCCCTGACCTCAAAAGCCATTGCAAGGTCAGGCGGCCTGCACGCGGAGAGGCAGAACGACAGGGGCCAGTCGTTCTTCGACAACGATCGGTCGTCCGCGGCGGGGCCGGGGAACTCGAGCGGAGGGTCATCTGGGGGCGGTGGAGCAGCTGGCGGTGGCCCTGCTGGATCATCTCGTGCCGGAGGGACATCCGGCGGTGGCGGCGGTAGCGGCGGGTCCGGTGGTGGCGGAGCCGATGGCAAAGGGCCGTTCGCGACCGGCGGTAGCTCTGGAACTCCAAGCGCGGATGGCGGGGTCGATTGCGCCGACGAAGAGAACAAGGAAAAGCGCAAGGCCGATTGCCCCAGGGCTGATGCTCGGATCTCGAGCGCAATCGAATCCAACCGGTAGGAGTCTTCTTAGCCCATGCATGAGCGCTATGGGTCGCCGTACGGCCAGCAATGCCCGGGCCTTTGCTCCGGCATGCTGGAAAGTGTGGCCGAAAGCGCACCTGAGCAATCTATGGTCGGCTTCGGTCGAGGGCGCGGCCCCTAAGCTGCCAATTTTCTGAGCTCGCTTCCGCGCAGGAGTGGGCGTTTGTAACGACAGACCCGCGCACTTTTGCCGAATTGCGAAGCTACACGCGACTGGTTCGCGAAAGTGAACCGGCTCTACGAGCCTGTCCCGGCTACTCGGCTACCGGGCGAATGGGAGGCCCGCCGCGCTGGCGCCCCATGAACGAGTCCGACCGCGCCCTGCGAAACTATCCGATCGATTTTGCGGCTCATGACCTTGTAGCACTCGCATGCCACGGCTTCGAGCCGCGGCCGATCAATCTCGAGCTGGCCGCGCCGATTGGATTTCAGAGCTCTTGAGGCGCGCATTGTGCTTACGACATGTGTGACGGTGGTGCGGCGGACGCCCAGCAATTCCGATAATGTTTCCTGGGTCAGCGGGAGGAGATCGCCTCCATTCGCCCGGTCGTGAATGTGAAGCAGCCAGCGCGCCAGGCGGGCTTCGACGGAATGCAGTGCATTGCAGGCGGCCTCGTGCTGAAGCTGCGTCAACAACGATCTCGTGAAGACCTGCACCATGGATGTGATTGGAGGGCTGCGATGTTGCGCTGCCAGAAATTGCACCGCCGAGATCTGCAGCGCGAACCCTGGTATGCGAACGACTGCCGTCGCGGGCGAATTGGATGCGCCGAGCGCTGACGTCAGGCCCACAGCCCCCTCGTGGCCGATGATCGCTGTGGCAACTGTCTGGCCGTTCGGCAGCGCCATGATAGCGGCGATCGCGCCGCTCAGGGGGAAGAGGAGATGTTCGACCCGGTCGCCCGATCGGGCCAGCACGGAATCGCGCTCGATCTCGACTTTCCGCAAATGAGGCGCAAGCAAAGCAAAATCTGCTGGCGGCAACGCTGCTAACAACCGATTACCAACTCTGGTCGCGTGGTCCATCATGGGATTGGTCCCCGACGGATGCTCGGCCTAGGACTCATGCCGGTTTGTCGAGCTGCTCTGCAGAGTGACAGCTCAATGGCAAGCCAACCGGCCGCCACAGATATGGTTCCTATGATGGATGGTGAGCATGCGCAGGACCCACAGCCGCACGCTGTAGCGGAGATCCTATGCCTCTGGCTTCAGCTGGCGCTCGGCAAGGCCGCCGCGGACATCACAACCGATCGCATCAAACTTTGTCGCGAGCAGGCTGCGCGAGGGCAGAAGAGTGTCCTCGCCAGGGAACGCTCTCCGAACGAGCTCTTCGACCACGATTAGAGAAGCGCAAGACGCCTGCAAACGCGCTCTGAATCACTCAGTGACAGTATCGAACTGCTTCAGGAAAGTTTTCTGACCGATCGGACCAACACTGGTGGAAAGACGGCCATGAATGCGCGGCGATGCCCATATTCTGCCAGACGATCCCCGGGACGCGATCGGCAAGTCATTGATGGTCTTCAACCGGTTGCTATCTCTTAATCAGCGGGTCCCAGATTCGAGCCCTGGTGCGCCCACCATTCCATGGCTTCGCCTCCCAGCTCGGCTGAGCCGCGTGGATAATTGACTTTGATCGGCTGAGCGGATGTCCGCTTCTCAACTGGGATCCGATCCAACGAGAAGCGCGTTGATCTTAATCCGCAATCTTGAGCATGCCGCGCGTCGGACCTCTCTTTCGCCGTGCAAGAGCCGGCACCAGCGTCGGTGACTCATCCGCGACGCGCAACGCGAAATAGGCGATCGTCGCCTGAAGACCGTCCTTCAGCGCTACGCGCGGACGCCATCCCAGAAGTTGCGCGGCGGTGTCGATGACCGGCTTGCGACGCTTCGGATCGTCCTTCGGCAGCGCCACGAAGCGGAGTGGGGAGGCCGACTCCGTGTACGTCAGGACCTCCCGGGCTATGGCCTCGATCGTGACCTCGTGCGGATTGCCGAGGTTGCACGGGCCGGTTACCGAGGCCGGGCTTTCCATCAGCAGTTGAAGGCCCCGCACCAGATCGTCGACGAAGCAGAAGCTCCTTGTCTGCGTGCCGCCGCCATAGATCGTGATCGGCTCGCCGCGCAGCGCCTGCACGATGAAATTGGAGACGACACGGCCATCGTTCTCCAGCATGCGCGGGCCATAGGTGTTGAAGATGCGCGCGACCTTGATCTCGGTTCCGTGCGTGCGGTGATAGTCGAACATCAGCGTCTCGGCGGCGCGTTTGCCCTCGTCGTAGCAGGCCCGCGGCCCGATCGGGTTGACGTTGCCAAGATAGGATTCCGGCTGTGGATGCACCTCCGGATCGCCGTAGACTTCGCTCGTCGAGGCCTGCAGGACGCGGGCGCCCTTGCGGCGGGCGAGCTCGAGCAAATTGATGGTGCCGAGCACGCATGTCTTCATCGTGCCGACCGGATCCTTCTGGTAATGCCGGGGTGAGGCGGGGCAGGCGAGACTGTAGACCCGGTCGATCTCGTCGTCGATCTCGATCTCCTCGCGCACATCATGTTCGATGAAGCGAAAGTTCGGATGGTTCAGCAGCGGCCTGATATTGTCGATTGTGCCCGTGAACAGGTTGTCGAGGCAGATCACCCTGTTGCCGCGTTGCAGAAGCGAATCGCAGAGATGAGAGCCGATGAAGCCGGCGCCGCCGGCGATGAGCACTGTCGGCGAGCGACGGAGCGTGGGAATGCGGGTCTGGAGTGTCATGGCAAGCTCCCTCAGAGTTCGGCGACTTGAACCGGTCGGCCAGCCGGTAGCCGCGCCGATTTGCGGCGGCGGCGCGCGGTTGCTTCGGCGCAGTAGACCTCCAACTGGCGGGCTCGATGGTCGGAGGTGTGATCGGTCAGAACGCGGCGGCGCGCGCTCTCGGCGATAGTGCGTCGACGTTCCTCGGGCATGTCGCGCAGGATCTCGATGACGTCGCGCGCCGTTGAGGCCAGCAAGATTTCCCGCGACGGCTCGAAGATGGTCTCGATCCCCGGCCATCGGTCGGAAATCACGGGCGTGCCGCAGGCGGCAGCTTCGAACAGCCGAACGCTCGGCGAGAAGCCCAACGCGCGCATGTCGGCGCGGGTCGCATTCAGGGCGAACCGCTGCTCCGCGTAAAACATCGGGTGCTGCTTTGGCGCGAGGTGCTCGATCCGCATGACATTGTCGGGCCAGGCGATATGTTCAGGATATTGCGCGCCCGCGACGGCGAATTGCTCGGACGGCAGCATCCGCGCCGGGGACAACAGCAGTTGTTCAAGGACGGGCTGCCGATCCTCGCTATAAGTTCCGAGATAGCCCAGTGCCCATTTCGTCTTGGCCTGTTGCGGCACGTAGGCGTCCGCGTCGGCGCTGCAATAGAGAACCCGTGCCATCGGGCTGCCGTAACGCGCCTCGATCATGTCGGGCACCGGGCCACCGGCGAACGATAGATAGAGGTCGAAACGCGGGATCATCGCAGCGGAGAGATAGTCGAGGCCCCGGTCGAGTCTCGCCAGCGTCACCGGCGTGTCGATGTCGTAGAAGGCGGTGATCCCTCGCGCTTGGCTCGTGATCCATTCGGAGATGGCGATACCGTCGGGCACATAGGAGCCGATGATGACGAGGTCGGCGTCCCGGATCAGCTTTCCGAAGCGGCGAGGGACATCCTTCAGTGATTGATAGAGCTCGACAGTCCATGACGACGGCTTGGTGAGATCGCGATGCTCGCGATACCAGGCGACGTCGCGCTCCAGGAAGGTGACATGGTGGCCTCGTCGCGCGAGGGCCTCGATCAGGGCGCGGTAGGTCGTGGCGTGACCATTGCCCCATGATGACGTGACCGAAAGACCGACGACGACGATGCTAAGGTTCATTCTGCTGCCTCGATGTGCGAGCTGCTTCCGACGAAGAGATCGTTGAATTGGCGGGCGCGATGCCTGTAGGTGTGTTGGCTGAGAATGTGCGCGCGGGCACGGCTGGCGATCGCGGCGGCCCGATCAGGGCTGAGGGCGCCGAGATGGCCGGCAATCTCGGCTCCATTCGCGGCCACCAGCACTTCGCGATCCGGCTCGAGGAAATGGTCGATGCCGACCCATTGATCGGTGATCAAGCAGGCGCCTGCGCCGATCGCCTCGAATACCCGCGTCGGCGGCGAGAATCCGTATCGCGCCATGCTGTCGCGATTGACGTTGAGCGTGGCAAGGCCGGAGCCGAAGAATGCGTTGTGCTCGCCAGTGCCGACATGCCCGACCTTTCGGAGGTTGCCGGACGTATCCTTGGTCTCCCAGCCGGAGCCGCCGAGAACGAACGTCTTGTCCGGCAACTGGCGCGCGATGTCGAGGAAGAAGTGCTCGACGCGCTGCTCGCGATCAGGCAGGCGATTTGCCAGCAGGCTGAGATCGCAGGTGAAGTCCGGCTTGGGCGGCGATGGAAAATGCGTTTCGGGGTCGAGGGCGTTGTAGATCGGAACGCAGTCTCGCGCACCAATAGCGCGGTAGGCCGATACGACGCCATCGCCGCCGCCGTAGGTCAAGACCATGTCGTAGGATGGAATCGCACGGCGCAGATGATGCTCCGGATCGTTTGCCATCGCTTCGAGCGTGGCGGGAGCATCGACATCCCAGTAGATGCGCATGGTTCGGGAGGGTAAGGCAGCAACGGCGGTCTCCAGCTCCTGATCGAAGACGCCGACGCCGCTGGCCTTGATCAGCATGTCGGCCGATCGCGCCGCCGCATCGAGCGAGCCGCGCCAGCCGTCGGCGGTCGCGGGGTACACGACGACCCTGGCCCAGCCGGGGTCGTCGATGTCGCGGTGGGCCTGCCGCTCGAAGGCGTCAGGCTCGAAGAAGATGACGTCGTGTCCGAGCGCCGCAATCTGCTTGAGCATGCCGCGATAATAGGTGGCGGCGCCGTTCCAGTAGGACGAGACAAGGCTGGATCCGAAGAAGCAGATCTTCATGCGGAGGCTCCGATGTAACGCAGCGGCTGTGACGAGCTATCGGAGGCACGAATGGCCTCCACGATGCCCACAAGCTGTTGTGCGCGGTGACGGCAGGTATGGCGCTCCTGAATGGTCCGAAGGCCGGTCTCCACCATCGCGGAAGACAGCTCCCGATCGTCGAGAACGGCGCCGAGCGCGCGCTTCATCTCCGCGCCATCGGCCGCCTGGAGATAAGCGCCGTCCGGAAACAGGCTTTCCGCATCGGACCACGGCGCCGAAAGCAGAGGAATGCCGCAGGCGAGGGCCTCGAACACACGGATGGTAGGGATGCCCGGAAGCGACCGTACATAGGGCCCGCGCGGGACATGAATGGTCGCGCGCGCGCCGGCGAATGCCACCGGAGCCCAATGCGCAGGCAGCCAGCCGCCGTGGCGGATACCTGTGGCCCGGATGGCCTGGAGCGCGGCATCCGAGTAACGCACGCCATAGACGCTCGCGCGCAAATTCAGCTCGGCAACAGGCTCGACCAGGAATTCGTTGAGCTCAGTGCTGCGTTCGCCGTCGCCCCAATTGCCGATCCAGACCAGATCGTCGGTAGGTTCGACATTCGGCAGCGGGTGGTACAAGGCGATATCGGCGGCTTCGTGCCAAGTATAGGCCCGGTCGGCCCAGCCGAGCTTCACGTAGATCTGGCGAAGCACCTCGCCGAAGGCGAGCACGCCGTCGAATGCATCGAGGTCAAATTGTGCAAGTTCGTCCGGCGCTGTAATCGCACGATGGTGGGTATCGTGGAACAATAATGTGAAGGGAGCGCCGTGCGCGCGCCTGTGCCCGATCTGCTCGATCACATCGGGCGAGTTCCATTCGTGCACGACGACGAGATCGGCGCCATCGAGCGCTTCGTCGAAATCGAGCGAGGCATCATAGCGACGAATGGAAATGCCTGGGAAGAGCTGTCCGATGTCTTGCAGGACCTCGCTGCCGCTCTCGCGGATGGCATTCAACCGACTCCAGCCGTCGATCGGCTCGAAAACGACGACCTCGTGACCAAGCGCATGCAGCTCGCGGGCGTAGCCGCGCAGGAAATGAGCGTTGCCATTGTTCCAGCAGGAGGTGAATGCGTGGTAGAACAGGACGCATTTCATGCGCGCACCTCGATCTGGCCGGCTTGAGGTGTCGTGCGGTTGGCAGCGAGCAGCCCTTTGTAGAGCTTCAGATAAGCGCCGGTCGTGCGCGACAGCGAATAGGTCAGGGAACGCTCGTAGGCGGCGCGTTGCAGCTGTGCTCTTTCGAGATCGTCCGCACAAAGTTCTGCGAGAGCTCGGTGCAACGCCTGACTATCGCAGGGATCGAAAAACAGCGCGGCTCCGCTCCACAATTCCCGGAACGTCGGGATGTCCGACAGCACGAGCGCGCAGCCGGCGGCGGCTGCCTCCAAAACGGAGAGGCCGAACGGTTCATAAAGTGCTGGGCTTGCAAAGATCGCCGCGCGCTGGAGATGTCCGCGCAAGGCGCTGTGCGGCAATTGCCCAAGCCAAGTGACGCCCACGGACGGATCTGCTTCAGCGGGTCCTGCGACCTGAACCGGCCAATCCAGATCCGGTGCAGCCGCAGCCAATACTCCGATGTTCTTGGCATGATCCCACAGCCGGCCGGCCGCGAAGATCAGCTCCTGCTTTCGAGTTGAGAGGTCCCCAGCAGTAGTCCCGTTCCAGATCACGGCGCCGGGAGACCGTGGCCGATAGATCTCCATGATGTCATCGTGGAACGACCGGCTCGGGCAGACCCAAGCTTGCGTGCTGTTGAGCGCCGCGGCCACCCGTTCCGTATAACGCGCCCAACGGGGCTCGCCGAGCCAGGTCGTATCCCGACAGGCCAGCGCCCATGAGTTGACGCAGGAGTGCGCCACGAGAACGGTTGGCGCACGCCACGACAGGGTTGCCTCCCGGAAACTGTTGAGGTGGACAATGTCCGGCCTGAACCGTGCTTCGAGCCCTAGAAGGACACGCCTGGCATTGCAGAGGTCACGCCCTTCCGGGTCTTGCCATTCCAAAGCGAGGTCGGTTTCGATGAGGCGAACCCCCGAGCCGTGCAGCATCTCGCGCTGGTCCGCGCGCGCGGATGGACCCATCGTCGCCAGCGTCAAGTGGGCGCCCGCGGCGGCAAGGCTCGAGGCGAGTGAGCAGGAATAGGTCCACACGCCGCCCACAGTGTCGGTCGTCATCAGGATCCTGATGTCGGAACCGCGGCTCATGGCGCCACCGGATGTTCGAGGGCGTCGAGCGGGACCGGCCGATCGTTCTGCACGTCGCTGAACTGGTCGAACATTCCAAGATAGTGCTGATGCGCGCGCTCCCAGGCGAAGTCGTCGGCCTCGCCCCACAGCTTTCGGTAGTCCGGCGAGCCGGGGTAGGGATAGAGCGGGACCGGGTCGTTCGCCCAGATGCCGGCATCCTGCATCTTGCGGCGCCAGCGCTGCACTACGGGATCGTCGTCCTCGGGGAGCTCGATCAGATTGGCCTGCACGAAGGGGACGTAGCGTCGGGCTTCGACCAGGCGGTCGGCGAGCTGGTCGGTGGTCATCTTGCAGTTCTTGGCGAGTGCCGCGCGGCCCTCGACGGTGAGACTTTCGATGCCAGCCTCGATCGAGACGCAGCCTGCGCGACCCAGCAAGGCGAGCATGTCCGGCTTCCAGAGATCGATGCGGGTCTGGACACCGAATTTGAGGCCCCGCGTACTCAGCCCTTCCAGAAGTTCTGGGTTCGGAAGGAAGATTTCGTCGATGAAGTAGACATATTCGACGCCTTGGCCGCGCAGCCGATCAATCTCGTCGAGAATGATCGAGGGTGGCCGTTTGCGGTAGGCGTTGCGGAAATTCTCCTTGGCGCAGAACGTGCAATTGTAGGGGCATCCCCGCGACGCCTCGACCTCCGCGCCGGGGCCCACCGGTTCGGCCTCGAAGCGATGATGGTGGTGACGATGCCGCCGGATCATCTCGTCCGGCCAGTCGAGCGCTGGCTGATCCTTGAAGTCGACCGCCTGCGGGCCGCCATTGACCCGGACCGTGGCGCCGTCCGCCAAGCACAGGCCGGGGAAGTCCCGCTCCCCGTTGGCCAACCGCAGCAAAGATGCTTCGCATTCACCCATGACGATTATGTCGACCGCGAGCTTCTTCAGGGCCGCCCGCGGCGTGGTCGAGCCGTGCGGCCCAACGGCGACCAAGACCGGTGCAAGATCCCGTACCGCCAGTGCAAGCTCCTGCGGAACGCGCAGCTCCGGCGGTGCGCAGCGCCAGAACAGGTAGGTCGGTGCCGTCGTGATGACGATCAGGTCAGGCTCGAAGGCGCGCAGCTCAGCCTCGACGTCCCCGAATGACAGATCGAACATGTGCGCATCGAGCAGCAGCGTCCGGTGCCCGGCCGCTTTCAAATAATGCTCGGCGATCCCGAGCTCGAGCGGAAGGTGGGGGGACCGGCAGCCGAAATAGATGCTGCCGCCAAAATCCCAGTTCGGATTGATCAGGGCGACGCGCGTCATGCGAGAGCCTCGCGGTTGCCCCGAGTTGTTCCGAAGCGGCTGTCCAGCCAGGCATGAAGCGAGCGAAGGCCCTCGGCGACTGAGACCTGCGGTGCCCATCCGAGGGCGGTAGACAGCGCACGGGTGTCGGTGACGTACCAAGGCTGATCGCCCGGACGCCAATCGGCAAAGCGGTATGTGACCTGATGGCCGGTCAGTTCGGCAATGTGGTCGATCAATTCCCGGAGGCTGACCGCATTGGCTGGTCCGCCGCCGAGATTGAACACGCGTCCACGCGCTAGCGAGATCCGGTCGAGTACTGCGAGCCAGGCAGAGGCTGCATCCGACACATGCAGCGCGTCGCGGACCTGATAACCATCGCCGTAGATCGTCAGTGGGTTGCCGCGGATCGCGCTCAGCAGGAAATGTGCGATCCAGCCCTGGTCCTCGGTGCCGAACTGGCGCGGCCCATAGATGCAGCTCATGCGCATCACCACGGTCTGGAGCCCGTAAACCCGCGCATAGTCGTGGACGTACTGATCCGCCGTCCCCTTGGAACAGCCATAGGGGCTGTAGAAATCGAGGGCAGCGTTCTCGGAGACGCCTTCGGCCAGCAAGCCGCTGGTGGGCGTATAACGGCGGCCGGTGAGTGCGATCTCGCTGTCCTCGATCAGGCGGCCATAAACCTTGTTGGTGGAGGCGAACACGACCGGAGCGGTGCTGTTGTGCAGCCGAACCGCTTCAAGCACGTTCAGGGTGCCGCGCGCGTTGATCTCGAAATCGGCGGCGGGATCGCTCACGCTGCCCGTGACGGCGACCTGAGCCGCCAAATGCAGCACCGCGCGGGCCTCACGCACGGCATCGATCACCGGAATCGGCTCACGAATGTCGGCCACCGCGATGGTGATGAGGTCGCGATGCCTGGATTTCAGCCATTGCGCGTTCTCGCGCACGCCGGCGCGGGCCAAGTTGTCCAGCACCAATACGCGCTCGCCGCGCTCCGCCAGCCGGTCGGCAAGATTGCAACCGATGAAGCCGCAGCCGCCTGTGATCAGAACCGGCCTATTGTCTCGCTCATTCATCACGCAACCAATCCTCGTTGCAGCAGCTCCTGGGTCGCCCGCTCGGCCTGGTCGTCGGCGATCTGGTCTGCGAGATATTCCGCGAGCTCCTCCAGGCCTTCCCTGAAAGCCACATGCGGCTCGAAGCCGAGAAGGTCGCGCGATTTGCCGATATCTGCGAAGCAGTGCCTGATGTCGCCGGCGCGGTATTTCCGCGTGATCTCGGGCGCGATGTCGCTCCGGCCCATGACCTCGGCGAGGTCCTCGGCGACCGACAGAATGGTCCGGCTTTGGCCCGAGCCCACGTTGAAGACGTCCTGCGCCTGCTCCACTTGCAGCGCGATGCGGCAGGCGCGGGCGACGTCGTGCACGTGAACAAAATCGCGCCGTTGCTCGCCGTCCTCGAAAACAAGCGGCGGCCGACCGTTGAGGAGCCGCGCGGCAAAGATCGCGAGTACGCCGGTGTAGGGATTTGACAGGGCCTGACGGGGACCGAACACGTTGAAGAAGCGCAGCGCCAGGGTCGGGATGCCGTAAGCCTTGCCTGTGATCAGGCACATGCGCTCCTGCGCAAACTTGTTCAATGCGTAGACCGAGCTCAGTGACGGCAGCTTGCTCTCCGGCGTCGCCACGGGGACGAGTGGGTGACCCGCGCTGTCGCGCAACTCCCATTCCCCTCTGCGCAGCTGCTCGATCGGCCGTTCGTCGCAGGCGACGACGCTTTGATCGGGCCTGCGATAGAGGCCCTCGCCGTAGATGCTCATGGAGGAGGCGACCACCAGCCGTTCGACTGGGCGCCTCGACAGCGCCTGGAGCAGCACCGCTGTGCCGAGCTCGTTGGTCCGCACAAAAGGCTCGATGTCGTACATGCTCTGGCCGACGCCGACGGCGGAAGCGAGATGCAGGACCATGTCGGCCCCGCGCAGGGCATGTTCGACCGCAACGCTGTCAGTGACGTCGCCAACGACGAGCTCGGCCTCATCGGCGAGATAGGACGGGCGCTGGCGGTTGCCGCCGTGGACCTGCGGCGAAAGATTGTCGAGCAGCCGGACCTCATAACCGGCAGCGAGCAGCATGTCGGTTACATGCGAGCCGATGAATCCCGCGCCTCCAGTGATTAATACCCGCGTCATGCACCACTCCGTGCCGCCGTAAGATCGATCCCTTGGGAAATCGACCGATGATGGGAGCTGAAGCGCGCCTTACTGTCTGGTCGGACGACCTGCACGCCAGTCACGTTTGGAGTCAGAAGCGATGCAAGGAATGTTCGTTCCTCGAAATTGTACAAACGAATATTTCTCTAACCTGGATCAATAACCTAGGTGAATCCCCAGCCCTGCTGCCCGCTAGAAGTGCGCGCCGTGCAGCGGTTCCGGCAGGTCCAGATGCCTTGCTGCGGTGGCGCCGATATCGGCAAAGCCGGCACGCCGGCCGATCGGAGCAGATGATTGCGTCGTCCGGGCCAGGATCGGCACCTGTTCGCGGGTGTGGTCGGTGCCCCTCCAGGTCGGATCGCAGCCATGGTCTGCGGTGATGATCAGAAGATCGTCGCTCCGCAGACGTGACAGTAGCTCGGGAAGACGGTCATCGAAGACTTCGAGTGCCGCGGCATAGCCCGCGACGTCGCGGCGATGGCCGTAGAGGGTGTCGAAGTCGATGAAGTTGGCGAACAGCAATCCTCCATCCGCAAGGCTGGCCAGCCCCTTGAGCGAGGCGTCGAACAGCCCGTCATTGCCGTCGCCGCGCATGTTTCGCCCAGTTGCCCGATGAGCGAAGATGTCGTCGATCTTGCCGATCGTCACGATGTCACGGCCGGCGCTTTCAGCGAGATCTAAGATGGTTCGCCCGGGCGGCGGCACCGAATAGTCGCGCCGGTGTACGGTGCGCTTGAAGTCGCTCGCATTTGTGCCGACGAATGGCCGGGCAATGACGCGGCCGATGTTGAGGAGATCGATCAGTCGCCTTGCGATCGCGCAAATCTCATACAGACGTTCGAGCCCGAAGGTCTCCTCATGCGCTGCGATCTGGAACACGCTGTCGGCTGAGGTGTAGCAGATCGGCATTCCCGTTCGCATGTGGCGCTCGCCGAACTCGGCGATGATCTCCGTGCCGGAGGCGTGACAATCCCCGAGGATGCCGGGCAATCCGGCTTGCTCGCAGAAGGCCCTAGTCAGATCCGCGGGGAAGCAGGGCATCGTTCGAGGGAAATAGCCCCATTCGAACGGTACGGGCACTCCGGAGATCTCCCAATGACCTGACGGGGTGTCCTTGCCTTTCGAGATCTCGGTTGCGCACCCAAATTGCCGGTGCTCGACCCGACCGTCCAGCCCCGGCGGCACGCGCCCGGTGGCGAGGCGACAGGCTTGGCCGAGGCCGAGCGCGACGAGATTGGGAATCCGGAGCGGACCCTCGCGGGCGGCGCTGTCGGCGCGACCGGCCATGCAGGCTTCAGCGATGTGGCCGACAGTGTCGGCGCCATCGTCACCATAGCGAGCGGCATCCGGCGCGCCGCCGATGCCGACGGAGTCCATCACCAGGATCAGGGCACGCATGTCGGTTCCCTGATAGGGGGATTGGCGGACGTTGCGGAGGATGCAACACCCGTCTTCGTGCAGTAGCGATCGACCATCGATGCGCAGAAATCGGCAAATTCATTGACGTCGAGTGGCGGGCTGGTGTGATGCGGCTCGATGCCCAGATGCTCGGGCGTGAAGCAGAACGTCACCGTGACCTGAAATTCCGCCAGCGCCTCCATCTGGCGGTCGAACCATGCGAGCGCATTAGGACGGAAGCTGTCGGCCCATGAAAGACCTGTCCTGAGATGGGTCACGCCGAGACGGCGCATCCAGTGCACGGCGTCGTCGAGGCGATGATCCTCGAAGTGGAACCACTGGCACAGACCCATTGCAGGCGCATAGATGCCAAACTGATCGGCCGCCGCCTTTGGCGTGCCGTCCTCGCGCAGCAGGCCCATGTGGAAATGCCTGTAATACGAGGAGCCTTCGGCTTCCTTGTGCCGTGTCGTTGCTTCCCAGGCGGAGGGAAGGTCGTAGAGGCTGTACCAATGGATGCGCGGGGCACGGCCGATCAGGAGTTCGGCTGTGCGCGACAGGCCCCAGGCTTGCACCTCTTCGGCGCCGAACGAGGAGACGCCGACCTCCGTCACCCAGACAGGCAGGGTGGTGACCGCCTTGATCTCCTCAATCTTGGCCGGCCACTCGCCGATCTGCCACAGGTTCCAGTCGAGCGGAAAGCCATGCACGGCGACTGCATCGAAATTGTCGAGCACGCCGCGGCTCTGCATGTTGCGCATGAACGACGGATCAATCGGCGAGATGCCGCCGAGCACGATTGGCAATGCGCGCCGCGCACTGCGGATCGATTTGCCGGCAGCGATGGCCAAGTTCGCGAACATCGCCCAATCCGGATCGATCAGGATATTCCAATGCGACTTGTTGTTCGGCTCGTTCCAGATCTTGGCAGCCTCGATCATCGGTTTGTGCTCCGGCAAGGATAGACGGGTCCATCGGCCTGAGGGCGCTCCGTTCGCTCGCAGAGATAGACCTCCTCTTCGGGATGCGCAGTGATGGCAAAGCCGGCGCTGCGCAGCATGGCCTCGACGCAGGCCCGGTTCGGGACCCACCAATTGGTGGGGTCGTCGGCGTACTTGTGCTCGATGAAGTGCAGTTTGGGATAGCCGGCGGAATCGAACTGGTCGGTGGTCCAGAAATCGTAGTTCTTCTCGATCGCGTCGACGTGACTGTCGCCGCGCTGCATCGACTGGAACAGGAGGAGGTCCTTGGCGACGTGCTCGTGGATGAGATCCAGCGCCAGAAGCGGATGGCGCAGGTGGTAGAGCACGCCCATGAACATCACCAGATCGAACTTCTCGCGGAGCTGCCCGACGTCATAGGCCGACATCTTGCGGAATTCGATCCTGAGGCCTTTCACTTCGGCGGCGAAGCGCGCCTGCGCCAGGTACTCCTCGTCGGTGTCTAGTCCAAGCACACGCTCGGCGCCCCGCTGCTTCATCTCCATGGCGTAAAAGCCGGCGTTGCAGCCGATATCGAGCACGGTCTTGCCTTCGAGGCGGTTCGGAATGATTCCGGAAAATCGCCGCCATTTCACGCTGGGATAGTCGCCAAGGAAGTGGGCGGGGGCGGTCGGCACGCCGTTCAGGTCGAGATTGTGAAACCACGGCCCGAGCGCATCGACGCGCTTGCGAATTTCCTCGCGCGTAAGTAGCGCTCTCGTCATGCAGTCGCTCCGTTGTCCATTGCGGGGATCGGTCGAGCTCCATCCGACGAGGTGCCGACCCGCAACCTCGACCGGCCGTCAGCGCCGGCGCTGTCCGCGAGAAGAGCCATAGCCTTGCGATAGCCGTCGACGGTTCCGACATCGACATAGGACTCCCCCGCCTTGATCCCGATGCCGACGCCGCCTGCCTGGAGGTAGGCATTGACCAAAGTCCCAAAATATTCGTCTCGCCGGTCTCGCGCGTTCCAGAGCGCATGCAATTCGCCGAAGCCGGTGGCCGACATCCTGAAAGCGCCCCAGATCCACCGCGAAGTTGGGGTCGGCTGCTTGACCTGGATCTCCCGCACGCTGTCTCCCTCGACCACGACGGCGTCGAAGAATTCCGGGCGCTCGACTGGGAAGAGGAGGAAGGAGAGGTCGGCATCGGGCAGAGCCTGCAAGGCGGCCTTTGGAAACCACACGGTATCGGGCAGGCCGACGACGACGTGCTCGTCATGTCCGACCACGGTGCCGGCCCGGAAGACGGCGTCGCATAAGCCGGATGCGTCGGGCTGGACCACATAGGCGAGCTGAGCACTGCCGTAGTGATCGCCGAAATATTCCAGAATGTCGGATTTGCCCGGCGAAATGACGAAGCAGATCTTGTCCGCTCCGCCGAGGATGAGGCGCTCCAGGAGATACTCGGAGACCGCGCAGGGGCGCTCCGTGCCGTCGTCGCGCCGGCTGCCGACGGGCAGCAGCTCCTTGGAGAACGCTAGCGGTTGGATGCGGCTGCCGCGGCCCGCGGCCGGAACGATGCCCCACATGGTCAGGCCTCCTCGGATTGCTGGCGATGCGTGCCGCTGGACGCCGCCTGCTCGAGCAGCGACACCAGCTCGCGCGCGCGTTTGTCGGATGTGTGCTGATCCAATGTCCGTTCATAGGCGCATCTAGCGATCGATTGGAGCTCGGCGCTCGGCATCGCCAATGCCGCCAATGTGTCCTGCGCGTCGCGGGCGATCAGGATCTCCCTGCCAGGCGCGAAGAACTCTTCGATACCCGGCCAGTCGTCGCTCAGGAGCGGGACGCCACAGGCAGCCGCCTCGAACAGACGGCCGGAGGGGCACCAGCCCATCTCCGCCATGGCTCTGCGTGTGACGTTGAGGGTCAAGCGGGAGGACGCAAAGAAAGGCGCATGCTCCGATGGCGGCAGATGCCGCACGAAGTAGATGTTGGGCGACCATGGGAAGTCGTCAGGATATTGCGCCCCGCCGATCAGGAAGCGCAGGTCCTGCCGCGCGCGTGCCGGTTCGACGAACAGCGCTTCAAGTCCGCGCTGGCGGTCTTCGGAATAGGTGCCGAGATAAGAGAGATCTGCGCGGTAGTGCGGTCGGGGCGGCACCGGGCGATGAATATCGACATCGACGTGGCCGTATAGGGGGCGAATGTCGCGGGCGCCGAGCCGGTCGCGGAATTCGTGGGCAACGCGGGGCCCGCCGGTGAAGCTGAGGACGAGCGCGAAATCCCGTAGGCCCCGTGGGCTGATATAAGGAACGGATCCACCCTCCATGAGCCGCGCCAGCGTGATCGGGGTATCCAGATCATAGAAGACGGGAACGGCGCGTCTTTCCGACATGATCAGGTCGGTCGCCGCGATCGCGTCGGGACAATAAGACGTGACGATCGCGACATCGGCATCCCCGACGTCGCCGCGGGCGAGGGAGCGGGTCTCGTCCCAAGTCGAAAACAACCGCAGCTGGCCGCCCGGCAATTCATTGAAGTCGCGGGCGCCGGCGTAATAGGGCACATCGCGCTCGTAGAAGACGACGGTATGGCCGAGGTGTGCCAGATGCTTGCAGAGGCCGCGCCACAGGGTCGCGTGGCCGTTGCCCCAGGAGGAGGAGATGGTCAGCCCGAAAATGACGATCTTCACGCCGGCACCCGCTGATTGATCCCGGTAATCCTGAACCCGCGGCTGTCCACGCTGAGAGTGGAGATGCTGGCTGGGTCGATTTCGATCGAGAGAAAGTCGTCAAGCCGCATGCGCGCGTAATGCAAGAGCGCAGCACGGATCGGCTCGGCATGACTGACGGCAATGACGGTGCCCGCAGAATGATCGTTGCGCAGCTGCTCCAGATGGCCGACGACGCGATTCTGGAGCGACCGCATGCTCTCGCCCCCGGGTGGGCGGCTAGCCCCGCGCCGCCTGTTCCAGCGCGACCATTGCGGGTCCTGACGGAGCTCCTCAAAGGACCGGCCGCTCCATTCGCCATAGTCGAGCTCGTCGAGAGCGGGGACGATCTCGATCGGCAGTCCGAAGTGCGCCGCCAGAATGGAGGCTGATTGCATGCAGCGCCGCTGCGGGCTCGACTGGATCAAGGCTGGCCACGGGCTGATCGTGATTGCACAGCGCGCCATTTCCTCGCAGCCGATGTCGTCGAGCGTGACGCCATTCATCCGGCCGCATAGCGTGCGGCCGAGCAAAGCATGGTGACCGTGACGCACGAGATGAATGATCCTCGCCATCAGGTATACACCTTGTCGTCGATGAAGGCGCGCGTTCGCCGTCTGGCCTCTTCGTCGGTGAACTGCTGCGGCGGCGATTTCATGAAATAGCTGGAGGGACCGGTCAGGGCGCCGCCCTGACCGCGATCCATGGCAAGTTTTGCGCAGCGAACCGCGTCGATCACGACGCCTGCGGAGTTCGGGGAGTCCCACACTTCGAGCTTGACTTCGGCGCTCAGCGGCACGCCGCCGAATGTCGTGCCTTCGAGCCGGATGAAAGCGAGCTTGCGATCGGTCAGCCAGGGCACGTGATCGCTCGGCCCGACATGGATGTTGTCGGGATCGATCCGAACGTCGAACTGGCTGGTGACCGCCTGAGTCTTCGAGATCTTCTTCGAGGTCAGCCGCTCTCGTTCGAGCATGTTCTTGAAATCGGTATTGCCGCCGACGTTGAGCTGGTAGGTGCGGTCCAGCCGCACGCCGCGATCACGAAACAAATTGGCGAGCACGCGGTGCAGGATGGTTGCGCCGACCTGGCTCTTGATGTCATCGCCGATGATCGGAAGGCCTGCATTCTCGAACCGCTGCCGCCAGTCCGGATTGGAAGCGATGAAAACGGGGATGCAATTAACGTAGCCGCAGCCGGCTTCGATGGCGCGCGCTGCGTACCATTCACTTGCGCGTTGCGAGCCGACGGGCAGGTACGACACCAGCACGTCGGTCCGTGACATCGCCAGGACCTCCGAAACATCGGCTTCCGGGACGTCGGCGACCGGAACATCATCTTCGAGATAGTGCCCGATGCCATCCATGACCGGGCCGCGCTGAACGATCACGCCGGTCTGTTCGACATCGGAGAACCGATGCGTGTTGTTCGGCTTGGCAAAGATGGCGTCGGCGACATCGCGTCCGACCTTGCCGGCGTTGACGTCGAAAGCTGACGCGATCTGGAGGTCGCTAATGTGATACCCGCCGAGATCGACGTTCATCAGGCCGGGCACAGGCTCGTTCGATTTGGCGTTTCGGTAATAGGTGAGCCCCTGGACGAAGGAGCTTGCGCAATTGCCGACGCCGACGATGCCGACGCGCACGCGGCGCCTGTCCTGAAGACGGGAATGCATGGACTAAGACCTCCGGGAAGACGATGGCATCAGCGTAAGTAGATCGGCGAACGTGTCGGAAGGTATGTTCGTTCCTGTGCTGGAGCCGCCGAGCCCGCGTGCGCATCGATTCAGGGCAACAAAAATGCAGCGCGCTTAACTTGGGATAAGATCCGCAGCCGGATCAACGGAACGAACATCATCCTGGATGAAGATGAAGAAGATGATGCTGGTTGTCCGGCGTTGGCCCCGGCGCGCCGTGAAGAACAAATCCTGCCGGCCCGCGTTTCATCGCAAATGGCTTCGGCGATGGCCGTGCCTGCACAAGCGAGGTGCCACATGACGTCCAAGACGCAGAACAACGAAGCCCAGCAGACCACCGATCACGCCGCGATCCGCAAATGGATCGAAGAGCGCGGTGGGCAGCCGGCGACGGTCAAGGCGACCGAAGAGGATGGACACGCCGGCATCCTGCGCATCGATTTCGATCCGCCGGATGAGGGGCTGGACCGCATCGGCTGGGATGAGTTCTTCGAGAAGTTCGACGAGGCCGGCATTGCCTTCCTGCACCAGGACCGGACCAAGGACGGAAAGCTGAGCCGCTTCCACAAATTCGTCCGTCGCTAGCCGGATCTCGGGACGTGACGAACGGCTGGGTGGAGGCCATGCGAGCAGGCGACTTTGCGCGTGCCTGGGCCATCAATGACCACGATCTCGCGATGTCCGGGTACCCGCCCAAGCATACCGGTCCGCGTCACCTTCAGCGAATCTGGCGGGGGGAGTCGCTTGCGAACAAGCACGTGCTCGTGCGGTGCTATCACGGGCTCGGCGACACGATCCAGTTCCTGCGTTTCATGCAACCTCTTCGCGGCATAGCGCGCAGTGTCACGGTCTGGTGTCAGCCCGAACTGTTGCCGCTGGTCGAGCGCACGGCAGGCGTCGATTGCGCGCTTGCGCTCCATTCGGGTACGCCTGAAGCTGACTTCGAGGTGGACATCGAGATCATGGAGGTGCCGCACGCGCTCAGGGTGGAGAGAGGGCAGATTGAGATGAGCGCGCCATATTTGACGCTGCCGCCGAGAAGTATGCCTGTGTCGCTCGACTGCGAAGGTCTGGCCGTCGGCTTGGTCTGGGAGGTCGGCCAATGGGATAAGCGGCGCGCTATTCTCCCCGCATTGTTGCGACGTCTCGCCGTTCCTGGCGTAGCGCTTCATTCGCTCCAAAGAGAGGCGGGGACCGAAGAGCTCGCGCAGATCGGCGCTCGCGACATCAGCACGCCCGATATCGCGGCTCTCGGTCGTCTTCTCTGTGAGCTCGATCTCGTCATTTGCGTTGACACCATGGTCGCACACCTCGCGGGAGCACTCGGATGCGAAGCCTGGGTGCTGCTGCACGCCGATTGCGACTGGCGCTGGCCTTCATCCGGGTGCCGTACGTTTTGGTATCCGAGCCTGCGCCTGTTTCGTCAAAAGACGGCCGGCGATTGGGGCGCTGTCATTCTGGAAGTGCGCGAAGCCTTACAGGAGCGTGTGAGGTGTGAGCAGAAGGTTACGCAATATCATCTGGCCGACGCGACGGCACCTTTGGTCAATTCCAGTTGCACTGGTCGGCGGCCTTGATCAGGTGGCCGGATGCCTAGATACGCGGGATCGAAGCCTGCCAGCCGGACCAGTCCGGGCCAGTCGGAGATCATCAAGGTCTTGCCGTGCCAGTGCAGCAGGTTGCAGCGGCGCAACTCCCGGATGGTGCGGTTGACATGGACTGGGGAGATGCTGCAGGCCGCCGCGAGGTCGGATTGGGTGAACGGCGAAGCCAATCTGAAGTCCTTTGCGAGCCCGACATTCTGCAGGCGTGTCGTGATCTCGCAGAGCAGGTGCGCTACACGCGTCAAGGCGTCCCGGCTGCCGAGGTTTACGGCCCAGTTGCGCTGTCTGGCGTGGTCGCCAAGCAGCATCAGCAGGAGGGTACGCGACATCGCGGGCGAGCGCGCCGATAGTTCGCGAAAGAAGCGATGCGGGACTAGCGCGACCACGGCAGGCCCGAGGGCAATGAGGTTGCCGTTGATGCGGGGCCGATAGAGTGTTTGGAGGTCAGCGATGTCGCCGGGGACCGAGATCGACGTGATCTGCCCGTCTGCGCCCTGGGCGTCCTGCCAGGACAGGTAGCCCTGGAGCAGCAGGCAGCATTGATGGCTGTCGTCGCCGTGGCGCAGGATAGCCTGATGTGAACTGAAGTGCGCGATCGTGCTCGGCATTTCTGCCAGCAGATCGAGGTCGTCGGCCGTCACGTCACCGATACTCGCCAGGTGATCGGCAAGCTTGGAAAAGGCAAATCCCGTCTGCATCGGTCATCCGATCGCCCGCCGCCTACCGCAACTCTGACCCAAATGGCAAAGGGCAGGCATTAACCTGTGATACGCTCCCTCGATCGGGGTATGATCGATTGGTGCGAGTCGACGTTCGCCAGTCTTCAATGTTCCTGTGAAATGAAATTAGGGAAAGCGGCAGTCGTCCGCACTTCGAGGCGTCTGCGATCTTTCGCCGGCACTATTGCGTAGCGTGAGGTCTTTCCGCGGGAGGCGGTCCCCTGTTCGACACCGACACGATGGCGATAAGGGGACAGACCTCTCTTGGCGGTTCTTGGCGGTCCTCCGGAAGGCCGGTTCCAGGGCCTTGTCCGAAGCCTCAGCCATGCAGCGGTAACGGGCGGGAATGGGGCTATGGCGAACTCGCGACGCCGGCACCTGCGCGGCTCCCCTGAACGATTTGCTCCTGTACATCTTTGAGTCATCGAAGCTTTTGCGCCGGGCGCCTGGCTAGGAACGAGCGTCATGTCAGGGATTTGAGCAAGGTCCCGACCGGAAGACGCTCATGCACAGATTTGACGCCGCTTTATCGACCGCCGCCCTCACGAGGGTGACGGATGACATCTGGATCGCGGACGACGCGCCAATTAGCGCGGCGGGTCTGCGTCTGCCTGTTCGCATGACGGTCATTCGGCTGTCGAATGGTGACCTCGTGCTGCACTCGCCGGTGCGATATTCGCCTGCTCTGCGCAACGAGCTGGAGCGGTTGGGATCAATCAAATATCTGGTCGCGCCGAATGTGGCGCACTGGATGTTTCTGCCTGCCTGGCAGAGGCATCTGTCGCAGACGTTGACCTTTACAGCGCGAGGACTGTCTGCGCGGAACCAGGTGCGAGAGGCCGGGCTTCGCGTTGACCGCGAGCTCGGCGACACCACCCCCGGAGAGTGGGCCGCCGAGCTTGAGACCATCTCGGTGCATGCCCCGATGTTCTCCGAGGTGGAGATATTCGACAAGCGGAGCCGCACGCTGATCCTGACGGATCTCGTGCAGAACCTTGATTCCCATGATCTTTCCGCGTCAAATCAGGCCGCCGCAAACCTGCTCGGCATCGCCAAGCCTGACGGCAAGGCGCCGATTTATCTCCGGCTCTTGTTGCGCCTCGGCGGCCGTTCGGTACACGCCGCGGCCGAACGGCTCGTGCGCCTGGCGCCTGAGCGGGTCATCTTCGCGCATGGCGATTGGTTCAAGGCGGACGCGGCCGTGCGCCTCCGGCGGTCGTTGCGCTGGCTTGTCCCAATGGATGCCTCGGGATCTTCGCGGCGGCCAATGGCGGGCACACGGGTCGTCATTACGGGAGCATCCAGCGGAATTGGCCGAGCGGCGGCGCTGGCGTTTGCGCAGCAAGGGGCGAGCGTGGCGCTTGCCGCACGTCGCGGCGAGATCCTGGCAAGCCTCGCGGCAGAGTGCGAGGCGCTGGGAGGCCGTGCCTTGGCGGTCCAGACCGATGTCAGCGATGCGGAAGCGGTGCAGCGATTGGCAGGGCAGGTTGACGATGTATTCGGCGGAATCGACGTCTGGATCAATAACGCCGGCACCGGTGTATTCGGCGCCTATCAGGACGCCGACTTCGCGCTTCACCGCCGAACCATTGAAGTCAATCTCCTGGGAATGATGCACGGCGCCTTCGCGGTGCTTCCGATCTTTCTCCGCCAGAACCGAGGCATCCTGATCAACAACATCTCGCTGGGGGGTTGGGTGCCGACGCCGTTTGCGGCGGCCTATTCCGCAAGCAAGTTCGGCCTGCGCGGTTTCACGGCGAGCCTGCGCCAGGAACTCGGCGCGCATCCGAACATCCATGTCTGCGGCGTGTTCCCGGCGATGGTGGATACGCCGGGCTTCGTCCACGGCGCCAACATGTCGGGGAAGAGGCTCGATCCGGGGCCGCTGCTGTACCAGTCAGAAGATGTCGCTCAGACCTTTTTGAACCTCGTTCGCGCGCCGCGCGATGAAGTGGCCGTCGGCTGGCCCGCGCGCGGTGGCCAGATGGCCTACGCCATCGCGCCGAAATTCACTGAAAATCTGTTAGGTGGCGCATTCCGATTCCTCCTATCGCGCGCCGGACGCGCACCGATCAGCGAGGGGAGTATCATCGAAGCCTCGCCGCTCGGCACGTCGGTAGACGGGGGGTGGCTGGGGCGGAAGCAGCTTCCACCGGCTAGGATCATCAGCCAGGGGCTTGCACTTGTGGGAATGGTTGCGTGTGTGGCTTTGGTGGCCTCGGTAGCCGTCCGGCCGCGTCGGCCGCAGATCAGGACCAGGCGTCGCCGGACGTCGACGGACGTACCGTACCAAGGCTGTCTTGACCGACGGACATCATGGCAGCGCGTAGGCTCGCACGTAGTCCCCGAGCCTGGTGCCGAACGAGCCGTGGCCGCCATCGACCGTCACCACGTATTGCTTGCCGCCGGTCTCGTAAGTCATCGGCGTTGATTGGCCGCCAGCGGGAAGACGGTCCTGCCAGAGCTGCTTGCCATCACCGACGTCGAATGCCCTAATATAGTCATCCATTGTTCCCGTGATGAAGATGACGCCTCCCGCGGTCACGATCGGCCCGCCCAGCATGGGAACGCCCAGCTTGAACGGAAGCGGGACAGGGGCCTGATCGCGAATCGTGCCGATGCGGTGTTGCCACACCACCTTGTGCGTCTTGAGGGCAATGGCCGCGATATTCCCCCAGGGCGGGGCGAGGCAGGGTATGCCGAGCGGCGACAGGAAGATGCCGAGATCGACGCCATAGGGAGCGCCGTACATCGGCTGAACGCCGAGTTCGGTGCCGGGTGGATGCGCAGCGTTCGGCGCGGCCGGATTGTCTTTTCCACGCGGCACCAGGCGGGAAATGAACGGTATCGATTGAGGGTTTGCGATCGCGATCTGCCGCTGTGGATCGACGGCAATTCCGCCCCACTCGAACATGCCGAAATCACCCGGGAACACCAGCGTGCCTTGCTCCGAAGGCGGCGTGAACGGCCCTTCGTAACGGAGACGCTTGAACTTGATACGGCAGGCGAGCTGGTCGAACATCGTGCTGCCCCACATCTGCGCGTCCGTCAGCATGCCGGGTGGGCGGAAGCTCAATTCCGAGAAGGGTTGGGTGGGGGACAGCCGGTCGCCGGGTGCGGCGCCCTGCGGCACGGGCTTCTCCGGCGCGGGCACCAGCTGATGCCCGTCGCGGCGGTCGAGCACGAAAATGTCGCCCGTCTTTGCCGGAATGTAGATCGCCGGCGTGGTGCCGCCATTCGAACGCAGATCGACCAGGCTCGGCTGCGAAGGCATGTCCATATCCCAGAGATCATGGTGCACGTTCTGGAACGACCAGCGTAGTTTTCCGCTGGCGATATCGAGCGCGATCAGCGCCGAATCGTAACGCTCCTTGTCCGACGAACGGCCGCCGCCCCAGATATCCGGAGAGCTTGAGCCGAGCGGGACGTAGACGAGCCCGAGATTTTCGTCGACCGCCGAGATGCTCCACGAATTGGGTGAACCAGCCGTGAAATGATGCGAGGCGGAGGGCATCTCGTTCGGATCGGGATTGCCGGCGTCGAACGCCCATATCAGTCGCCCGGAATAGATGTCGAAGCCGCGGATCACGCCTGAAGGCACGCGGTCGGAATAATTGTCGATGACGGCGCCACCGACGATCAGAACCTTGTCGGTCACCACGGGCGGCGAGGTACCCTCGTAGAAGCCGAGCGTCTGGACCTCGCTTCCCTCCTTGAGGTCGATCTGACCTTGGTTGCCAAAGCTGGCGCAGGGCGTGCCGCTCTGGGCATCCAGCGAAAACATCCGGCCGTCATTCGTCGGCACGAAAATGCGCTGCGGACAATCGCTTGGGGCCGGCGCGCCGTCGGCCGTGACCGCGCCAAGGCTTTGTTGCGTGATAGGACACGCCGCGGCAGGTCATGTGCTGGAAGGCCTGGTTGTGTTGGATCTGAGGGTCAAACTTCCAGCGCAACTTGCCGGTCGCAGCGTCGAGCGCGAACACGATTTGGTGTGGCGAGCAGGTATAGAGGAGATCGCCAATCTTGAGCGGCGTCGCCTGGTTGGTGATCTCTTCGGGATCATCAGGACCCTTGTGGTCGCCGGTGCGGAATTCCCAGGCGAACTTGAGGTCCTTCACGTTGGCTTTGGTGATCTGGCTGAGCGAGGAATAGCGCGTCCCCCAGCCAGTGCCGCCGTAGGCCGTCCAGTTTTCGCCGGCGGCGGGCGGGGCTGCTTCGGAGGAGGCAATGGCGCCCGTCGTTTCGCTCTCCGGCACCGTGCCGGCAAGATCGTGGCGATCGCGCGTGAGGGAGAGAGCGAGCACGGCCGCCGCCGCCATCAGTACGAGGCCGAGCGCCGATCGCGCGGCACGCAAGCGAGGTGCCAAACGACGCGTAATGAAGGGCAACAGCAGCCAGACGCCCAGCGGCGCAAGCACGTCGCCGCGCGGCGCCAGGGACCAGAAATCGAGGCCGGCCTCCCAGATTGCCCACGCAATCGTGCCAAGCAGCAGCGCGGCATACACCCAGAGCGCCTCGGCACGCCGGCGCGTAAGCAGCCACGCGGTGAGCAGAAGCATGGCCCCGGCGACGAGATAGTAAAAGGAGCCCCCAAGCACAGCGAGCCAGGCGCCGCCGCCGGCGAGGGCCAATCCCATGATAGCGACGATCACAATGGTGATCGCGAGCAGTGGCGCGTCACGGAACAAGTGGATGGGAGTCATATTTCCTACTTCAGCGTATAGAGAAACGCCGCGATATCACGCGCGTCCTTCTGCGGGATGCCCATTCTCGGCATGGCGTTGCCCGGCAACGTCCGCTGCGGATCTTCGATCCAGTCGGCCATGTTGTCCGGCGAATTCTGGATGTAGCCGGCGATGTAGGTCCGCGTGCCGATCCGGTGCAGAGGTGGACCGACGTTGCCGTCGGCACCGGCGATGCCGGGAATGTCGTGACAGCCGCCGCACTGATATTGCTTGACGAGGTCGGTGCCACGGCGCGCATCGCCGATGAAATTGTCCGGGCCGGCAGCCGTGCCTTTGTCGCAGGCCACCGCCGTCAGGGCCAGCAGGGAGGCGATGAGCGATCGTGTCGTTGGAGTCCCCATCGGCTGCTCCGCTTTCCGGATCAGGGTTTTCGGCCGAAATTGAAAGTCTTGGTGGCGGACCACGGATCGGTCGTCGAGACCTGCTCGCTCGGCACTTGCTCCACTTCAGGGGATAGCGGATTTGCCGAGAAGGTCCGGCCCCATTGCCGGTTCGGCTCGTTGCTGATCTTGCTGATATAAGTGACGAGGTCCCAGATCACGCTGTCGGGCAGCACGCCGCCCCAGGCCGGCATTCCATTGGGCCGCCCCTGGTAGATTGACAGATAGATGCTCTCGGGCTGCGAGCCATAGGTGAAGATGTTGTTGCTCAACGCCGGCCCCATGCCGCCGCCGCCGTTCGGCGCGTGGCAGCCCACGCAATTGAAGCTGACGTAATAAGTCATCCCGCGCTGCTCCGCATTGGGATCGCCTTGCACGGGATTCTTGATCTGGGGTCGGTCCGGCTGCGCGCCGGGGAAGAGGTGGCTGACCGGGACCTGCATGAAGACGCCGGGCCTACCGTTGCCGACGCTGCCGCCGAAATTGGGGCGCGGTGCCGGCATCGGCATCTGCGCCTCCTGTGACTGCGGCAGAGTCTGCTGGGCAATTCCGGCGCCGTTCGACACGATCGCGAGGAGCAACGATAGGAAGCTCATGCGTAATGCTGGAGCAGACATCACTCATGCCCTCCGGACGCCGTGACCGGCTTTTCGACCAGCGGCACGCCGAAACTGCGCAGCAGCGACATGATCTCGGATCGATGCTCGTCGATGAATGCATTCAGCCGGTCGCGCAGCGCGTGGTCGTCCTTGCGTACGCCCATGGCAATGGAAAACTGGAACTGCTGAGGGCCAAAGCGCTCGTAATCCTGAATTGGCGTGACCGTCAGCGGGACGGGAGAGCGCTGCGCGAAATAGCCGCCCAGCGGCCCCCAGGCGGCAGCAACATCGATCTCGCCGTTCTCGACTGCCTCGATCAGGCGCGCGGGCGGATCAGCTCGGCGATAATCGCCGTAGATGGAATAGCCGCGGACATTGTCGACGATGCCTTGTTCGCCGAGCGCCTGCGCAGGCGGTGGATTGTTGCCGTCGTCGCCGATCAGATGCACGCCGATCACGAGGTGATGTAAGCGCGGGTCGAGCAGCGACGAAAGATCGAGCTGCTTATCCTGCCGAGCCACGAACACGTAGCTGGAGCGATAATACGGCTTTGTCGTCTCCACGAGATCGTAGCCGGCCGGTACGCCCATCACGACGTCGCATTTGCCGGCATTCAACGTGTTGCGGACGAAGCCGCGTCGCTGCGCCCACCAAGTGTAGGCGACCTGTTGGCCGAAATGCTCGCCGACTATGGCTGCGAGCCTGTTCTCGAATCCCGCTTCCGCGCTGTTCGAGAATGGCAGATTGTTCGGATCGGCACAGACGCGGAGTTCGCCATCCGATGCCGCCGTTCCGGGGCTCGCGAGCCCGATCAGAATGCCGAGGGCGATGCCCGGACAATTACTTCGAGGGCGCATGGCTGGTGTCCTCACCCTTTGCGTCTCCAAGCTTGAACACCAGCAACTCGCTCCCGCCGGCGGTGTAAAACGGCAAATCCTGCGTCGCGCCCGCAAAGCCCAGTGCGGCATTGCGCACGCGGGGATCGACCTCAGCATTGGCCACCACCCCGGGCCAACCGCCGACGCCCGAGAGGATCGCGATGTATTGCTGGCCGTCGGAGCCGCGATAGGAAACCGGCTGGCCGATGAACCCGGAGCCGGCACGGAATTGCCAGAGCACACGCCCATCCCTGGCGTTCACCGCCTTGAAAAGGCGATCCATCGTGCCGTAGAACGCCACGTCGCCGGCCGTCACCAGCGCGCCGCTCCAGACCGGAAGCTTCTCGTGGATCTCCCAGATCTTCTTGCGCGCGACCGGGTCCCACGCCATGAACTCGCCGCGATACCCACCAGGGCCGGCATACATATCAACGTCTGCGCCAACATAGGGCGTGCCGGCGATATAGCCGACCTGCGAGGCCTTAAAGTCCATGCAAAGGTGCTGATGCGGGACGTACAGCAGCTTGGTCCGCGGTGACCAGGCCGACGGTTGCCAATCCTTGGCGCCGGGCGCGCTCGGGCAGATGTTCTCGACGGTCTTGCCGACCAGCGGCGTCTTCTCCTCGTTCGGGATGATCTTGCCGGTCTTCAGATCGACGCCCTTGTAGCTGTTGACGAACTCATAGGCATCCGCCGAGATCACTTCGCCTGTCGCGCGATCCATGACGTACATGTAGCCGTTGCGGCCGGGATGGATCAGCACCTTGCGGGTCTGGCCACTAAGCTCGAGGTCGACAAGCACGTTCTCGTTGACTTCATCGTGGTCGAACAGATCGTGCGGGTTGATCTGGTAGGCCCATTTGGCTCGACCGGTGTCCGGATCGCGCGCAAAGATCGTGGTACTCCAGAGATTGTCGCCGCTGCGCTGGTTGGCATTCCAGGGACTTGGATTGGCAGTACCGTAGTAGATCAGGTTCAGATCAGGATCGTAGGAGATCCAGCCCCAGACCGTACCGCCGCCGACCTGCCAGCGATCGGCCGGCCAGCTCTTCACGCCGAGATCCGTGCCTTTGAGATTGTCATAGAACGGCTTGAAATCGTCCCCGATCAGCACCTCCTTGTCGGGACCCGTCGAATAGGCGCGCCAGGCAATGGCGCCGGTGTTCTCATCTAGCGCCGTGACCCAGCCACGAACGCCCATTTCGCCGCCGCTGTTGCCGACGAGAATCTTTCCCTTGACCACGATGGGTGCCATCGTGATGGTCTCGCCCTTATTGATCTCGCCGAGCTTCGTGTGCCAGAGCTCCTTGCCGGTCTTCGCATCGATCGCCACGGTGTGGTTATCGAGTGTATTGAGGAAGACCTTGTCGTTGTCGAAAGCGAGCCCGCGATTGACGACATCGCAACAGGCAACGCCCGCGGCCGCCGGCTCCGGCTTCGGCGCGTAGGACCACTTCAACTCACCTGTCGTGGCATCGAGTGCGAACACACGGTTGGGGTAGGGGCCTGCATAAGGGCCGACCACGTACATAGTGCCGTCCACCACGAGCGGCGCCGCTTCCTGGCCGCGATCGGCGCCAACCGAGAAGGTCCACGCAAGCTGGAGGCGCGAAGCGTTGGTCGCGTTGATCTGGGCGAGCTCGCTGTAGCGCGTGTTGGCGTAGTCGCGCGCGGCCATGGGCCATTGGCCCGGATCCTTCATGCGGGTAGCGAGATCGGTTTGTGCCGACCCCGACGACAGCAGCGCGCCGAATGCGCAAAGGACACTCAGCAACCGCGCGAAACCACGCACTAACATGTGTAAGGCACTCCATGGCGGTGACGAGGCCATGCCGCGTTGCAGGCCGGTGCGAACGTACAAACGTTGCGCTTCCCCTTGGTTCCAAAAGGAGGGATTCGCAGCTATCTCACGACGTTGCCCGATACGCCTGCGCCGAGATCGACCGCGATCTGATCCTCCTTGCCGTTGCACTTGGGGTGGCCGAATCCTGACGGGCTTCTGCCGTCCGGGCCGATGTCATAGATGATCGCGTCCTTCATATTGGGACTGACTCCGGCCGGCACGCGGTCAAGTCCAAGCAGGTGGCGGACGCGCCAGGCAACATTGTGATCGGCGCAGGAACTGTCGCCGCTGATACCAAGCGCACCGGCGATCCCGTTGCCGTCATAGAGCGCCAGCCCACCGCCAAAGACGATCACGCCGCCCACGGGCTTTCCGACCATTGGATCGTGCGCCGTGCCGAATTCGTCGGGCGAGCCCGAGTACAGAACCTCTGGCGATGGTGGGTTGCTGAGACCTGCGCCGAACAGAATTCCGCCAGGTTGCGCGCCCGCGTAGAGGTTGGCCGTGGCGATCGCCTTGTCCTTCAGGCTGAACGCATTCGCCGTATTCGCCTTTTCGGCTGCGATTGCTCGGCTGCCCAGCCACTGATCATCGACTTTACTGCCACTGTAGGCGACCGCGCAGACAAGACCCTGTCGATTGACGACAGCAGCCCATTCGTTGTTGTCGAAGCCTCCATTGCCCGGCCCACCGCCGGGCTTCACACTCTTTTTGAGGATATCGGCGAGCTGCTCATGATCGACCGGACACGACATAGCCGGCCGGGGTTGGTCCTGCGCGTTCAAGATTGCAGGCACCAAGAACGCCGTGGACAAGACAGCCGTTGCTGCCATGACAGATCGTTTGCCCATGTGGCCTCCCTGGAGTGTCGCACTCAGCAGGCGAACGTCCGAAGAGAAGTTGCGGTTCCTATGCAGGACCGCTCATGAGCGGCAGGTGCGAGTGGCCACCGTCGTGGTCAGCCACCGGTGAGCAAAGAACAATGCGGCGGCTGTGTAGAGTATGCCCATGGGCACCCACATCAGGATGCCTGCGAGCTGCTGGTCTTCAAGGGGCGAAAGGCCGAATTCCCCGGCGAGGGCGCCCTGGGCCGGGATCCAGAGCCGCGGCGATACGGTCAGCAGGGCCCCGAGCACACCGGAATGCAGGATGGTGATGAACAGGCAGGCGACGGCGATGCCGTCGCGAGTTCGGGTGCTGCGGCCCCGTCCGCGGCCATGCAGCAGCACCCACCAGAACAACAGCGCGGTCACAAAGAAGCTGACGTGTTGGAGGCGATGGATCCCGGCGTTGTCGAGCGCCCACGCGTAGAGCGGTGGTGCATGCCAGATCCAGAGCGCCGCGCCTTGGAAGATGGTCGCGCTGATGGGGTGGCTCACAAAAGTCCACGGCCAAACCAGCATCGGCAGATTGAGAATTCGGCCCGCCGATGGCCGGAACGAGGCTGGTAGGCTCCACAGCAGCGGGCCGTTGATCCGGGCAAACGCCATCAGTGGCGCCGCGACGAGCATGAGCAAGCCGTGCTCGACCATGTGCGCGGTGAACAGCCGCTCGCCCAGCCAGTGCAGCGGCGAGGTCACCGCCAGCGCGAGGACGAGCCAGCCGGTCCAGAACGCGGCGACCTGCCGGAAGCTGACGCCGCGGCCGCCTCCCGCGTGCCGCCAGAGTCGCTGCGTTCCAACATAGAAGCCAATGCCCATGGCATAGAGCGGGGCCACGAGCCAGGGGTCGTAGCTCCAGAGTGATCCCGAATCGACATCGGATAGTCCGTGCGCGGCGGCCGGCTTCGCGAGCAGCGCAAGCAATAACGCCGCAAAGCTCAGCGCAGACATGGGCTGATCATGAGCGACGCGGCGAGCTGGTTCGCGATGACCAGCGCGAACAGCACGCCGGAGCCGACGCCGAGCCACGCCATGAACGTCCTGGGACCGCCACCTTGCGCATCGGACCATTCAGCGCTGGCACCGCGCCGAACCGCGCGTGCCGATATGACGGTGCCTGCAAGAGCGAGGATGGCCAGAACAGCGCTCAGGATTGCTCCGCTCATCCTCGTCTTCTCGCACGAGAAGTGCGCGAACACGTAGACACCTTGCAAATTAATACCCCATGCAATGGGCCCGAGCGCAACGCCGGCCCAATACAGCCATCTGGAATGTCCGTCAGCTTCGGTCATAGGCGCGGCACCCAATCCAGCAGCACGTACAGAGGCAGCCAGGCAAGCACGACAAAGTTCCAGTAGAAGACGTTGTCGGTTACATCGCTGAAGCGGCGCGGCTTTGCGTGCCTCGTGAACATCAGGACCGCAAGAACGATCGTGTCGCCAACATCGGTGGCGAGATGGGTCGTGTGCAATCCGAGAATGAGCCACACGATCGATCCGTAGGCGGAATTGTCCCAGCGCGTATTGAGATGGGCGAACTCGAAGCCGCGCAGAACAAGAAGGGCGGTGCCGATCACGGCCATCACGATGAGACCGACCCGCACTTTGGCAAGATCCTGCCGGTGCGCGGCCCGATTGGTGATCTCGTTCGGGATGATGCTGAGCAGATAGACCGCGACCTCGGCCGTGCCTGGCCAAAGATCGGGCGGCGCGGCGCCGATCGGCCAGTTCGGATTGACGGCGTAGAGATAAAGATAGGCGCCGATCGCGATGGCGAACCCCATGCCTTCGAGCGCCATGAAGCCCATGGCGCCCCACCATGGTCCACTGCGTGGGCCGTACCCGTAAGTCGGCAGTTCGGCGACATTGCGAACGATGGTTTGTCTCACTCCTCGTCCTCCCTGCTGCCGGTCGGCCAGAACCAGCCGATCAAGGCGACGGCCATCGGCGGCGTGCCCCAGAGCACCGCCCATGGCGTGAAGATCGAACCGATGAAGAACACTGTGGTTGCGATGGCTGTGAGCAGTGGCCAGATGCTGGGTTCGGGCGATGCTTCGCGGATTTGCGGCTCGGCCTCTGCCAGTGAGGTGAGCAGGACTTCGCGCCGCTCCGCGCTCAGACCCGCGACGACAGGCAGGCTCATGCTATCGGCCCACAGCGGATCGCGGTGTTTGACGACCGGAATGCGGTCGAAATTCTGCGGCGGCGGTGGCGAGGACGTCGCCCATTCCAATGTTGAAGCGCTCCAAGGATTGTCGCCCGCGAGTTCACCCTTGCGCAGGCTGTAGATCACATTGACCAGAAGCAGCGCAAAGCTGAGCGCGAAAACGAGCGCGCCGCCGCTGGACAACAGGTTCAAGTGCGCCCAGTCCATGTTGGCCGTGTAGGTGTAGACCCGACGCGGCATTCCGATCAGCCCGAGAATGTGCATCGGGAAGAACGCGACGTTGAAGCCGATGAAGGCCAGCCAGAAATTCCAGCGACCGAGGCTCTCGCTGAGCATCCTGCCCGTGATCTTCGGAAACCAGTAATAGACGGCACCGATGAGCGGGAACACCGCGCCGCCGATCAGGACGTAGTGAAAGTGCGCAACGACGAAGTAAGTGTCGTGCACCTGGGTGTCGATCGGGACAGAGGCGACCATCACGCCGGACAGGCCGCCGAGCACGAAGATCACGATGAAACCGATCACGAACAGGAGCGGCGTGCGGTAGACCGGCCGTCCGTCCCAGAGCGTTGCCAACCAGCAGAAGATCTGCAGCCCGCTCGGCACCGCGATCAGCATACTGGACGCCGTGAATAGGCCGGCGCCGAGCTGGGGCAGGCCCGTGACGAACATGTGGTGGACCCACAGGCCAAACGATAGGAAGCCAGTCGCGATCAGGGAGAGAATGACGACGGGATAGCCGACCACCGGCCTGCGCGCGAAGGTCGCCAGGATTGCTGAAACCATGCCGGTGCCTGGAATGAAGATGATGTAGACCTCCGGATGGCCGAAGAACCAGAACAGATGCTGCCAGAGCAGCGGATGCCCACCGGAGGATGAATCATAGAAGCGGGTGTTGACGAGCCGGTCGAGGATCAGCGACGTCGATGCGACCATGACCGAGGGCATCGCGAACATCACCAGGAAGGCCGTTATCAGCATGGCCCACACGAATAACGGAATGCGGTCAAGGGTCATCCCGGGCGCACGGAGCTTGAAAACGGTGACAATGATCTCGACGGCGACTGCAAGCGCAGCGACTTCGGTGAAGGTGATCATCTGCGCCCACACGTCCGGGCGCTTCGTCGGCGTGTATTGCAGCGAGGAGAGCGGGACATAGGCAAACCAGCCAACGTCCGGGCCGACATTGAGCGCAAAGGAAATCCAGAGGAAGCACCCGCCGAACAGAAACATCCAATAACTGAAGGCATTGAGGCGCGGAAAGGCGATGTTCCGCGTGCCGACCATCAGCGGCACGAGATAGACGGCGAACGCCTCCATGACCGGCACGGCGAACAGGAACATCATCGTCGAGCCGTGCATGGTGAAGATCTGGTTGTACTTGTCGGCCGACAGGAACGTCTTCTCCGGTCCGGCAAGCTGAACGCGCATCAGGATCGCGAGAATGCCGCCGAGAAGCAGGAAAGCGAAAGCGGTGACGATATACCGGCGGCCGACGACCTTGTGGTCCACCGACGTGAGCGCACCCGTCCATCCGGACGGCGTGCGCCACACCCGCTCCAGCTGCGTGGACAGCTGAAGGCCATTCAGGACGTCGTCCCGTATCTCACGTGGTTCAGCGGCGATGCTCACTTGAGCTGCTCCAGATAGTGTAGGATCGCGATGAGCTCGCCCGACTGCAGCGGCATCTTTGGCATGAGATTGCCGGGCTTGATGTGCTGGGGATCGGCGATCCAAGCCGCGAGCGTCGCCGGCGTATTCGGCAGCGTTCCCGCCGCGATCGTCGTTCTGCTGCCGATATGCGTGAGATCCGGGCCGAGCTGCCCGCCGGCCAGCGTGCCGCTGATGTTGTGACACAAGGCACATCCGCGGGCCCGGAAAAGAGCCTCGCCCTGCTTGCCAAGCTGATCCGTAGGGCTGTTCGCGCTCTGGTTCTCGTGGTCGCGCCAGCGGCCGAATTCATCCGGCGGCAGCGCGAGCACGGCGAAGGCCATATTCGCATGCTGGAGGCCGCAGAATTCGGCGCATTGCCCGCGATAGACGCCGGCATTCTTGGCCGTGAATTGCAGCTCGTTCTTTTGCCCGGTGATGAGGTCCATCTTCCCGGTCAGGCTCGGCACCCAGAAGCTGTGGATCACATCGGCGGATTCCAGCTCGACCTTCACCGGTTGGCCGGTCGGGACGCGGATCTCGTTCGCGGTCACGAAGCTCCGATGCGGACTGTCAGCTTCATAGCGGACTTCCCACCACCATTGGTGGCCAATGATCTTGAGCGTGAGGGCGTTCTCGTCCTTGGCAAAGATCGTGCGCTGACCGGCATAACTGACAATGGAGAGTCCGAGCACGACGACGAGGGTTGCGAGCCCCAGGACAAAGATGACGCGACCGCTCGTCCGCTCAAACGGCTGGTGCAGCGCGAGTGGTTGGTCGGCCGGGCGCTTTCGGCGCAGCAAACTGACTCCAAGCACGACCACGACGGCGATCCAGACGGCGGCCGCAACGGTCAGGAAGATGAAGATGGTATGAAGGATCTGGCTGGACTGAAGTCCCTGCGGGTCCAGCACGGACTGCCGGCCGGCGCAAGCGGCCAGCGGCAACGTCGCAAATGGCACCAGAGCCGTTCGCATCCGGACAGGCATCGATGTTCGCCGTGCTCCCCTGTTCGAGGGCGAACCGGTCAATCGTATGAAGGTTCCTATCTCCGCGAAATGGCTGGTTCACAGCATCTCAGAAAGGCCATCCTCTGGTCGCGATGAAGATTGCCGCATCGGCCACGGCCATCAGCAGCAGGACGATCAGGACGGCTATCATGGCCCCTGGCTGGGTAATCGCGCGAAGGTCTTCAAGCATTGATCATCCTCGACTTTGCGGTTCGATCACCTTGCCATCTCCTCTTGTGGATCGTGCGGCGCTGTGCGGCTTCGGTGCTTCGCTCCCGTTGCGCGCTCGCTGCGGCAAATGCCAAAAGCACGCCGACGCCGCTATTGCCTGTTTGAGTGCTCCCGTCAGACATGCGGGAAAATGCCAGCGTGCTGTCGTGGTTCCTAAGCCTCGTGTATCGCCAGGACGCCAGGTGATCGCCAGGACGCCAGGAGAGGCGCTGTGATCAGAATTGGCGTGATTTCGTTGCGAGCGGCCGGCTTGTATTCCGGCCGGCGGGCAACTGCCTCGAATGCCGCGGTTACCTATCGGACTTCGATCGCTGACATCGTCGCCGAGCACAAAGGTTGAGGAAGTAAGTTCAATATTAGAACTTATATTGCTTCGCCGGCTGCGCCGAGGCCTTCTGCCCGGCGATCAGAGCTGTCGCCACTGCGCAATGATGGCATTTGAAAGTCGAATTCGGCACCTCCCGGGCGCGCACGGGACTTTCCGCGTGCCGTCATCTAATCGCTTGACCAGTTCTGAAATAGAACTGTAGGATGGACCGAGAAGATGGCCGATCATGACGGCCGCCCCTTCTACGGATTGCCGCGCCGGACCAACTCAGGCCTGCGGGTGAGGCGGGGCGTGCAGCCGCGCGAATAAACAGGACCACGTACCAGGAAGGTGCGGGTTTGGGAGGACGGACAATGTTGACGAAATGGAAGGCCGTTGCGGCCCTGGCTTTGCTTTTGAATGGTCCGGCGTTTGCGGCCGACGAGGTCGGCGTTACTGCGACCGAGATCAAAATTGGCGGGGTGTTTCCGTTCAGCGGACCGGCGTCATCGATCGGTCTCGTCGGCAAGGGCCTTATCGCCTACATTCAATCGGTGAATGACCGCGGCGGCATCAACGGCCGCAAGATCAACTACATCGCCTATGACGACGCCTACAGCCCTCCGAAAGCGGTAGAGCACGTCCGCAAGCTCGTCGAGAGCGATGAGGTGGCGTTCATGTTCGGTCAGCTCGGCACGCCCGGCCTTTCGGCCACGGCAAAATACCTGAGAGCGAAAGGCGTGCCGAGCATCGCGATCATCAGCGGCTCGTCCAAGTTCACCGACGTCGCCAGTTCCCCGCTGACCACGACAGGTCTTGTCAGCTACGACACCGAAGGAAAAATCTACGCGAAATATCTGACCAGGACGCTGCCGAACGCCAAATATGCGATTCTCTATCAGAACGACGATCTTGGCAAAGATTACGTCAATGCCTTCAAGGCCTTTCTCGGCAAGGACTACGATCGAAAGGTCGTCAGCGCGTCCTATGAGGTCACCGAGCCGACCGTCGACTCACAGATCACAAACCTGAAAAGCTCCGGTGCCGACGCCCTGGTGATCGCGGGAACGCCGAAATTCGCCGCGCAGGCGATCCGGCAGGCTTCTGTGATCGGCTGGAAGGCGACGGTGATCATCAACTTTCCATCCGGTTCGGTCGGGGGCACGCTCGCGCCGGCTGGCCTCGACAAATCAGTCGGCGTGATCGTCGGGACGATCAACAAGGACGTCGTGGATCCGACATGGAAAGACGATCCCGCCATGCAGACCTATCGGGCGTTTCTCGACAAGTACCTGGCCGGCGTCGATATCACCAACGGCAGCTATCTGACCGGCTATCAGCAAGGCATCCTGCTCGAGCAGATCCTGAAGCAATGCGGCGATGATCTATCCCGCAAGAACATTCTGGCGCAGGCCAAGAACCTCAGGGATTTCGTCGTCCCGACCGCGCTGCCCGGGATCAAGGTGAACACCAGCGAATCCGAGAACATGATCTGGACGCAGATGCGCTTGCAACGATGGACCGGATCGACCTGGGAAGCCTTCGGCGAGGTGCTCGACGCCAGGTCCGAATGAACTCGCCCCAGCCAGATGCCGCATGAGCTGCGTCCCAAGCTTGCAATGCGCCGGTAGGCCGCCGCTGGGCATTACGGGAATGCACGGCATGTGGTCGCCCTTCAGCAATTCGGGAGATCATTTTCGATGTCGACGACGGCACTGACGTTTGCCCCGCGCGAGGTTTCGATCGAGCGTCGCCCCGACGGCACGCTCATCTTGAGCTCGCCTCTTGAATGGACGCCGTGCGACTGGCGCATCACCGATTTTCTGCCGCGTTGGGCCAATGCCGTTCCGGATCGGGTTTTCCTTGCGCAACGCAATGCGAAGGGAGGATGGGACGAGATCACCTATGGTGAGGCATGGTCGCAGGTTCAGGCGGTCGGCCAAGGCCTGATCGATATGGGCGCAAGGCCAGCCGACAAGCTGGCGGTCCTTTCCGGAAACTCCATCGAGAACGCGGTGATCTCGTTTGCGGCGATGTCGATCGGGGTCATCCTGGCGCCGATCTCGCCGAACTACACCGTGATGCCGGGGGGCCTCGCACGTCTCAAGGACATCGCGGAAGTGCTGCGTCCGAGCTTTGTGTTCGTTCAAAGCGGACGCGACTTTTCCGCCGGCCGCGCCATTCCGGAATTGGTGGCCGCGACCTGGATCAGCGTCGATGGTGCGCCCCACACAGTGCCTTTTCAGGTTCTGACGGCGCGAACCGGGCGCGAAGGATTCGAGCGCGCATCGCGGGAGGTGCCTTGTGACGCCGTCGCGAAAATTCTCTTCACGTCCGGTTCGACCGGCTTCCCCAAGGGCGTGCTCAACACCCACCGCATGATGGCAAGCTCCCTGCAAATGGGAAGTCTGCTGGTGTCTCCGCCCGATGCGCCGGTCCAGGTGGAGTGGCTGCCCTGGCACCATACGATGGGTAGTAATGTCATCCTTCACGGCATCCTCAGGAATGGCGGGACGCTCTATATCGATGATGGCCGGCCGCTGCCGCATCTCTTTCACAAAACGGTCGAGAATCTCAGGGAGATCTCGCCAACCGCCATGTTCAACGTGCCTGCCGGGTATAACCTCTTATGTGATGCAATCGAGAACGACCTCGACCTTGGCGCCAGCGTGTTCAAGCGGATGGACCGATTGAGCTATGCTGGCGCCGCAATTTCTCAGGACACTCTCGAGAAACTCTATCGATTGACATTTGCCGCCACCGGCCGGCGAATTCCGGTCATGTCGGGTTACGGCACGACCGAAACCGCGCCGACGATCAGCACGACGCATTGGGCAACGGATCAGCCCGGAGAGATCGGTCTTCCCGCGCCGGGGCTGCAGCTCAAGCTCATTCCGGTCTCCGATACCTACGAGGCCCGGGTCAAGGGCCCCAACGTTACGCCCGGCTATCTCGGACGGCCCGATCTGACGGAAAAGGCCTTCGACGAAGAAGGATTCTATCGCATTGGCGATACCGTCTCGTTTCTGGATCCGCAGAGACCGGAGCGGGGCCTTCGCTTTACCGGGAGAATTTCCGAGAACTTCAAGCTTGCGAATGGCACCTGGGTCTCAATCGGAAACATGCGTGCGGCAATCCTGGCCGCCACACGTGGCGTCTTGCTGGACATCGTTGTTGCGGGCGAAAATCGCGAGACGTGCGCGCTGCTGTGCTGGCTGAACCCGACCGAGGCAGGCCGGATATCCAAGACTGCAGCCGTTGATTTGAGCTGCGATCCTGTCGTGGTTCAGTTTCTGAAGGACCGCTTTCGGGAATACAACGAGGCGGTCGGAAGCAGCGAACGAGTCTGCGCCTTCTCCCTGCTGAAGGATCCGCCGTCGATGGCAGCAGGAGAAATCACCGACAAGGCCTATGTCAACCAGCGCGCGGTGCTCAAAGTTCGCGCCGAGCAGGTTGAACGTCTCTATGCGAACGAACCATGCCGGGACGTGGCGCGGGTGTAGGGCAGGGCAATCGCATTTGAAAGACCGCTTCGCTGCGACATTCAACGAGACGCCCGTCTTCGGCGGGCCGCCAGATCAGGACGGAGTGTGTGGCAGCAGGTTCAATGGGCGCCGACGCCGCTTTCCTCCTCGTATTGCCATCTCTGGCACGAGGCCCTCGATGTGCAGGCCTCAAGCGGCGCGCGAGCGTGCCTTTGTCTTTCGGACCTCCGGCGCCGCCGTCGCCGGGGTGCTGCGCGCACCCGGCCCAGGGTGAGTATGAACCTCCTTGGCCGACAGCGGCTCGCCGCATTCAGAGCACACCATGACCGGATCGAAGTCCTTTCCGCACTTGCGATGCTGGTGCAGCAAGGGCCGGCCGCGCTCGTCGACCATGTGGGTATCGCCCCAATGCACGATCGCCATCATGATCGGATAGAGGTCGAGGCCCTTCTGGGTCAGGATATATTCGTGGCGCTTGGGGGAGTCCTGGTAAGGAATGCGGCGCAGGATGCCCTGGCGAACCAGTTTCTTCAGCCGTTCGGCGAGCAAGTGCCGCGTGATCCCGAGCGCCGATTGAAATCCCTCGAAGCGGCGCGTGCGCAGGAAGCATTCGCGCAGGATCAGAAGAGTCCAGCGATCGCCGATCACGCCGATGGTTCGGGCCATCGAACATGGCTCTTCCTCGAGCTCTTTCCACTTCATTCACCCACTCCAATCGTCCCGGCATGGGCCGTCTCCAATCGCCACGGAGGCCGGCCACGGGCTTCGCATTCTAGATAGGTACTGAATTCCAAACAATACCCCTCCCGGTAGGCCAAATCAGCAGATTGCAGGTACGTTTGACAGTTCTATTTCAGAACTATATGCTTGACCGAACCTCGGGCTGGCGATCGGATCGCCGGTGACCGCCATTCGCTCTCCGGGAGAAGGCCCAGATGACCCTGAAGATTGAATTCCAGTTCGATTTCGGCAGCCCGAACGCCTACCTGGCGGAAGTTGTCATTCCCAGCATCGAGCAGCGCACCGGCGTGAAGTTCGCGTATGTCCCGGTTCTGCTCGGCGGCATCTACAAGGCGACCGGCAACATGTCGCCGTTCGACTCGCTTCGCGGGATCAAAAACAAGCCGGAATACCAGGCGTTGGAGACCCAGCGGTTCATCCGCCGCCACAACATCACGAAGTTTCGCCAGAATCCATTCTTCCCGGTCAACACGCTGATGCTGATGCGTGGCGCTGTCGCCGCCCAGCTCGAGGGTATGTTCGAGCCCTACTTCCGTGCCGCCTATCATCATATGTGGGAAGAGCCCAAGAAGATGGATGATCCGGAAATTTTCCGGAGCGCGTTCGTGTCCTCGGGGATCGACATCGACCGGTTGATTGCGCGCGCGCAGCAGGATGACGTCAAGAAGAGGCTGATCGATCTGACCAATGACGCCGTCAGCCGCGGTGCATTTGGTTCACCGACATTCTTCGTTGGCAAGGAGATGTTCTTCGGCAAGGACCAGATCCGCGACGTCGAGGAGTCGATCCTCGAGCAGACCAGACAACCTGTTTCCAAGACGGCTTGACGGCGCCGACTGTCCAGGTTGAGTGGCGAAAGCCAGTCGGACCCAAAGCAAACGCAAATTCAGGGAGAATGCCCATGCCCGGACCACTTCACGGCGTTCGAGTGCTCGATTTGACCGGCGTGGTGTCGGGTCCGTTCGCGACCATGTTTCTGGCGGACCAGGGCGCCGACGTGCTGAAGATCGAGCCAATCGGTGGCGACATCACCCGCCGCAGCCGTGCCACCATCGACAAGGAGGGCGAGTTCTCCGCACTGTTCATCTCGTCAAACCGCGGCAAGCGTTCGCTGTCGATCGACGTCAAGAGCGCGTCCGGGCGCGAGGTGCTCGCCAAGCTGATCGCGCAGTCCGATGTCCTGGTGCAGAATTTCCGGCCAGGTACCATGGAACGCCTCGGTCTCGGGGTCGAGGAATTGCGCCAGCGCCATCCGCGCCTGATCTACGTCTCGATCAGCGGCGTCGGTGATAGCGGCCCCTACGTGAAGAAACGGGTCTATGATCCGATCATTCAGGGCTTGTCCGGCTTCGCCGATATCCAGTCGCAGCCGGTCACGAACCGCCCGCAGATGATCCGCACCATCGTCTGCGACAAGACCACCGCGGTGTTCACCGCGCAGGCCGTGGCTGCTGCGCTCTATGCCCGTGAGAAGACGGGGCAGGGCGACCACATCCAAGTGGCGATGCTGGATACGATGATCTCCTACCTCTGGCCGGAAGGAATGATGCAGTACACGGTGGTCGGCGCCGAGGCAGCCGCGGCCGATCCGAATGATCGGCCGGACTTGGTGTTCAAGACCAGCGACGGCTACATCACCGCCGGTACCATCTCCGATTCCGAATGGCAGGGCTTTTGCCGTGCCTCCGGTGACCCCGAGCTCGCCAAGGATTCCCGCTTTGCGACGCCAGCGGCGCGCTCGGTCAATGCCACCGCGCGGATCAACAAGATGGCGGAATACATCAGCCAGCATACGACAGCCGAATGGCTGGAACGCCTCGACGCAGCGGATGTGCCTTGCGCGCCGATCCTGCGTCGGGCCGAGATCATCCACAACGAACAGGTCCTGGCCCGCGGCATCATCGCCGAATTCGATCAGCCGAAGGTCGGCCGGGTGCGGCAGCCGAGGCCGGCAGCTCGCTTCGAGGTCAACCAGGCCGCGATCGGCGGGCCGGCCCCCCGGGTCGGCGAGCATTCGCGCGAGGTACTGCGCGATCTGGGCTACGACGACCGTGCCATCGACAAGATGATCGCCGAGCGCAGCGTGCGCGCGGCCGTATAGACGGAAGCGCGCACCGGCGATTGCTCTCAGACGGTTGCCGATACCGGCGTAATTGGCGCCACGGGAACATTCGCCGCCTGGGCTCTGCAATACGCGTCCCGCCCGTGAATGCGCTCAAGGTATGGGTGCGCATTGTCGCAAATGTCGACCCCATAAGCGATGGCCCAATCGAGGCACGTCGTGAGCAGGAGGTCGGCGCTGGTGAATTGGTCGCCCATCAGGAACTGGCGCCCGTCCATCAGCGCGACCTCCACATGCCGCAATTGTTGCTGGAAATATTGGCCGGCTTGGGCGACGACCTCGGGGGCGACGCCATAGATGTGTCCGAGCGCATCCGCCCGGTGACGGCGCATGACATAGAGGCTCGTCGAATCGAGCTCGGCCACGACAAAGAAGCACCATTCGAGCCACGCGGCATAGTCGCGGGTGGCTTCCGGAATCAGCGAGCGCTCCGGCGTGGAATACATGCGCGACAGGTACGCGACGATCGCGGCGCTTTCACCGATGCAGAAGTCGCCATCCTGCAACAGCGGAATCTTCTGGCGGGGATTGAGCCGGGTGTATTCAGCGGTCTTGGTTTCGCCTGTCCGTGGTCCGATCGGCTTGACCTTGTAGGACAAGCCGAGTTCGTGCATCGCCCAATGTGCACGAATGGTGCGGCTTGTTCCGGCACCCCACAGGGTGAGGTCGGGTGTCGTACTCATCACCACTTCTCCACCGACGGGCGAAGATCGAGTTCATGGGTCCAGCCGTCGCGGCTCTGCTGATGCGTGAACCAATAGGCTTCTGCGATAGAAGAGGTCTTCGTCAGGCTGTCCGGCGGGATCTCGCTTGCCTCGATCCCCTTCGCCGCTTTCATGCGCTGGTGGATGGCTTCGCTGTCGACACCGGCGTCGATGATGAGATGGACGACGTGGATGTTCTTCGGCCCAAGCTCGCGCGCCATGGCCTGAGCCACCGCGCGAAGCCCGAACTTCGCCGACGAAAACGCCGCAAACCCCTGGCCGCCGCGAATGCTGGCCGTCGCACCGGTAAAGAAAAGGGTGCCGTGCCCGCGCGGCAGCATGACGCGCGCGGCCTCGCGCCCGACGAGAAATCCGGCGTAGCAGGCCAGCTCCCAGGCCTTGAAAAACAGTTTTTCGGAGGTCTCCACGAGAGGCTTGTTGACGTTCGATCCGGCATTGAAAAGGCAGACCTCGATCGGTCCGATCTTCTTTTCGATATCGGAAAAGAGCTTCTGGACCTCGGCTTCCTGCCGCGCATCGACGCTGAAGGCATGGATGCGATGGCCGTCAGCCGTCAGCTCGTCCACCAGCGCCTGGGATTTGGTTGCGTCACGCCGACAGATGCAAACTGTGTAGCCGCCTTTGGCAAAGCGCCGGGCGACGGCGGCCCCGATCGCATCGCCCGCGCCCACCAGGATCGCCACGCCGGGACCTTCCATGATCGCTTCTCCCTATAAGTTCTTATTTGATACCTATAGCTAGCCGTTCGCAGCAATGTTGTAAACGACGTTCTGTAAGTCCAAAGAAAAGCGACAGCTACTCTGCCGTTCCGGCGCGAAATCGCCGGATGGCAATTTAGCAATTGACGAGTTCTAAAAAAGAACGTTAACTCCAATCCGAATAGGCCTTGACAAAGAACCGGGCCGATCGTTCGGGAGGTTGGCAGTGGCGGGCTCTTTCAGGCGCGGTCGATATCGCCGGCGACCGGGTGATCACGGTGCGCGGACAGCGCATTATGCGGGATGCTCCGGCACCGGCAGAGCAGCTTCAACAGATCTAACCTAATCCGGGAGACGACCCTTGCAGAAGAGAAACGCAACCGTGGCCGTGATTGGTGCCGGCGACTATATCGGCAGCGAGATCGCAAAGAAGTTTGCCTCCGAGGGCTTCACAGTGTTTGCGGGGCGCCGCAACGGCGCCAAGCTCGATCCGCTCGTCAAGGAGATAGAGGCGGCCGGCGGCGAAATCCACGCGCGTTCGCTCGACGCGCGCAAGGAGGAGGAGATCATTTCCTTCCTGGGAGACGCCGACAAACATGCGCCGCTCGAGGTCTGCATTTTCAACATCGGGGCCAACGTCAACTTCCCTATCCTGGAAACGACCGAGCGCGTCTTTCGCAAGGTCTGGGAGATGGCCTGCTATTCCGGCTTTCTCGCCGGCCGCGAAGCCGCGCGGCTGATGCTGCCTCGCGGCAAGGGCAACATCTTCTTCACCGGCGCCACGGCGAGCCTGCGCGGCGGCATCGGCTATGCCGCCTTCGCCAGTGCCAAGTTCGGTCTGCGGGCCGTTGCCCAAGCCGCGGCGCGCGAACTGGGGCCGAAGAACATTCACATTGCGCATCTCATCATCGACTCCGGGGTCGACACCGAATGGGTGCGCCAGCGGCGGGTCGAGGCGCTCGGTCCGGACGCCCTCGACAATCCCGATCTCTTGATGCCGCCGTCGTCGGTCGCGGAATCCTATTGGCTGCTGTATCAGCAGCCGCGCAGCGCCTGGACCTTCGAGCTGGAGATCCGCCCCTTCGGTGAGAAGTGGTAGCGGAGACCGCTGCGATGGAGCTCAATCTTTCCAGTGAGGACGCTGCCTTTCGCGATGAGGTGCGCGCCTTCATCGCAGAGAATTATCCGGCGGAAATGCGCGTTCCGAATCCCGAGACCGATTTGACCAAGGAGCAATCGCTGCTCTGGCATCGCATTCTCTACAATAAGGGCTGGATCGCGCCGTTATGGCCCAAGAAGTATGGCGGTCCGGGCTGGTCGATCACGCAACGCTTCATCTTCGAGCAGGAGACCTCCCGGGCCGGAACGCTGCCGCCGCTCGCGTTCAGCGTGACCATGGTCGGGCCGGTGATCTACACGTTCGGCAACGAGGCGCAGAAGAGGCGCTTCCTGCCGCGGATTCTCTCCGGCGACGATTGGTGGTGCCAGGGCTATTCGGAGCCGGGCTCCGGCTCGGACCTTGCGACCGTCAGAACCAAGGCGGTGCGCGACGGCGACCACTACATCGTCAACGGCCACAAGACCTGGACCACGCTGGCGCAGCACGCCGACTGGATTTTCTGCCTGGTGCGGACCGACCCGAACGCGAAGCCGCAATCCGGCATCTCCTTCCTGCTGATCGACATGAAGTCGCCCGGCGTCACCGTGCGGCCGATCATCACGATCGACGGCAGCCACGAGGTCAACGACGTCTTCCTCGAGAACGTCCGCGTGCCGGTGGAGAACCTCGTCGGCGAGGAGAACAAAGGTTGGACTTACGCCAAGTTCCTGCTCGGCAACGAGCGGACCAGCATGGCGGGCATCGGCCGGTCGACCCGTTACATCGGGAAGCTGAAGCAGATCGTGAAGGCCGAGATACCAGCGCACGATCCGGCACATCTCGAGTTTCTGCGGGACATCGCCCGCATCGAGCTCGATGTCCTGGCTCTGGAGGCGACCGAATTGCGCGTGGTCGCCCAGATGGCGCGCGGCATCGACCCGGGGCCGGCGGCGTCGCTGTTCAAGATCCGCGGCACCGAGATATTCCAGAGCATCACCGAACTCACTCATCGCGCGATTGGCAATTACGGCCTTGCGATCCGCGAGCATCCGATCAGCACCAACCACTTCATGCCGGGCCCGGAGTACGCTCATACCGCGTCGGAGAAATATCTGAACGCGCGCAAGCTCAGCATCTACGGCGGATCGAACGAGATCCAGCGAAACATCATCGCCAAAGCAGTGCTCGGTCTTTAGGCGCGGCGCATCGGGAGGATCGGATGGACATCCAGTTTACGGAAGAGCAGGACATGCTGCGATCCAGCGTCCAGCGTTTGCTGCGCGACCAATACGATTTCGACACGCGCCGCAAGATCGTGGCGAGCGAGCAAGGCTTCAGCCGGAAGCATTGGGAGGCCTTCGCGGAGCTCGGGTTGCTCGCGGCGCCGTTCTCCGAGGAGGTCGGCGGTCTCGGCGGCGGTCCCTTGTCGACCATGATCATCATGCATGAGTTCGGCCGGCACCTCGTCATCGAGCCTTTCGTCGAAACGGTGGTGCTGGCCGGCGGCCTGATCGAGCAGATTGGCACGCCGGAGCAGAAACAAGCCTTCATCCCCGGCATCATCGACGGCACAAAGACCTGGGCTCTGGCCTGGACGGAGAAGGAATCGCGCTTCGATCTTGGCAATGTCACGACGACGGCGCGGCGCGAGGGCAATGACTACATCCTGAGCGGCGCGAAGACGATGGTGATCGCCGCGCCGTGGGCCGACGATCTGATCGTCTCGGCCCGGACCTCCGGCGATGACCGTGACCGTGGCGGCGTCAGCCTGTTCGTGGTCGATCGCCGCGCCGCCGGCGTCGATCTTCAGAGCTTCAAGACCATCGACGGCCGCCGCGCCGCCGAGATCAGCCTGCGCGAGGCTCGCGGGCAATTGCTCGGACTGGAAGGCGAGGGCGTTGCCGCGCTGGAGGCCTGCCGCGATCGCGCGATCGGCGCGCTCTGCGCGGAAGGCGTCGGTGCGATGGGCGAGCTGAATTCCGCCACACTGGAATATTCGAAGACCCGCAAGCAGTTCGGCACCACCATCGGCTCCTTCCAGGTGCTGCAGCATCGGATGGTCGACATGTTCATCGCGCATCAGGAGGCGCTCTCCCTGCTGCAACATCTCAACCTCAGCCTCGCTGCGGGCGATGTGGGACTCCCGCGGCTCGCCTCGGGCGCCAAGTCGAAGATCGGCTATGCCGGCAAGTTCGTCGCCGAGCAGGCGGTACAGCTTCATGGCGGCATGGGAATGACCGACGAGCTCAACGTCGGACATTATTTCAAGCGAATCTCCTCCATCAACATCCAGTTCGGCGATCCCGCGTTCCACGTGCTGCGCTACGCGCAGCTGGACGCAGCCGCGTAAACAGAGAGGCCAGCATGACGACTGAAGCAGTCATCGTTTCCACGGCTCGGACCGGCGTCGGCAAAGCCTATCGCGGCGCGCTCAACAACACGGACGGCCCCACCATGGCCGGGCATGTGATGGCCGAAGCAGTGAAGCGGGCCGGCATCGCGCCCGGCGAAGTCGAGGACGTGGTGATGGGCTGCGCGATGCAGCAAGGCACCATGGTGATGAACGTCGCCCGCAAGGGCGCGATCCGCGCTGGCCTGCCGGTCACCGTCGCCGGCACCACCATCGACCGCCAATGTGCGTCGGGGCTGCAGGCCATCGCAGTTGCAGCGCGGTCGGTCATGCTCGATGGCGTCGAAGTCGCGATCGGCGGCGGCATCGAGTCGATCAGTCTCGTGCAGAACGAGCACATGAACAAGTTCCACGCCGTCGACGATGAGCTGATGGCGATGAAGCCCGAAATGTACATGTCGATGCTCGAGACCGCCGAGATCGTCGCCGAGCGCTACAAGATCGGTCGCGACAAGCAGGATGAATATAGTCTCGAATGTCAACGGCGCGTCGGCGCTGCTTGGCAGGCCGGCCGGTTCAACGACGAGATCGTGCCATTCACGACCAGGATGGCGCTTGTCAACAAGGACACCAAGGAGGTCACCTACGAGGAGGTGACGCTGACAAAGGACGAAGGCCCACGCCCCGAGACCACGGCCGAGGGCCTGTCGAGGATCAAGCCGGTGTTCGAAGGCAAAACGATCAGCGCGGGCAATGCCAGCCAGCTTTCGGACGGTGCTTCGGCCTGCGTCATCATGAGCGACAGGATCGCGGCCAGGAAGGGCCTCAAGCCGCTCGGCATCTTCCGCGGCTTCGTCGCCGCTGGCGTCGAACCCGACGAGATGGGCGTCGGCCCGATCGTCGCGATCCCGCGCTTGCTCAAGCGCCATGACCTCAAGATCGACGACATCGATCTTTGGGAGCTGAACGAGGCTTACGCGGTGCAGGTGATTTATTGCCGCGACAAGCTCGGCATCGACCCGGACAAGCTCAACGTCAACGGCGGATCGATCGCGATCGGTCATCCCTACGGCATGACCGGAGCGCGGCTTACCGGCCACCTCCTTCTCGAGGGCCGGCGGCGCAAGGCAAAGTACGGCGTGGTGACCATGTGCATCGGCGGCGGCATGGGCGCGGCGGGACTGTTCGAAATCATTCACTGAGCGGAAAACGCGGGGAGGTCATTCGTGAAGACAGCGATCACTGAACTGTTCGGCATCGAACATCCGATCATCCAGGGTGGGATGCACTATGTCGGCTTTGCCGAACTCGCAGCCGCGGTGTCGAATGCCGGCGGGCTCGGAATCATCACCGGCCTGACGCAGCGAACGCCGGAACTGCTGGCTAAGGAGATCGCGCGCTGCCGCGACATGACGGATAAGCCATTCGGGGTGAACCTGACTTTCCTGCCCACCTTCAGCGCGCCGCCCTATCCGGAATACATCGCTGCGATCAGAGAGGGCGGCGTCAAGATCGTCGAAACCGCCGGGCGCAGCCCCGAACAGTACATGCCGGCCTTGAAGGCGGGCGGCATCAAGGTGATCCACAAATGCACCTCGGTCCGACATTCGCTGAAGGCCGAGCAGATCGGCTGCGATGCCGTCAGCGTCGATGGCTTCGAATGCGGCGGCCATCCGGGCGAAGACGACATGCCCAACATGATCCTGTTGCCGCGTGCGGCCGAGGAACTGACGATCCCGTTTGTTGCCTCCGGTGGCATGGCGGACGCGCGCAGCCTGGTTGCGGCGCTGGCAATGGGCGCCGCCGGCATGAACATGGGCACGCGCTTCATCGCCACCAAGGAGGCGCCGGTGCACGAGAACGTCAAGAATGCCTTGGTGCGGGCGTCGGAGCTCGATACAAGGCTGGTCATGCGGGCGCTCCGCAACACCGAGCGGGTCCTGAACAACAAGGGCGTCGAGCAGCTGCTCGGGGTCGAGCGGGAGAAAGGCAAGAGCCTCAAGATCGACGACATCCATGATCAGGTGGCGGGCGTCTATCCCAAGGTGATGATCGAGGGCGATATGGACGCGGGCGCCTGGAGCTGCGGCATGGTCGTCGGGCTCATCCGCGACATTCCAACCGTGAAGGAGCTGGTCGACCGCATCATGGCGGATGCCGAGCGACTGATTAGGGGCAGGCTTACGGGATTTCTCGACGCCGACAGCGGGGCCGCGCTGAAGGTGGCGTGAAGCCGCGGCGAGCGGCTCGGCCTTTTGTGGATCGAGCAGCAAAGAGACTTGGCCTGCCGCATCGATGCGAGCCAAGGTTCCTCGCGCTCAATTGACGTTGTCGCCGAACATGTTGCGAAAGGCCGTCGCCACCGCGGCGACGCCGCTCACGCCTTGCATCAGCGCGATCTCACCTTGCTGCTCATGGCGGAGGGCATGAGCCATGATGCGCAGGCGCGGATCGCCACGGCTATGCCACATCTGGTCCGCCATCTTCACCGCACCCCGATGATGCAACGTCATCATCTCGACAAAGAGGCGGGCGAACGCCTCGGGCGCGGCGATCCTGACTTGACGCATCTCGGCCGGCGTCAGAAAGCCCGGCATGGCGGAGCGCTCCTGCGCGGTGCAGTCCGGCATCTCCGTGTCGAACCAGCTCAGCCACCAGTTCTCGAAGATTGTTTTCTCGCCGGTCTGGCTTGCGATCATCAGCATCGCGAGCTTCTGCAAATGCGGGTCTTGCGCACGCTCGGTTGCGATCCGCGCAAGCTCGATGCCTTGCGCGTGGTGGGTGGTCATGTGCCGGATATAGGCTTGGTCGACATCCCTGTCGCGTCCCATCCACGGCAGCTCGTAGCCATGGCGGCCGAAAAAAGCGATCGTCCCGAGCAGTGCGATCACGACCAGGGCGCCGGTGATCCAGGCATTGGTGAAGCGCAGATCGCGGGCGGGCGTATCGCTGTGGGCCCAGCGCAGCCGCGCGAACAGGGGATACATCACGGCCGACGAGCCGTGCACCAGAAGCCCGATCCAGTAGGGCTGCTGCAGCGTGAACAGGGGCTGCCAGAACGGAAAAAGCGGTACCAGCACGAACCATTCCATGCCTGAGGAAAACACCGCCCAGGGCAGCGCGAGCAGCAGGATCGTCAGCGGCCGCAAGTCCGCCGTCCAGCGTCCCAGCACGCCGAAGAAGACAACCGCCCAGGAAAAGTCCGCCCATTGATGGAACGCGATGCCGGTGACGACCGCGCTCCATGAGGGCTCGGCGCTGATCGCCCAGTCGCGCGCCGGAATGGTGGCGACAATCATCCAGTCGACCGCTGCATCGCGGCCGATCCGGGCGGCGAAGAGCTGGCTCACGATGGTCGAGAAGGTGCTGCTGATCAGGCCGAGCGCGATGGCCGCGGTCCAGCGCGAGCGGCGTCGCCTCCTGGTGACGTAAAGCGCCGGCTCGGACGGCGCGTTCACGTCAGCTGCTGGAGCTTCTTCAGCGGATTGAGCTCGCTCGGTTTGTCCTGTTCGTCGCGGCCGCGCTCCGCCTCGGCCTTGCCGTCGTCGTGGAGTTCCTGATCCCCGACGATCTCGCCGACGGCCTGTTTCGCCTTGCCGGCGATCCGCTGCTTAAGACCCTTCACCTTGCCCATTGCAGCCTCCAAGCTCACGCCGCCGCCCCGGCCCCAAAGGGGGGAATGAGCGCCGGAGCTAGCGGTTTCGTCCAAAATGCGTCCGGCAGCACGGGGGGAGATGCCGGAGGCGTTGATCAGACTCCTCGGCGCGCCGATGGTTCCTCCGATCATCGCCGCGCGAGCTCGATGATCACGCCTTCATTGCCCCGAAGCAGGATCGATGCATCCGGCAATGCTTCGCACGGCCGGTCCAGGTGCGTCGACATCAGCAGGCGCCCGCGGCCCTGCCAGTGCCATCTTCGCGGCTCGGCGGCCATGTTGAGCGCGACCAGCACTTCGCTTGGGCCCGCCAGGCGCTTGAAGGCGAGCACGTCGTTTTGCGAGCGTAGCGGCGCGTGGCTGCCGTCGCGCAGACAGGCATGCTCGCGCCGTAACGCGATCAGCGCGCGAAACAGCGCCAGGAGGGAACGCTCGTCCCGTCTCTGCTGCGCCACGTTTGGCGCATCGCCGGGCCCGAGGGGCAGCCACGGGCTGCCCGTGGTGAATCCGCCGCTCTCGCCGTCATCCCAGCGCATCGGCGCGCGCTCGGGGTCGCGGCAAAGTCCATAGCCCGGCACGAGCTTCTCGAAGGAATCGTGAACGCGATCGGCCGGAATGGGAACGCGCTTGCGGCCGATCTCGTCGCCCATGAAGAAGAACGGCGTTCCACGCAGCGTCATCAACAGCATCGCGAGCACGCGCATCTGCGCCGCACCGATCTTGCTCGCGATCCGCTGCTTGTCATGCCCGCCGATCACCCACACCGGCCAAGCGCCCTTGGGAATGGCGTTGAGATAGGCGTCGATGGTCGCCTGGAGCGACAGCGCGTCCCATTGCGAGTCCAGCAGCGCAAAATTCAGCGGCAGGTGCAGGCGAGGTCGATCGTTGCCGTAGAAGTGGCCGATCCGGTCGATCTTGCCCTGAACTTCGCCGCACAACACCCGGTCCGGATAGCCATCGATCACCTCCCGGATGAATTCGATGCACGACATCGTCTCCGGCCGGTCGTCGGTAAATACGAGCGTATGGCGTTGTGGCGGCGGCCTGTCCTTGGCTTTCGGGTTCGGTGGATTGTCGCGCAAGAGATCGTCCTTGATCAGCACGGCGCTGGCATCGACGCGAAAGCCGTCGACGCCGCGGTCGAGCCAGAAGCGTATGACGTCGGCGATCGCTGCTCTCACGTCCGGATTGCGCCAGTTCAGGTCGGGCTGCTCGACCAGGAAGGAGTGGTAATAATATTGCCGCCGCGCCTCACACCATTCCCAGGCGCTGCCGCCGAAACGACTGAGCCAATTGTTCGGCGGCCCGCCATTCTCGGCCGGATCGGCCCAGACGTACCAATCGGATTTCGCGCTGTGGCGCGAACTGCTGCTCTCGACGAACCAGGCATGGTCGTCGGCGGTATGATTGGGGACAAGGTCGAGAATGACCCGGATGTCTTCCGCGTGCAGGGCACTGAGGAGGCGATCGAACGCGTCGAGCGTGCCGAAACTCGGGTCGATTGAACAATAATCGGAGATATCATAGCCGAAATCGCGAAAGGGGGTGCGGTAGATCGGCGTGAGCCACACCGCATCGACGCCGAGCCATTTCAGGTAGTCGAGCCGCGACATCAAGCCGGCGAGGTCGCCTTTGCCGTCGCCATTGGAATCCTGGAACGAGATCGGCGCGATTTCATAAACGACTGCGGATTGCCACCACGCGCGTTCGTCACGGGATTCGTTCATTGCCTCGATTCACCTCGTTACGGTTGGTCTCTCGCGCGAGCTCAGGATCGCTCGGGCATGGGGTGCGCGGCGATCTGCTTCGCGCCGCTTCTGGCGTTTTCCAGCCCCTTGGGGAAGCCGCTGCGGTTCGGATAGAGCTTGCGCCTTGCTTCGCGCGGCGGCCGCCGCGGCCTGGTGTCCTGCGCGGCGCGATAGTCGAGCATGGCGATGCCCCCGACCATCAGGAGGGCCAGCGCGATATTGCTTTTCTTGGGATTGTCGGATGTCAGTCCGGAGAGCAGCGCGGCGGCATCGAGGCCGTCGCCGCCGACGCGGGCCCAGAGGCCGGCGTTCTTGTCCACGGACAGCGACATGATCCCGGCAAGGATCTCCCGCACGCCGAAGGCGCGGACCAGCGTCTCATGGCCTTCCATGCCCAGCGTCGCGGTGATGCGCCGTGGCGCAAGGAATTCCACGGCGCCGAGACCGATACTGAACCAGCCGAGCGCGCGGGCGAGCTGGTCTTCCGGTCGCTTCAGGCTCGGCCCGCCCTCGAGGATTTTCGGATCACCCTTGGTGCGGACGATGTTGGAGAAGTGAAACATGGCGGACTTCCTCAGGGCTTCAGCACGACCTTGACGCAGGAGTCCCGCTTGTCGCGAAACACCTGGTACATCTCGGGGCCTTGGCTGAGCGGCACGGTATGGGTGATGACGAAGGACGGATCGATCTCGCCTTGCTCGATGCGGCGGAGCAGGTCGTCGGTCCAGCGATTGACGTGGGTCTGGCCGGTCCGCATCGTCAGCCCCTTGTTCATGAACGCGCCCATCGGCATCTTGTCAGAGAAGCCGCTATAGACGCCCGCGACCGAGATGATGCCGCCGGGACGGCAGACATAGATCATCTCGCGCAGCACGTGGGGCCGGTCGCTCTCCAGCATCACCATCTGCTTGGCGCGGTCGAGCAGCGTGTCCGGTTGCGAGGCCATCACATGCGCCTCCATGCCGGCGCAATCGATGCACTTCTCCGGTCCCTTGCCGTCGGTGAGTTCGTTCAGCCGTTCAACCACGCTCTCGGTCTCGAAATTGATCGTGGTGGCGCCGCCGGCTTCCGCCATGCTGAGCCGCTCGGGCAGGCAATCGATCGCAATCACCTGGTTGGCGCCGAGCAGGATGGCGCTGCGGATCGCCATCTGCCCGACCGGGCCGCAGCCCCAGATCGCGACAGTGTCGGTCGGTTCGATGTCGCACTGCACCGCGGCCTGCCAGCCGGTCGGGAAGATGTCGCTGAGGAACAACAGCTGCTCGTCGGGGATGCCGGCGGGAACCTTGATGTGCGTGGCATCGGCATAGGGCACACGCAGATACTCCGCCTGCCCGCCGGGATAGCCGCCGGTCAGATGCGTGTAGCCGAACAGGCCGGCGCAGGAATGACCGAACACCTTCTCAGCCAGATGACGCTTGCGGTTGGTGGTCTCGCAGACCGAGAAATTGCCGCGCTTGCACTGGTCGCATTCGCCGCAAATGATGGTGAACGGCACGACGATGCGGTCGCCTTTCTTCAGCTTGCCGTCGACGCCGGAGCCGACCTCGACCACTTCACCCATGGTCTCATGGCCCATGATGTCACCGGGCAGCATGCCTGGGATGAAATTGTGGAAGAGGTGCAGGTCCGAACCACAGATGGCGCAACTCGTGACCTTGATGATGGCGTCCCGCGGGTCTTGGATCTCCGGGTCGGTGACGCTGTCGCACCGGATGTCCTCCTTGCCATGCCATACCAGCGCCTTCATCTCCGTCCTCCGCCATCAATCACGTGGCATCTAAGTCCAGGAATGAACGATGGTTGCTATGCGACGCGCAAATTCCTCGCACTGCACGAGCTTGGGGCGAAATTGGAACAGGGTGGCCGGTCGGGCGATTGGGCGTCATCATCCCAATCCGCAAGGATATGCCCTATGCCCGCCAATCAACTCGCCGTCGTCACCGGCGCCTCAACCGGTATTGGCCTGGAACTCGCCAGGTGCTGCGCCCAGGCAGGTTTCAATCTCGTCATCGCCGCGGACGAGCCCGCGATCGAGCGGGTGGCCGTCGACCTGCGTAGGCTCGGCGGTAGCGTGGAGCCGGTCGAGACCGATCTCGCCACCACTGAAGGTGTCGATAAGCTCTGCGCCGCGATTGCCGACCGGCCGATCGACGCGCTGCTGGCGAATGCCGGCATCGGCCTCGGCCGGGCCTTCCTCGATCAGGATTTCCAACGCATCAGGCGCGTCGTCGACACCAACATCACCGGCACGCTTGACCTGATCCACCGCGTCGGCAATGCGATGCTGCGCCGCAACTCCGGGCGCATTCTCATCACGGGCTCGGTCGCCGGCTTCACGCCCGGCAGCTTCCAGGCGGTGTACAACGCCTCCAAGGCTTTTCTTGACTCGTTCTCCTTCGCTCTGCGCGAAGAGCTGCGCGATAGCGGTGTCACCGTCACTTGCCTGATGCCCGGCGCCACCGACACTGAATTCTTCCGCCGGGCCGAAATGATGGACACCAAGGTCGGCACCGAGCAGAAGGATGGCGCTTACGACGTAGCCAAGGCCGGCTTCGATGCAATGCTGCGGGGTGAGGCCGATATCGTCACCGGGTTGAAGAACAAGATCCAGACGACGGTCGCCAACATCACGCCGAACGAGATGCTGGCCAAGCAGCATCGGAAGATGGCCGAGCCGGGCACGGCAAAATCGTAGCGCGTGAGTGCACCAACTCTCGCGGCTCGCCGTAAACGGCGTCTGGTTCCGTCCGCTTTGCCGGCGAAAGCGCTGACCTTTGCGTAACCGGCGGGGCCGCCGACTGCAGAGGAGGACTGGCGTTGGTGAACATGGCCGCTGCATCATCATCGAAGACCGCCGTCTATGCCGCGCTTGCCGGCAATTTGCTCGTCGCGGTCACCAAGATCGGCGCCGCCATATGGACGGGAAGCTCGGCGATGACCAGCGAGGCCGTGCACTCCGTGGTCGATACCTCCAATGAGGTGCTGCTGCTCTACGGCTACCGTCGCGCCAGCCGTCCAGCGGACGAATCCCATCCGCTCGGCTATGGGCGCGAATTGTATTTCTGGAGCTTCATCGTCGCCCTGCTGATCTTTGCGCTCGGTTCGGGCGTCTCGCTCTATCAGGGCGTCGTGCATGTCGTCGCGCCTGACCCGATCGAGGATCCCATCGTCAGTTTCATCGTGCTCGGGCTGTCGTTCCTGTTCGAGGGCGCCTCGTGGCTGGTCGCACTGCGGCGTTTCCGCTCGGACGCGGCGCGGTTTGGCTACTATCAGGCCTTTGTCCGCAGCAAGGACCCGCCCGCCTTCATGGTGCTGCTCGAGGACAGTGCGGCGCTGGTCGGTATCGTCATTGCGGCCGCGGCAACGGCGGCGGCGGTATGGCTGGCGCAGCCGGTGTGGGACGGCGTCGGCTCGATCCTGATCGGGATTCTCCTGGGGATCACGTCCGTCGGGCTCGCCCGCGAGAGCAAGAGTCTATTGATCGGCGAGCCGGCGCACCCTGAGCTTGCGCGATCGATCCTCGAGATCGCGCGGCGCTCGCCGGGTGTGCTACAAGCCAACGGGCTCCTGACGGTACAACTATCCCCTGACGAGATCGTCGCCGCCCTCAGCGTCGAGTTCGCCGACGAGAAGCGCGCCGACGATATCGAGCAATGCGTGATCTCGCTCGAGAGTGAAATCCGCAAGCATCATCCGAGCGTCGCGGCCCTGTTCATCAAGCCCCAGACGAACGCGCGCTTTCACGCCGTTCGGGCGAAACGCTGGAGCCGGAGGTCCTAGCCACCGGCGGCGTTTGCGGCGCCCGGCACCACCAAGCCAAAGAAAGCTCCGAGCCTTGGCAGATGTGATGCAGCGAGCGTATTGCAGCCGTCATGAAATTCTGCGGGCGCGAGCGTGCTGGCCGCGACAGGCCATCGCCGTCAGGGACTTGAGATCATCCCAGTCAAACAACACAGGTCCCCAACGGCCGCAGCCATTCTAACGCAAGGGATCTACATCAGTGTGCTTCGAGCGCAGAATCCCTGAGGGAAGCGGACGCGCTTTGCGACCGCCACGCGAATCCGCACAGCGGATCGGCCTGCACCACTATTGTCGCGCAGCGATGGCGGTCATCTCGAGCTTGACGCCCGAGCCGAGATCGGCGACGCCAATTGCGGCCCGCGCCGGCAGATGAGCTTCTGCAAAGTGCGCCTTCCAGGCCGCATTGAACTCGGCCTTCTCCTTCAGGTCGGTCATGTAAATGGTCACCTGCAAGATGTTGGTCAGATCGGATCCGACGGTCTTCAGCAGCTGCGCCAGTTGCCGGAGGACGTCGTTTGCCTGGCCCGACATATCGAGGCTCGTGTCCTCGGGAACGATTCCACCGATGTAAAGCACGCCATTGTGCTCGACCACTTCGTGGAGCAGACCTTCGTAAGGCGAGACGCGCTTGATCATGATGAGACCGTTGTGGCTTGAGGGGAGGGACGCATATCGCACAGGTTGAGGACCAATACGAGCCCCGTGCCGCGCTCGTGCTCCGCTCGATGCCTTGCCCTTCACACACGGGAGCCCGGCGTTTGCATCAGCCCGGATCTCGATGACATCGGGATGCGGATCGCTATACTGCCACCACATACCGGAACAAGGACGATCTAATGGACGACACGATTGGCTTCCCCGACCCCGGCCTCGACCTGTCCGACGGCTTCAAGCCGCATACTTCGCATTGGGGCGTGTTTTCCGCGCGTCAAGGCAAGGCCGGGCTCGAGGTGAGGGCCTATGCGGGGGATCCCGATCCGAACGGCATCATCGACAATTTTCCGGGCGCTCTGCGGCATCAGGTCCGCATCGCCCAGCCGGCGATCCGCCGCGGCTGGCTCGAGCGCGGTCCCGGCCCGGACGATCGCCGCGGCCGCGACGAATTTGTCTCCGTGAGCTGGGAGAAGGCGCTCGATCTGCTCGGTGACGAGCTGGCGCGTGTCCGCGACACGCACGGCCCCGGCGCCGTGTTCGGCGGCTCCTATGGCTGGTCGAGCGCGGGCCGCTTTCATCACGCCCAGAGCCAGGTGCATCGCTTCCTCAACATCGCGATGGGCGGCTATGTGCGCTCGGTCAACACCTATTCTTCCGGCGCGTCCTCGGTGCTGCTGCCGCAGATCCTGGCCGGATACGAGGATATCACCAAGCGCAACGTCACCTGGGAGCAGATCGCCTCTGACACCGAGATCGTGCTGGCCTTCGGCGGCATGGCGCTAAAGAATTCCATGGTCGCCGGCGGCTCGATCAGCAAGCATGTCGAGCGCGGCGCCATGGCAGCGGCACGCCGGCGCGGCTGCGAGTTCGTCCTGGTCAGCCCGCTGCGCGACGATCTTCCGGTCGAAGCCGGCGCCGAATGGCTGAGCTGCGTGCCCGGCACCGATACCGCGCTGATGCTCGGCATCGTCCACACGCTGGTGAGCGAAGGCTTGCACGATCAGGCCTTCCTCGATCGCTATACGGAGGGGTGGCCCGTCTTCCTGCGCTATCTCACCGGCGAGAGCGATGGGCAAGCGAAGCACGCCGAATGGGCCGCCCCGATCTGCGGCGTCGACGCCGACAATATCCGCGCGCTGGCGCGCCGGCTCGCCGGAAAGCGCGCACTCATCACCGTATCGCATTCGCTGCAGCGCGCCGAACATGGCGAGCAGCCAGTGTGGATGGGGCTGGTGCTGGCGGCAGCGCTCGGCCAGATCGGTCTGTCCGGCGGTGGCTATGCCTATTCGTTAGGTGCGATCGGCTATTACGGCCGCCGCGTCAACGACGTGCCAGGACCGACGCTGGGGCAGGGCCGCAACGGCGTTGCCGATTTCATTCCGGTCGCGCGCATCGCGGACATGCTGCTCCACCCGGGCGCTACCTACCGTTACAATGGCGAGACGCGCACCTATCCGGACATCCGCCTCGTCTACTGGGCCGGCGGCAATCCCTTCCATCACCACCAGGACATCAACCGTCTGCGCAAGGCGTTTGCGAAAGTCGACACGCTGGTCGTGCACGAGCTCGGCTGGACCGCGACGGCCCGGCATGCCGACATCGTGCTGCCCGCGACCATGACGCTGGAGCGCGAGGACATCGGCTATTCCACCAACGATCCCCTCATGGTCGCCATGCACCGGATCGCCGAGCCGTTTGGTCTTTCGCGCGACGACTATGAGATCTTCGCCGATCTCGCCGAGCGTCTCGGTGCGCGCGAACCTTTCACTGAAGGCCGCAGCTCGCGGCAGTGGCTCGAGCATCTGTATGAGCCGACCCGCGCCTCGCTGGCCAAGCGTGGCCTGGAGGCGCCGAGCTTCGATGAATTTTGGCAACGCGGCAGCCTGATCGTGCCGCAGCAGCCCGATGACGGCGGCAGGCTGCGCCGCTTCCGTGAGGATCCCACAGGTCACGCCTTGCCGACGCCGAGCGGCCGCATCGAGATCTTCTCGGCGAAGATCGCAGGCCATGGTGATGCGGATTGTCCCGGTCATCCGGTCTGGCTGGAGAAGACCGACACACCGAAGCCCGGTGCGCCGTGCTTCCTCGTCGCCAACCAGCCGGTGACGCGCCTGCATAGCCAGCTCGATTTCGGCGGCCATTCGCTGGCCGCCAAACACCGCGGCCGCGAGGTCGCGCGCATGAATCCGCGTGACGCTGATGCGCGCGGCATCAGGGATGGCGATATCATCCGCCTGTTCAACGACCGCGGCGCCTGCCTTGCCGCAGTTCACGTCACCGACGGCATCGCGCCCGGCGTGGTGCAACTGCCGACCGGCGCGTGGTATGACCCGATGGATCCCGAGGACGACGCGCCGCTCTGCGTGCACGGCAATCCGAACGTGCTCACCCGCGACATCGGCACCTCGTCCCTGGCGCAAGGTTGCACGGGGCAGTTGACAGCGGTCGAGGTGGAAAAGTTCACGGGCAATCTGCCACCGATCCGGGCGTTCGATCCGGTGTAGGGTATTCGTCGAAGCCCGGATGGAGCGCGAGCGTATTCCGGGACCGCTCGTCCAGCATCGGCCGCTCACGCCCGGGCGCGCGATGTCCGGTGCTGCTCCTTCGTGACGATGCCTGCCGACAGCGTGACCAGACCCATCAGCGCGGCGAGCAGCCAGAACGCCGTTGGCAGCCCACTGGCGCGAGCAACGAAGCCGACGCCGGCGGGACCGAGGAGGACGCCGGCATAGCCGGCAGTCGTGATCGCCGCGACGGCGAGGCCCGTTGGCATGGCTTTCTGCTTGGCCGCCCCGCGGAACAGCACCGGCACCAGATTCGATGCGCCGAGGCCGATGAGCAGGAAGCCGGCTATGGCAACCGCCGCAACGGGAGCCGTGAGCAGGACCACGAAGCCCGCGATGGCGATGAGGCTTCCCCACAACAGCGTGGCGCGGTCTCCGATGCGTGCGACGACGGCGTCGCCGCCGAGCCGCCCCACGGTCATCGCGATCGAGAACACCATATAGCCGGCGCCGCCTTGCGCCTCCGAGACGAGACCCGCGCCGATGACGAGCAGAGCTCCCCAATCGAGCATCGCGCCTTCGACGAGGAAGGTGATGGCGCCAAGCAGCGCGAGCAGGAGCACCGATCCGTGCGGCAGCACGAACAGAGGGCCGTCCTGCACCTGCGCTGAGCGGAGCAGGCGCGGCCAGGTCACCAACATCGCGATCAACATCAGGATAGAGCAGACCAGCGCGCAGGTGAGCGCGCCGAATTGCAGCGAGAGCAGTGCCGTCATCAGCGCAGAGCCGGCGAAACCGCCGATGCTGAACAGCGCGTGGAAGCCGGACATCAGCGGACTGGCTGCGGCGCGCTCCACCTCCACCGCATGGATGTTCGTGGCGACGTCGATCGAGCCGAGCGCGGCCCCGAACGCAAAGAGCGCCAGCGCCAGCGCTGAGGGCGAGCTTGCGATCGCAAGCAGCGGCAACACCAGGGCGAGACCGAGCCCGCCCGCGATGATGATCGGTCTGCTGCCGTAGCGCGCACTCAGCACGCCGGTCAGAAGCATGGCGAGGACCGAGCCGATGCCGAGGCTGAGCAGCAGCAATCCGAGCATGCCGTCGTCGACGCCGAGGCGCGTCTTCGCGAACGGCACCAGCGGTGCCCAGCACGCAATGCCGAAGCCCGCGACGAGGAAGGCGAGCCGGGTCGCAAGGCGTGTTGCCGGCCGATCGGCAGAAAGCATGGGAACTCCGGGGGAGCATGGGCGGGCGGCCGACAAGCCCCAGGATTGCCGCGCCATTATGTCCGAGCGGTGCACGAATTGTCGCAGGCAGCTCGTGAAAAATGCAAGCGGGCGCCGGCGGGGGAGAGGCCCCATGGCCCCGCGCATCGGCTGGGCGAGGTGGGACTAGGCGCCCCAGCTGGTGAAATGTGGATGGATGTAAACAGACTAGCCAGGCCGGCGCGGGTCCGTGAGGCAAAACACCCGATCGTTTCCATATGTGTCGGCGTCAAGCCCTAAGGGAAAAAATATTTCGCTTTACCGAAATTCGGAAATGGCGTATGTGTCGCCCATCCCGGCTCATCCGAGAGGGGCGGTCATGTGTCGTGATGATCGCGGAGCCGGGCTTGCGGTGGACGCGGCAGCGTCGGGCGCGAGAGGCCAGGGGCAGGGCGGATTGCTCTCCGTGAGCCCTTAAACTTCGCGCAGACGGACGGCGCTGTCAGGTTCGTCGCGCCAGCATGTCGATGGCAAGGTGCACAACGCCGTCGAACCCTGCGGCGCAGGCGAGCCGCGCGTACGGCAAAACCGTGTGGTCCTGGCCGTCGTTGCTACGGTCAAGCTCTTGCGGATGCGGCATTGGCGTCAACCGGCGCGGTGTCCGTGACTTCTACGAGGGCGAGGGAGGCCAGAACGAATTCGGCTCCCAGGAGAGCGCGGCATAAGCCGTCAAACCACTGCGCAGGGAAGGCCGTGTGTTGGGCTTCACCTGTATGCCGCTGTGCAGTTTTCTGCGTGTGCCTTTCGCACAGCAGACCGTGGGTGCCAGCCGGCATCCGGCCTTCCCTGCGCCCTCCCGGCTTTGAGGGTGGAGCGCCGAAGCAAAGCTCGGGCGAAATCCGCCGCGAGAATGCGAAGGCGTGTCTGCGACTACACGCGCTGTCTTCGCTCGGCCTTGGCCGGGCGATCCAGTACTCCGAGACCGTTGTGGATCAATCGACAGGCCGTGGCGTACTAAATTCCCCGCTTTCGCGGGGAGAAGCTCGTTCTAACCGCCGAGGATGCGCCGACAGGCATCGACGAACACCTGCGCGCCGGTGACGATGTCGGCATCGGCGGTATTCTCGGTCCAGTGGTGGCTGATGCCGCCGATCGATGGTACGAACAGCATCCCCGCGGGCATGATCGTTGCCAGCATCTGCGCATCGTGCCCGGCGCCGCTGGGCATGCGGACCGATCGCCCGCCGGCCAGGGCCTTGCTTGCGGCTTCGATCGCATCCTGAAAGCCGGCGTTCATCATGGCCGGCGCGCCGGTGCGCAGTTTCTCCACCGCGACGGTGCAGGGGCCCTTCGCATTGACCTCGTCCGCCATAGTCCGCAGCAACTGCTCCAACCGCGCGATGACCGCCGGGTCGTCGTCGCGCATCTGGAACAGCATTTCCGCGCCGCCAGGAATGATGCTGGGTGCGCCGGGATCGAGCGTGATGCGACCGGTGGTCCACACCGTGCGCGGGCCGCAGGCATCAGGGAAACGCTCGTCGATCGCGACGCAGAATTTGGCCAGCGCCAGGCCCGCATCCTTTCGCACGGCCATGCGCGTGGTGCCGGCGTGGTTCTGCTCGCCGACGAACTTGATCCGGTATTGCCAGATGCCGACGATGGAGGTCACGACGCCGATCGCGAGGCGGCCACTTTCGAGCGTGTCGCCCTGCTCGATATGGGCCTCCAGATATCCGACGTGCCGGCCGGGCGGGGCGGTGATGCGCGGACGTCCTGCGAGCCCCATGTCGGCGAGTGCGTCGCGCATGGTGCGGCCGCTGGTGCGGTCGCGGGCAGCATCGATGTCGGCCTCGGTCACCTGACCGACATAGGAGCGTGAGCCGAGGAAATGCCCAAAATGTCCTTCCTCGTCGCACCAGGCGGCGACCTCGACCGCGCCTTCGAACGAGGGATCGGCGTTGAGCACGCGTGCCGCCTCGAGCGCATAGACGACGCCGAGCGGACCGTCGAGCCAGCCGGCGTAGTTCTGGCTCTCAAGATGCGATCCCGCCAGCAGCTTCGGTCCCGGCTTCGCGCTGGTACCGAAGACGTTGCCGATGCCGTCGATGGCAGCGGAGAGGCCGGCGTCAGGCAGCTTCCGGATCAGCCAGTCCAGCGAAAGCTTGTGCGGCTCGGAGAAGGTCGGCTTGTGCACGCCGGTCTTGTAGGCGCCGATGGCGCGCAGCGCGTTGAGGTCGGCGAGGACGCGTTTCCCGTCGGCGCAGGGCGGAGTGTCAGGCATGTTCGGCAACCTTCAGCGCCTCGGTGCGAATCTCCTCGACCAGCCGCTCCTTGAGCTTGACGAATTCCGGCGTGGTCTTGATCTTGTAGGAGCGCGGATGCGGCAGCTCCACATGGATCTCGGCCTTGATCCGGCCCGGGCGCGCGCTCATGACGACGACGCGGCTACCGAGGAAGATCGCCTCCTCGATGTCGTGGGTCACGAACAGCACCGTCTTCTGGTCGCGCTCCCAGATCCCCAGCAGCATCTCCTGCATCAAGGCGCGGGTCTGGTTGTCCAGCGCGCCGAACGGCTCGTCGAGCAGCAGGATCTTCGGATCGTTGGCGAGCGCGCGAGCGATCGCGGTGCGCTGCTGCATGCCGCCGGAGAGTTGCTTCGGCCAGTGGTTCTCGAAGCCGGACAGTCCGACCTGGCGGATGAAGGCATCGGCGATCCGTTTGCGCTCGTCTTGCGGCACGCCGCGCTCGCGCAGGCCGAAGGCGATGTTCTCGCGCACGGTCAGCCAGGGGAACAACGTGTAGGACTGGAACACCATGCCGCGATCTGCGCCAGGGCCGGCCACCTCGCGCCCGTCAAGCGTGACTCGCCCGCTGGTCGGGCGATCCAGGCCCGCGACGATGCGGAGCAGCGTGGACTTGCCGCAGCCCGATGGGCCGAGGATCGTAACGAAATCGTTGTTGCCGATGATGAGATTGGTCGGCTCCAGCGCCTTGGTCGGCGCGTTGCCGTGGCGTGCCGGGAAGGTGCGCGAAACCTGTTCGATCTTGAGCGTCGTCATGCGAGCTTCCATGGAAACAGCCAGGCATTGAACGCCTTGAACAGGAAGTCCGAGATCAAGCCAATCAATCCGATCACGATGATGCCGAAGATGATCTGGCCGGTGTTGAGCAGCGCCTGACTGTCGGTGATCATGTGGCCGATGCCGGAGGACGAGCCGATCAGTTCGGCGACGATGACGTAGGTCCAGGCCCAGCCCAGCACCAGCCGCAGGATTTCCGCGATCTCGGGCGCGGAGGAAGGCAGCAGCACGCGGCGGATGATGCCGCGGTCGCTGGCCCCGAGTGTATAGGCCGCCTCGACCAGGTCACGGCGCGTCGCGCCGACGGTCACGGCGACCATCAGGATGACCTGGAACACCGAGCCGATGAAGATGACGAGCAGCTTCTGCAACTCGCCGATGCCGGCCCACAGGATCAGGAGCGGAATGAATGCGGAGGCAGGCAAGTAGCGCGCAAAGGAGACGAACGGTTCGAGGAACGCTTCGACCGGCTTGTAGGCGCCCATGAGCACGCCAAGCGGCACCGCGATGATCGCGGCGAGAGCGAAGCCGCCGACGACGCGCCAGATCGTCATGCCGATATCGTAGACGAAGCCCTGCTTGGCCAGCAGGTCATACCCTTCCTGCACCATGGTCAGCGGGTTGGCGAGGAAGGTCTTCGACACATGGCCGCCGAGCGTTGCCCACGACCAGAGGGCAACGAACAGCACGAAGAATGCAAGGCCGTACGCCATGCGTTGCTTCGATGTCACGGGATCCAGGGGACGCATCAAACTGTCTATCCGAATAGCCGATCATGCGCCGGTCCCGCGCTTCAGCGGAACCGGCAACTTGCAGAGGTTTACTTGATGAAGCTCGCGTCGAAGAGGTCCTCGACCTTCGGCGCGGCCTTGATGATGCCGATTTCGAGCAGGAGGTCGGCGGCCTCCTTGTTGAAAGTCAGGAAATCGCCGGCGAAGAACTTCTGGTTCGCGGCCTTGTCCTGCCAGCGCAGATATTTCGCCGAATTGCCGAACTGCTCGCCGGTCTGCTTCACATCGGCGCCCATGATCTCGTAGGCCTTGGCCTGATCCTTGGCGATCATGTCGAGCGCCTCGAAATAGCTGTCGGCGAGCGCCTTGGCGGCCTTGGGGTTCTCCGTTAGGAACTTCGGCGTGCAGCCAAAAGTGTCCATGACCATCGGGTAGTCGAGCGTGGTCGCGATGATCTTGCCCTTGTCCGGCGCGGCGCGCACGGTCGAAAGATAGGGTTCATAGGTCATCGCGGCATCGTTCTGGCCGGAGACGAAGGCCTGCGCAGCTGCAGCCGGCTCGAGGTTGACGACGGTGACGTCTTTCACCGACAGGCCATTTTTCTTGAGCATCCAGGCCAGCGCGAAATAAGGCGAGGTGCCGGGCGCGGAGGCCGCGACGGTCTTGCCCTTCAGGTCCTTGATCGAGGCCAGGTCGTTGCGGACGGCCATGCCGTCGGCGCCGTAGCTCTTGTCGAGCTGGAAGATCTGCTTGGTGGCGACCCCGTTGGCGTTCCAGGAAATCCAGGTCTCGACGGTCGTTGCCGCGCACTGGACGTCTCCGGAGGCGATCGCGAGGTGACGGTCCTTCTGCGGGATTTTCTTGATGGTGACGTCGAGGCCGTTCTTCTTGAAGATGCCGGCTTCCTTCGCCAGCGTCAGCGGCGCAAAGCCCGTCCATCCGGAGATGCCGATGCCGACCTTGATGTCGTCGGCGAGCACCGGAGTGGAGGCCGCGAGGGCAATGATTGTCACAAATACTTTCGAACTACGCATGATTGTCGTCCTCTTGCCGATCGATGGATTGACGTCGTGTTGATCCTTGTCGGTCCATTTGGACCGTTGCCCGAAGCATTGCACGAATTGTGCCGCCATTATTCTCTCAGCCTCCCTTGAATCGTGCGACAAGGCGGTGAGAGTCACCGGGATAGAGCAGGCGCACCGCGGTGATCGTGCGCGCGCTGCGCCAGGTATAGCGGTCGATCACGAGGCAGGGCGCGCCGACCGCGATGTCAAGTGCCTTCGCGGCGCGATGATCCGCAACAATGGCGCTGATGGTATGCTCGGCCTCGGTCCACGGGACATGGTGGAGTAGCCACGAGCCTGGCGGCTCGCGCGAGAAATCCGCGGTCGCAGCGTTCGGCACGGACGCAAGGTCGATCAGCCTGTCCTCGACGGCGAACGGCACGTTGTCGGCGCTATGCCGGCAGGCGATCGCGACCACCTTGCCGGACTTCTTGACGCCGAGGCGGGCGCGGTCAGCGGCGGTCGCTGTGCGCAGCTTGCGGCCGATCAGCTCGTAGCCGTAGCTGCGGCCGAGCGAGATGATCTCGGCACGGATGTCGGCGATCTTGAGCACGGCAGACTGATGCTGCGGCCGGCGCACGAAGGAGCCGGCGCGCCGCCGCCGTTCGATCAGGTCGGCTTGCGCCAGCTCCGACAGCGCCTTGTTCACCGTCATGCGCGAGCAGCCGTAGCGCGCGACCAGCTCGTGCTCGAAGGGGATGCGATGCCCGGGGGGCCATTCGCCGGTCAAGATGCACTTTTCGATATCGGCGCGGATTCGCTTGTAGAGCGTCGGCTTGTCGGCCGCATCGGTTGCGAGGCTCATGCGACGAGCCTCCGGACGGAGGCGTTGAAGCGCTCGCGGGCGGCTTGGCGCAGCTTGTGCCGGCCGCCCTCAACCACTTTGTCGCCGCCGGCCCAAACGCAATCGATTGCGCCGCTGCCGGCCGCAAAGATCCAGGCGTCGATGATGGCGTCGCGTGCGCGTCCCGCCAGAGATGGATGTGCCGTGTCGAGCGTGACGATGTCAGCGCGCGCTCCCGGCGCAAGGCCGACGGTCGTCTGCGCCAGCGCTTGTGCACCGCCCGCAAGCGCATGGTCGAACAGCGTGCGTCCGGTCGAGCGCCCGGCGCCGCTGGAGAGCACGTTACGCTGGCGATGCTTGAGGCGCTGGCCATATTCGAGCTGGCGTAACTCGTCGGCGACGCCGATCAGCACGTTGGAATCGGTGCCCACACCGAACGCGCCGCCGGCATCGAGGAATTCGCGTGCCGGAAAGATGCCGTCGCCGAGGCTTGCTTCGGTGATCGGACAGAGACCCGCGACCGCGCCGGTCTTGGCGAATGCGATGACTTCCTCATTCGTCGTGTGGGTGGCGTGGATGAGGCACCAGCTTTGATCGACCGGCGCGTGCTCCAGCAACCATTGCACAGGTCGCCGTCCCGACCATGCCAGGCAATCCTCGACTTCCTTCACCTGCTCGGCGGCGTGAATGTGCACCGGCCCGCCATCGGCAAGCGGAATGATCGACTTGAGCTCGTCAGGCGTCACCGCGCGCAGACTATGCGGCGCGATGCCGATATTGGCGCCCGGCAACCCGCTGATCGCCTTGCGCGAGGCGGCCATAAGGGCGGCGAACTGATCGACCGAGCAAATGAAGCGGCGTTGGCCTGCATGCGGCGGTGCGCCTCCAAATGAGCCGTGCGCATAAAAGCTCGGCAGCAGCGTCAGCGCAATGCCCGACGTTTCGGCAGCCTGTACGATGCGCGTGGCCACCTCGCCGACGTCGGCGTAGGGCGAGCCATCGCGATCATGATGCAGATAGTGGAATTCGCCGACGCGGGTGAAACCCTGCTCCAGCATCTCGATATAGAGCAGCGTTGCAACCGCCACGACGTCGTCCGGCGTCATCGCCAGCGCGAAGCGATACATCGTCTCGCGCCAGGTCCAGAAGGTGTCGGTGCTATCGCCGCGCAGCTCGGCGAGACCCGCCATGCCGCGCTGGAACGCGTGGCTGTGCAGGCTCGCCAATCCCGGAAGCGCGATTGCGTGGCGCTCGTCGCCGGCTACCGGGGCCACGCCCGGCGTCACCGCCGCGATCGCGCCGGCGGTGACGACCACCTGCACGTCATTGGCCCAGCCCGAGGGCAGGAGCGCGGAGGCGAAATGCAGTCGGGTCATGATTACACGCCGGCTGGACAGAACCGCCCCACGATTATATGTCTAGACATATAAGTCAAGCATCGCACGAAGGGGCCGTTGCATGGCAGAGCGCTTCGACCGGATCTGGCACAATGCCCGGCTCGCCACGATGCGGGCTGACCGTCCTGATCTTGGCGAGATCGAGCGGGGCGTCATCGCCACGCGCGGCGGCCGTATCGTCTATGCGGGCGCGCAGACCGATTTTCCGGCGGATGCCGATGCGGTGGAAAAGATCGATTGCGCGGGACGCTGGATCACGCCCGGTCTCATCGATTGCCACACCCATCTGGTCTATGGGGGCAACCGCGCGCACGAGTTCGAGCTGCGCCTGAAGGGTGCGAGCTACGAGGAGATCGCCCGCGCCGGCGGCGGCATCGTCTCGACGGTGGCTGCGACGCGGCAGGCGAGCGAGGTCGAGCTCGTCGCAGGCGCGCTGCCGCGGCTCGACGCCTTGATCGCCGAGGGCGCAACCACGGTCGAGATCAAGTCCGGCTATGGTCTCGATACCGAGACCGAGATGCGTCAGCTTGCCGCCGCGCGCAGCCTCTCTGGTCGGCGGCCGATTGCGATCCGCACCTCCTTCCTCGGCGCGCATGCACTGCCGCCGGAGGCGGAGGGCAACAAGGATCGTTACATCGATCTCGTGTGCCATGAGATGCTGCCCGTGATCGCAAAGGCGGGCCTTGCCGATGCCGTCGATGCCTTCATGGAAGGCATCGCGTTCTCCGCCGGGCAGACCGCGCGGGTGTTCGAGACAGCGAGGGGACTTGGACTGCCGGTCAAGCTCCATGCCGACCAGCTCTCGAATCTCGGAGGTGCTGCGCTTGCCGCGAAATTCTCCGCGCTCTCGGCCGATCATCTCGAGCACACCGATGAAGCCGGCGCCGTCGCGATGGCCAAGGCCGGAACGGTAGCGGTGCTGCTGCCCGGCGCCTTCTACTTCATCCGCGAGACGCAAAAGCCGCCGGTCGAGACGTTTCGCAAGCTTGGCGTCCACATGGCGCTGGCGACCGACTGCAATCCCGGCAGCTCACCGCTGACCTCGCTGCTGCTCGCGATGAACATGGGGGCGACTCTGTTCGGGATGACAGTGGCCGAATGCCTTGCCGGCGTGACGCGCGAGGGGGCGCGGGCGCTGGGCGTGCTGGATGAGAGCGGTACGTTAGAGGCCGGCAAATGGTGCGACCTCGCGATCTGGGACAGCGAGCGGCCGGCCGAGCTTGTCTACCGGATCGGCTTCAATCCGCTGCACGGGCGGGTATGGAGGGGGCAGTGACGGAGCGAGACACAGCGATCGTCGTCAGACCGGGGACGGTCAGTCTCGACGATCTCGGGCGTGTGCTCGATGGTGCGCCCGTCGTGCTCGATCCCTCGTTTTGGGCGCGCGTCGAAGCAGCGGCGGAGATCGTCGCAAGAGCCGCGCGCGCGGATGTCCCCGTCTACGGCATCAACACCGGCTTCGGGAAGCTTGCGTCGAAGCGCATTCCGCCGGATCAGACCGCGCTGCTCCAGCGCAACCTGATCGTCTCGCATTGCTGCGGCGTCGGCCCGGCGACACCCGAATCGATCGTGCGGCTGATGATGGCGCTGAAGATCGTCTCGCTCGGCCGCGGCGCCTCGGGCGTCCGCCGCGAGCTGATCGAGCAGCTGCAGGACATGTTGGCGCTGGGTGTCTATCCGCTGGTGCCGCAGCAGGGCTCCGTGGGCGCATCCGGCGATCTTGCACCACTTGCGCATATGACGGCCGTGATGATCGGCGAAGGGCAGGCGATCGTTGACGGGAAAATTGTATCTGGCGCCGAAGCGCTAAAGTCCGCCGGACTCGCGCCGCTGACGCTGGGGCCTAAGGAAGGGCTCGCGCTGATCAACGGGACGCAGTTCTCGACCGCCTACGCCATCTCGGGCGTGCTGCGCGCATTCCGCCTCGCTCGCGCCGCGCTCGTCACGGGGGCGCTGTCCGTCGATGCGGCGATGGCCTCGACGGCGCCGTTCCGCCCCGAAATCCAGGCGCTGCGCGGCCACGCCGGGCAGATCGCCGCGGCGGCGACGCTGACGGCGCTGCTCGACGGCAGCGACATCCGCCTGTCGCATCTCGAAGGCGACGAGCGCGTGCAGGACCCCTATTGCCTGCGCTGTCAGCCGCAGGTCGCGGGCGCAGCGCTCGACCAGATCACGCAGGCGGCGCGCACGCTGATGATCGAGGCCAACGCCGTCACCGACAATCCGCTGCTGCTGGTCGAGACGGGCGAGATCGTCTCCGGCGGCAATTTTCACGCGGAGCCGGTGGCCTTTGCCGCCGACGCGATTGCGCTCGCGCTGTCGGAGATCGGCGCAATCAGCGAGCGGCGCATCGCGACGCTGGTTGACCCCGCACTCAATTTCGGCCTGCCGCCGTTCCTGACGCCCGACCCCGGCATCAATTCCGGCTTCATGATCGCCGAGGTCACGGCGGCCGCGCTCTATGCCGAAAATAAGCAGCGGGCGCTCGCCTGCTCGATCGACTCGACCCCGACCAGCGCCAACCAGGAGGACCATGTCTCGATGGCCGCGCATGCCGCGCGGCGCCTGTCCGACATGGCCGATAATCTCGCCGCCATTCTCGGCATCGAGCTTCTGGTCGCCGCCCAAGGCATCACGCTTCGTGCGCCGCATGCGACCAGCGCGCCGCTCGCTGCCGTCATTGCCGCGCTTCGTGAGCAAGTGCCCGCACTCGGTGCCGACCGCTACATGGCCGGCGATCTCGCCAAGGCAGCTGCACTGATCGAGGCCGACGCGTTGCCGGCCATCGCGATTGCCGCACTTCCATCCGATCCGTTTCCGAGACTTGGTTAAGAGGTCCGCATGAACCGCCGACTGGACAATGACCGCACCATCCGCGCGCCCCGCGGCAGCGACATCAGCGCCAAGAGCTGGCTGACGGAAGCGCCCTTGCGCATGCTGATGAACAATCTCGATCCCGATGTGGCGGAGCGGCCGAGCGAGCTCGTCGTCTATGGCGGCATTGGCAGGGCCGCGCGCGACTGGGAGAGTTTTGATCGGATCACGGCAGCCTTGCGCAAGCTTGAAAACGACCAGACCTTGCTAATCCAGTCCGGAAAACCGGTCGGTGTCTTCCGTACCCATGCCGACGCACCGCGCGTGCTGATCGCGAACTCCAATATCGTGCCGCACTGGGCGACGCTCGATCATTTTAACGAGCTCGATCGGAAGGGCTTGATGATGTACGGCCAGATGACCGCGGGCTCCTGGATTTATATCGGCAGCCAGGGCATCGTGCAGGGCACCTACGAAACCTTTGTCGAGGTCGGCCGTCGCCACTATGGCGGCAGCCTCGCCGGCAAATGGATTCTCACCGCCGGCCTTGGCGGCATGGGCGGCGCGCAGCCGCTGGCCGCAACCATGGCCGGCGCCTCGATGCTCGCGGTCGAATGTCAGCCGAGCCGCATCGACATGCGGCTGCGCACCGGCTATCTCGATCGGCAGGCCGCAACGCTCGACGAAGCGCTTGCGATCATCGAAGAGGCGGGAAAGACCAAGAAGGCGGTCTCGGTCGGCCTGCTCGGTAATGCCGCCGAGATCTTCCCGGAGCTGGTGCGCCGCGGTGTCAAGCCCGACATCGTCACCGACCAGACCAGCGCGCACGACCCCGTCAATGGATACTTGCCGAAAGGCTGGACGCTGGCAGAGTGGGAGGCGAAGCGCGCGTCCGATCCCAAGTCGGTCGAGCGTGCCTCGAAGACGTCGATGGTCGAGCACGTCAAGGCCATGCTGGATTTCCACGCACAGGGCATTCCGACGCTCGACTACGGCAACAACATCCGCCAGATGGCGCAGGACATGGGCCTGAAGAATGCCTTCGATTTCCCGGGCTTCGTTCCCGCCTATATCCGTCCCCTGTTCTGCCGCGGCGTCGGGCCGTTCCGCTGGGCCGCACTCTCGGGCGATCCCGAGGACATCTTCAAGACGGATGCCAAGGTCAAGGCGCTGATGCCTGACGACAAGCATCTGCACAATTGGCTTGACATGGCCAAGGCGCGCATCAAGTTCCAGGGCCTGCCGGCGCGGATCTGCTGGGTCGGCCTTGGCGATCGCCATCGTCTGGGCCTTGCCTTCAACGAGATGGTGGCGCGCGGGGAATTGAAAGCGCCGATCGTGATCGGCCGCGATCACCTCGACAGCGGCTCGGTGGCAAGCCCGAACCGCGAAACCGAGGCGATGAAGGACGGGTCGGACGCGGTGTCGGATTGGCCCTTGCTCAACGCGCTGCTCAATTGCGCCAGCGGTGCGACCTGGGTCTCGTTGCATCACGGCGGCGGCGTCGGCATCGGCTATTCGCAACATGCCGGCATGGTGATCGTGGCCGACGGCACGCCGGAAGCCGCGAAGCGGATCGAGCGCGTGCTCTGGAACGATCCCGCCAGCGGCGTGATGCGCCATGCCGATGCAGGCTATGAGACCGCGATCGAGTGCGCCCACGCCAACGGCCTCGATCTGCCGAGCCTGGCCTAGCTGCGGTCAGATCGCGACCTTGGCTGCGGCTCCGTCGCGGCGCAGTCTCTGCTTCGCCGATCGCTGTGCAGGATGAGGCAAAGGCAATGCTAGACGGCCGCTATTTCTTCTCCAGTGCCGCGGTCTGTTTGGCCAGCTGCTTGTCGAAATCCTCGGAAAGGCCGGTGATGTAGGTCGCCAGCTCCCCCGGCCTGACGAACGGGTTCGGCGCACCGTCCTTCATCTGCGCGCGCTTGGCCTGCATGCCGTAGACCTCCGGATGCGGCCCGAGCAGCACGTCGATCTTCATCGCCTTGGCCTTGGCGAATGTCGCGCGATAATCATCGACGATCCCGGGATAAGTCGGTTGACCGACCAGCCTGTTCAGCGCGACCGTCCCGCTACAGAAGAACAGCACCTCGCGGTCCTCCTTGCCGTCCTTGACACTCATCTCCCAGCTCGTGCAGCCCGGCGAATGGCCGGACGTTGCATGCGCCGTCAGCGTGACGTCGCCCAGTGTGACCTTGTCGCCTTCCTTCACCGTGCGGTCAACCTTCACCGCGGGGAAGGCGAGGTCCTGGTTCTTCTCGTCGCCGGGATAGTAGCCGCCTTCGAGCAGCGGCTTGTCGCGCTCACCGGCCACGAGCTGCGCGCCGGTTTCCTTCTTGATCTCGGCAAAACCCCCGGTGTGGTCGAGATGCGCATGCGTGTTGAGGATGTATTTGATGTCTGAAACCTTGAAGCCGAGTTTGGCGATGTTGTCCTTGATCATGCCGGTTGACTGGGGCATCGCCGTGTCCATCAGGATCAGGCCCTGCGGGGTCTTGATGACGTAGACGGCGATGCCTTCGGTCCCGACATAGTAGATGTTGCCGATGAGCTGAAACGGCTCGAATGGCGCTGTCCACTTCTGCATGACCGCGGCCAGGAAATCCTTGATGGTCTGCGCCTGCGCGTCAGTTGCGAACAATGCCAGCGCGCACAGCGCGGCCGCGAGCCTCTTCATAGTCTGCCTCCCATTAGTGTTCTTGTCGTCTTGATCGAGCGCGGAAATCGTGTGGCTCGACCGGTGCGCAAGTTACGTCGTGACCGGTGTCGCGGGCAACTGCTTCGTGTCTGGAAAGTTTGATGTGCCGCGCGGCAACAGCGCCAGGCCGGCCGAAAGCTACACAAGAGCCTAGCGCCCGATCGTCACGCCGGCGGTCGCGCGCATGGCGCCCCGGAGGCTCGTCGCGTTCATGTCGTCGAGGACCTGCCGCGTCAGCACGGTGGTCTGGCCGGGCGTGTTGAGGATCGTCTCGCTGCGCGAGGACGAGAGCCGATCGGCCTTGTAGGGTGTGGCTGGACCGGCGGCGGGAGCAGCGGTATGACGCGGCCATTTCCCGGCCGCGAGAGCGGGCTGCGAGATGCAGAAGGCGGCGAGCAGGACCACAGACAATGACCTTGCGCGCATATGCGATCTCCCATGTCGGGACATCAACCTAGCACATCGCCGGCGGCCGCAGAAGAAAGGATCAGGCGAGAGCGGCCTGGCGCTCCCGCACCGGCTCGCGGGCCCGATCGTGTTTCCCAGGCTCTGCGAGCCGGGTGAAGCTGCGCTGGCTCGCATGCGCAGGCGCCTCGACGATGACGCCCTCGCAGACGATTTGTCCGCCGAGCACCTTGAATTCCAGCTTGTCGTAGCGCGGCATCGTCTCGCCGGTCGCGGGTGGCAGCAGTCCGACACTGCCCTGGATGTTGAGCGTGGCATCGCCGGTGCCGTGCAGGCGCGGATTCCACATCCTGATCCCGGTCTCGGCCCAGCGCTGCCGGATCAGCGCGGCACGATCGGTGGGCTCTGCGGGTCTAGCGCGAACTTTCCGTGCGCTGCGAATCTCCGGAGAAGCAGACACGACAGCGGGAGCCGGCTCGATATTCGTGATGGCGCCGAGCGAATAGGCAGAGGGAACCTCCGTAGCGACGGCTGTGGCGAGCGGCGGATCGTTTGCGGCGGCCGGCGCGATCTCGACGCTGCCATGTGGGGCGCTGTCGGAGCTGGTTTCAGGCACGTCCGCAGCAACGCTGATGGTATCGACGACAACGGCGGCAATTTGATCGGCGACGGCCGCGGAAGCGCTGGGCGAGGATTTGTCGCTGGTGAGAGGGGTCTCGACCTCGGCAGACGAAAGCGAAACCTTCGCTGCGACGACGGGTTCAACCGCGGCCGGGACTTCAGAGCACGACTCGCTGACGATGACGAGATCAGGAACCAAAACCGGATCGTGCTCCACGTCGGCCGATGAAGCAGAAGCGTCCTCGACGGCCGGGAATGTCGAGACCGCCTCGGCTCCTGTCAGCGTCTCCGGAGATGAAGCGTCTTCCACACCGATTCCGGTCGACGGGCTCTCCGCATCGACAGAGACAGCCGTCTCATTCTGGGCTACCGGAGCCGTGACCGCGAGGTCAGAATTGTCATGCAAAGGCTCCGCGCTGACCGCGCTGACGTCGGTGACGCGAGCCGGAGCGGCTTCCGCAATGTCGATGATGGCGGCTGGGCTATCTGCGGTCCCCGGTGCAACGTCAACGCTGCCGCTGTGCGGCGGGGGCCGAAGCCGGGTGAACGCCCAATTCACCGCAGGGATGCGGCGCAGCAACGATATCAGTCTCGAAAGCACTGGAGTTGTCCAAGAGGTACCCGGCGTGAGGCTATCGCTGATTCGCCAGCAATGTAAAAAACTGCCCCGGCCCTCGCACCGATGTCAATCGAGGCGGGACCAATTGCAGAACATCGGCGCACCAGCACAGGAGGCGGAAACCGCCAGTGCCTTTCTTTGTAATTGTGATCTCAAAGCTCGCGCTATTGCTGATTTCACTGAACAGCGCGAGCAGTCATTGGCATAGCTGTAGCAATCGGCACCAGCCGGGGCGCGGCGTAGCAGTGAACTCCCGGGGAATCTTCAGGCTAGGCGAAGTTGCAACGTCCTCTCTTGGCTATCGCCCGGAGCCGGAGCCTGCACCGCCGCCGGAGCCAGCGCCGCCACCGGCCTGGCTGCCCATGTTATTCGTATTGGTGCCACCTGCGGATGGCTGTTGTGTGCCCTTGCTGTCGGTGGCCTCGTTCTGCATGTTCGACGAACGGCCCGTCGTCATGCCCTTGGTCGCAGGCCCCCGCGACGAGGGACCGACGTCGCCCTGGCCGGATGCGCCTGGAGCGGGTTGTGTCTGCGCGAATGCGCCCCCGGTCGCCAGCGCCATGACGCACGCGGATGTCAAAATGATCTTCTTCATCGCAGTCTCCTTGCCTTTCACCTCGAAGACAACATGCCGGTGCTGACGACGTTCCTGGACGATGGCTTGTTGGCGTCCGCCTCGGATCAATTCGCGTTGCACCCAAATTTTACGGTTCCCGTCTCGTCAGTTCGTGGCTATTCAGGAACCCCGTTGCTTGTTGAGGATACGTATGAGGAAGATCGCCGCCATCGGAGCGCTTCTGCTCTGGTCCACCATCGCATCCGCGCAGGATCGCACCATCACCGTGGCCTCGACGACGTCGACGGAACAGTCGGGGCTGTTCGGCTATTTGCTGCCACTGTTCTCGAAGGCTTCCGGGATCGACGTGAAGGTCGTTGCCGTCGGCACCGGCCAGGCGCTGGACATCGGGCGGCGCGGCGACGCCGATGTGGTGTTCGTTCATGACAGGGTTGCCGAAGACAAGTTCATGTCCGAGGGGCAGGGCGTGAAGCGCTTCGACGTCATGTACAACGACTTCGTCATCGTCGGTCCCAAGAGCGATCCGGCGCAGATCGCCGGCAGCAAGGACGTCACTGATGCACTGCGCAAGATCGCGGCGGCGAAGGCGCCGTTCATCTCGCGCGGTGACAAGTCCGGCACGCACGCGGCCGAGCTGAGGCTATGGAAGGAGGCAGGCGTCGATCTCAGTGCGGCCAAGGACGGCTGGTATCGGGAGATCGGCCAAGGCATGGGACCGGCGCTGAACATGGCGTCGTCGTCGAATGCCTACCTTGTGTCGGACCGCGGCACCTGGCTCTCGTTCAAGAACCGGGGTGAGCTCGCCATCCTGACCGAGGGCGACAAGCGGCTATTCAACCAGTATGGCGTCATGCTGGTGAATCCGGCCTTGCATCCAAACGTCAAGGTGAAGGATGGGCAGGCCTTCATCGACTGGCTCATCTCATCGAAGGGGCAGGACGCGATCGCAGGCTACAAGGTGGGCGGCGAGCAGCTATTTTTCCCCAACGCGTCCCACTAGCAGGAACGCAATGGTCGACACGGCGACGCTGAGCGCAAGCAGGATCAGTCCGAGCCCCAGTGCCAGCGGCAGGTCGCCCTTGCTGGTCTCCAGCGCGATCGCCGTTGTCATCGTGCGGGTGAAGCCCCGGATATTGCCGCCGACGATGATGATGGCGCCGACTTCCGCGATGGCGCGGCCGAAGGCCGCGAGAAAGGCGGTGAGTAGCGAGGTCCGTCCCAGCGCGAACAGGAGTGCCATGCTGCGCAGGGCCGACAGTCCGTCGATCCGCGCCAGATCGCCATACTCCGCCCACAGCAGGCTGGCCGGCCGGTGCACCAGTGCCACCACGATCGGCGTCGCGAGCAGCGTCTGCGCAATCACCATGGCAGTTGGCGTGAACAGCAAGCCGGCGGCCCCAAGCGGGCCGGACCGCGACAGCAGGAGGTAGAGCGCGAGCCCGACCACGACCGGCGGAAGACCGAGCAGGGCATTGGTCAGAATGATGATGACCTGACGTCCGCGGAAGCGTGTGATCGCAAGCAGGGCCCCGAATGGGGCACCGATCAGCAACGCGACGATGCTGGCGGTCAGGCTGACACGAACCGACAAGGCGACGATGCCGAGCAGTTCGGCGTCGATTTCGCCGATCAGCGTGAAGGCGGCAGCGATGGATTGCGCGAAATCGTTCATCCGGCCGGACGCTGTTGCGCCGGCCTGGTGCCGCTGATCCCGATCACGTCCATCGCGAACCCCTTCGTCCTCAGCAGCCTGCCTTCGGCCCGCGTCGGCGGCGGGCCGGGTCCTCCACGCACATGCTCGGATGGCAATCGCACGCTGCACTTGCCACAATCAAGAGGTCGCAATCCAGGGGTGGGGGTAAGCTCTGGATAAATATGCCTTCACTAAACCCGTCAGGGCCGCAGGGCGCGGAATCCGGCACTTCGGGCAGGAAAAGCCCAAACCCCCGGCGGCCGTGGACGGCTTTATTCCGCCCGTGGATGCTGTAAGGAGGGGTAGAGTCGGGTCGCACACGCCGCTCGGCAGTGCTAGACCCTCGTGCAGGAACAGATCGGGCCGGAGCGATGCTGGTAGGCCCCAAGCATGAAGGACACAACGCAATGATCCAAACCGTTGGCATCATCGGGGCAGGGACCATGGGGAACGGCATCGCGCAGGTCTGCGCGGCGGCCGGGCTCTCGGTCGTGATGGTCGATATTTCTGATGCTGCGGTGAACCGCGGACTTTCGACCGTCGGCGGCAGCCTTGAGCGGCTGGTCAAGAAGGAGAAGATGTCGGCGGCCGATCGCGAGGCGACGCTCAAGCGCATCACCGGCACCACGGACCGGTCGAAGCTGTCGGATTGCGACCTCGTCATCGAGGCGGCGACCGAGAACGAGGAGCTCAAGGTCAAGATCCTGAAGGATCTCTGCGCGACGCTGTCGTCGCGCACGCTGGTCGCGACCAACACCTCCTCGATCTCGATCACCAAGCTCGCCGCGGCGACCGACCGCCCCGACCGATTCATCGGCATGCACTTCTTCAACCCGGTGCCGGTGATGGCCCTGCTGGAGCTGATCCGGGGCTTGCAGACCTCCGACGACACCCACGCCAAGGCGCTCGATTTCGCCAAGCGCGTCGGCAAGGTGGCGATCACGGCGAAGAACAGCCCGGGCTTCGCCGTCAACCGCATCCTCTGTCCGATGATCAACGAGGCGATCTTCGCGCTTCAGGAAGGGATCGCGACGGCGGAAGAGATCGACGCTGGCATGAAGCTTGGCTGCAACCATCCGATCGGGCCGCTCGCGCTGGCCGATCTCGTCGGCCTCGACACCATGCTTTCGGTGATGGAGGTCTTTTACAAAGGCTTCAACGACCCTAAATATCGGCCAGCCCCGCTGCTGAAAGAGATGGTCGATGCCGGTCATCTCGGCCGCAAGACCGGGCAGGGATTCTACACCTATAGCGCCTGATGAAGGCATCAGCGGCGGACCTTCAGCGTCCGCCGCCGGATCCCGCAATTTGCGCTGCGACAAAGACGCCGCGCGCAATTGGCCCGACAATGTCGAACGGGCGGCTCGCGGGCACAACGGCACGGATAACGAAGGACATGTCGGATCGACTGAAGGCCGAGCGCGACGCGGCGGCTGCGCGGCGGAACCTGCTGACCGAGGATGCGATCGAGCGCACCGGGATCACCGAGGAGATGATCGGGGAACTCGTCACCCGTTTCTATGGACGGGTGCGCGAGGACGCACTGCTCGGTCCGGTTTTTGCGATCGTCCAGAACTGGGACGAGCATCTCGCCAAGCTCACCGATTTCTGGTCATCGGTCGTTCTGATGAGCGGCCGCTATCGTGGTTCGCCGATGCGGGCGCATCTGCCGCTGAGCCTGAGTGGCGACCACTTCGACCGTTGGCTCGACCTGTTCGAACAGACTGCGCGCGAGATCTGCCCGCCGGCGGCGGCCGCGCTCTTCATAGACAAGGCACGGCGCATCGCCGACAGTTTCGAAATGGCGTCGGCGACGGTCGCAGGGCGTATCGCATCGCCCCGCCACGTGCTCCGGTCCTAGAGCGATCTGCTCCGCGTTTGCGCTCCGCAACGAAGAGCGCAGCGCACCAATGCCAGCATCATCGGTCTGATCTGCAAAATCATCATACAGATCGCGCGGTGTGACGTTGAAATCGCGAAAATCCCTTTGAATGGGCTGATGATCGCGCAATCAAAGCGAGCAAAGCCATATTGATGCACTGCGGTGCCAATTCTTCGCCTTGTTTTTGGCTGAGTTCCAGCGCCTGCTAGTAAACATGTCGCGCGCACCGTCCACCGCCTGTTCCTCACCCTCCGAACCCATTGCGGAACCTAAAGCCGACGCGGGCATCGAGCAAACGCGGCGAACGCTGCTGCTTGGCGCGCTCGCGACCACCGCGTGTCTCGGCTGTTCCCGACCGGCGCGCGCAGGTGAAGATCCACCTGGTTCGGACGAGCGGCCCCAGAAGGGCGATGTGCTCGTTTTCTCCGAAGGCGACAAGGAGGGAAAACTCATTACTGCGGCCGATGTGCCGGCCGGCGGGCCTCCGGTCCATGCCTGGCCGAAGGATCCCAACACGTCGGTGGTGCGGAGCGCCTCGCGCCTCAACGAAATCCTGATCATCAAACTCGATCCCGCCGAGCTCGACGAGAAGACTCGTGCGCGTGCCGTCGACGGCATCATCGCCTATTCGGCGATCTGCTCGCATGCGGGCTGTCCCGTCACCGCCTGGGTGAAGAGCGATGCCGGCGACAAGGAGGTGTTCAAGTGCATGTGTCACAACTCCGAATTCGATCCCCGCGAGGGCGCGCAGGTCGTGTTCGGACCGGCGCCGCGACGGCTTGCGGCGCTGCCGCTGGCGCTCGTTGACGGTTCGCTCAGCGTCGCCGGCAATTTCATCGGAAAGGTAGGAGGCGCGCAGCCGGGATGACGGACAGTGCGGGCCGTGCCCGCGTCAGGAGAGGCCGCATCCGCCGATGGGCGGACGACGGGACGAACGACAAGAATTCACAACACAAGAATTCAAATGGCTGAAAAGGGGAACGTCCATGACCAGGAAGCAATGGTTACTGTCCGGATTCGTCGCCTTCACGTGTCTTGCCTCGACCGCCGCTGTATCAGGCCCGATCGAGAATTATTCTCCGGTCACCGCGCAACGGCTGGAAAATCCTGAACCCGGCAACTGGATGCTCTACCGGCGCACCTATGACGGGCACGGCTACAGTCCGCTCGACCAGATCAACGCCTCGAATGTGAAAAACCTCACGCCGGTCTGGACCTTCGCTACGGGCGTGGTCGAAGGCCACGAGGCGCCGCCGATCGTCAACAACGGCGTGATGTTCGTGGCGACCCCGATGGGCCAGGTGATCGCGCTGAACGCGAAGACCGGCGACGAATACTGGCGCTACAAGCGGCAACTCCCCGACGATTTGTTCCAGCTGCATCCGACCAGCCGCGGCGTCGGCCTATGGGAGGACAAGCTCTATCTCGCTACCACCGACGACCACGTCGTCGCGCTCGACGCCAAGACCGGCAAGGTGGTGTGGGACACCAAGGTGCAGGATTACAAGAAGGGCCAGTACATGACCCTGATGCCGCTGATCGTCGAAGGCAAGGTCATCGTCGGCGGCTCCGGCGGCGAGTTCGGTGTGCGCGGCTATGTCGCCGCCTACGATGCCAAGGACGGCAAGGAGCTGTGGCGGACCTACACCATTCCCGGGGAAGGCGAGCCTGGTCACGACACTTGGCAGGGGGACGACTGGAAAAACGGCGGCGGCTCGGCCTGGATGACCGGCAATTACGACAAGGAGACCAAGACGATCTACTGGGGTGTGGGCAATGCCGCGCCATGGCCTGGCGAAACCCATCCCGGCGACAATCTCTACACCTCCTCGGTGCTCGCGCTCGATCCCAACACCGGCAAGATCAAGACCTATCACCAGTACCACCAGAATGATTCCTGGGATTGGGACGAGGTCGAGGCGCCAATGCTGATCGACCTGCAGCGTGATGGCCGCAACATCAAGAGCCTGGTCCATCCGGGACGCGACGCGATCTTCTGGGTGCTCGAGCGCACGCCGACCAAGATCAACTACGTCGCCGGCTGGCCGTTCGTCTCCACCGATGTCTGGAAGGGCATCGAACCGGAGAGCGGCAAGCCGATCGTAGATCCCGCGCACAAGCCGGTGATCGGCAAGCGCGTGGAGTTCTGCCCCTCACTGTGGGGCGGCAAGGATTGGCCGTCGGCGGCCTATAGCCAGAAGACTGGCCTCGTCTACGTGCCTGCCAACGAGAATTTCTGCGGCGGCTTCACCGGCGAGAAGGTCGCGCTGAAGCCTGGCGAGCTCTGGCTCGGCACCAAGCCGGAGGATATCGGCCTCAAGACGAAGCCCGGCGCGGATCATTTCGGCGAGCTCCAGGCCTGGGATCCTGCGACGGGCAAGAAGGTGTGGCAGCACAACTTCCCGAAGTCGCAGCTGTTCGGCTCGGTGACGGCGACCGCAGGCGATCTCGTCTTCGTCGGCGGCACCAACGACCGTAACTTCCGCGCCTTCCACGCCAAGACCGGCGAATTGTTGTGGGAGCAGAAGACCAACTCCGGCATCATGGGCATGCCGGTCTCCTATGAGATCGACGGCACACAGTACATCGCGATCCAGTCCGGATGGGGTGTGGACGCTCAGCGCATCCAGGATGCGCTTGCGACCAATAACATCGGAATCGAAGCCAACGTGCCGCAGGGCGGCGTGATCTGGGTGTTCGCGCTCAAGAAATAGCTCCGCGGGCGGATCGAAAAAGCGGAGGCAGCAGGGGGGTGGCGAATGCGGCGGACGGCAACGTCCGCCGCATTTTTGTATCTTCCTTCTCCCCTTGTGGGAGAAGGTGGCGCGCGCATTGCGCGCGCCGGCATGAGGGGTTCTATTCACGCGCACTCATCGCGAGATTGGCGTGGAGACAAACCCCTCACCCAAGCGAGATCGTGATGGCCAGCGTCGCTGCCCTCCGCAAGGGGTCCATGCGCAGCCGTCAGATAAGACTACTTCCCCTCGCGCTCGACCTTGTCCTTCTCCTTCTGGTTCATCTCCCGAACCTTCGGATCAGGATTGTGTTGCCCGGTGGTCTGGGTGGTCGAGGCGGGCGGGGCGTTGGCGTTGGGAAGCGAGTTCTGGTCCGGCGTGGTGGGGCGCGTCGCTGTTGTCGGCGGGCTGGTGCTGCTCTGGGCGAATGCGCCGGCGCTCGTCAAAAGAAAGGCGCCCGACAGCGAGACTGCGAGCGCCTTTGAGATATTGGTCATCGATCTGCTCCTGTCAGATCGATGGCAACGGTGTGAGCCGTATTGCGTTCCCCGCTAGGCCTCCAATTGCTTGCCGATCGGAAGCGAGCGGATACGTTTTCCCGTCGCGGCGAAAATCGCATTGATCAGCGCCGGCGCGAACGGCGGAACGCCGGGTTCGCCGACGCCGCTGGGCGGCGTGTCGGGTCCGGGCGGCACGATGTGGACGTTGGTCACTGCGGGAGCTTCGTCGATCCTGACGAGTTGGAAGTCGTCAAAGTTCTTCTGCTGGACCTTGCCGTCCTTGAAGGTGATCTCGCCATATTTGGCAAGGCTCAGCCCCATGATCGCTGCGCCCTCGATCTGCGAGGCGATGCGCTCGGGGTTGACATAGGTGCCACAATCAATCGCCGTGTCCACCCTTGGCACCGTCAGTTTGCCCTTGTCGTCGACCGCGACCTCGACGATCGTCGCGATGTAGCTGACGAAGCTGCGGTGCGCGGCGATGCCCAGGCCGTGGCCCTTCGGGACCTGACGGCCCCATTCGCCCTTCTCGGCGACCAGCTCGACCACCTTGCGCAGGCGCGCGGTGTCGATCGGGTAGCTGTCCTGAGGCTCGCCGTAGTTCCAAAGGTCTTTCACCTCGGGCTTGACGATGCGCGGGCTGCCAATCAGCGCGAGCAGGGTCTCCTTCTGGTCGCGGCCGGTCGCCTGCGCGATCTCGCCGACCATCGATTGCACCGCGAAGGCACGCGGGATGTTCGAGACCGAGCGGAACCAGCCGATGCGGGTATGCGCGGCCGCCTCCGGGTTTTCGCAGGAGATGTTGGCGATCTCGAATGGCATGTCGACTAGGCCCATGCCGATTTCGAACGGCGCCTGGTGCACGGTGCCGGCGGCAAAGGTCGAGGCGATGCTGGGTGCCACGCTGCGGTGGCGCCAGGCGATCACCTTGCCGCTCTTGTCGAGGCCGGCCTCGATCCGCTCGACCGAGACGGTGTGCAGGAAGCCGTTATGGATGTCATCCTCGCGCGTCCACTGCACCTTGACCGGTGCACCGAGCTCCTTGGAGAGCAGCGCGGCCTCGAGCGCAAAGTCGCATTTCGATTTGCGTCCGAACCCGCCGCCGAGCAGCGTGACATTGACCGTCACGTTCTGCTCGGGAATGTCGAGCGTCTTGGCGACGTCCTCGCGGGTGCCGCCGGGGCTCTGCACCGGCGCCCAGATCTCCGCCTTGTCGCCCTTGACGTCGGCGACCGCCACCGGCGGCTCCATGGCGACATGAGCGAGATGGGGGATGTAGTACTCGCCGACAATGACCTTGTCAGCGCTCTTCAAGGCGGCGTCCGCATCGCCCTCCTTGCGCAGGACGAGGCCGGGCTTGCGCGACGCCTCCTCGAGCTCCTTGCGGTAGGCGACGGAGTCGTATTTGCCGTTGGGACCGTCGTCCCACACGAGCTTGAGCGCGTCGCGGCCCTTGATCGCGGCGCCGGTGTTGCGCGCGATCACGGCGACGCCGCCGAGCGGCTGGAACTTCGACGGCCACGGCCAGCCGCGCACCTGCATCACCTTTTCGACGCCGGGGACCTTCAGCGCCGCGTCGGGATCGAACGAGACCAGCTTGCCGCCGGTCACCGGCGGGCGGGCGATCACAGCATATTTCATGCCGGGCAGCCGCACGTCGGCACCATAAACTGCCTTGCCGGTGGTGATGTCGTGGAGATCGACGATGCCGATCTGACCCTTGCCGAGATAGCGGAAATCCTTGGGGTCCTTCAGCTTGAGACCTTCGATGCTCGGCACCGACTCCTTGGCGGCATCGGCGGCGAGCTCCCCGAAGCCGAGCTTGCGGCCGCTGGCGCTGTGGACGATCTCGTGATTGACGGCCTTCACCTCGGTTGCCGGTACGCCCCAGCGCTTCGCCGCGGCCTGCTCCAGCATGGTGCGAGCGGAGGCGCCGATCTGACGCATCGGGACCAAATAATGCCGCGTGCTGCGCGAGCCGTCGGTGTCCTGGTTGCCGTACTTGACCTCGTCGCCATGAGCCTGCTGCACCTTGACCCTGGTCCAATCGGCTTCCATCTCCTCGGCCACGATCAACGGGAGGCTGGTGCGCACGCCAGTGCCCATTTCCGCACGGTGCCCGACGATGGTGACGATGCCGTCCGGCGCGACCGAAACGAACACGCGCGGATCGACCACGACGCCATGCGGCATCTTTCCGGCACCGGTTTCATAGGCGAAGGCCTGGCGCGACATCACGGGGGCGGCAAGCACGAAGCCGCCGGTGACGCCGAGGCCCTTCAGAATGCTGCGGCGCGAGACCTTCTCGACCCTGACGTGCTTTTCGAAGCCGCGAAGCTTGCGGGAATTGTCGATGAAATTCATGTCACACTCCCGTCGATGCGAGATGGACGGCGTTCTCGATGCGCTGGTAGCAGCCGCAGCGGCAGATGTTGCCGGACATCGCCTCGCGGATCTGGTCGTGCGAGGGCTTTGGGTTGTCCATCAACAGTGCCGCGGCCTGCATAATCTGGCCGGCCTGGCAGAAGCCGCATTGGGGCACGTTGAGCTGGCGCCAGGCCTTCTGCACCGGGTGATCGCCGTTGGTGTGCAGTCCCTCGATCGTCGTGACCTCGCGTCCGGCGACGTCGTTGACCGACGTGATGCAGGCGCGGACGGCCTCCTTGTCGACGATGACGGTGCACGCGCCGCATAGGGCCTGGCCGCAGCCGTATTTGGTGCCGGTCAGTCCGGCTTCGTCACGCAGGAACCAGAGTAGCGGGAGATCCGGGTCGCCGTCCCAGCTCTGTTCCTGGCCGTTGATCTTCACCTTGATCATGATCGTCCCTCGCTCTTCATAAGCATGTTCAATTCAAAACCCATTGACGCCGCCGGAGCGCAATGCCGGTTGCGTCGTGCCGCCGCATCCCGGCCCGTCATCCCGCACGGGCAGATCCCAGCGGGCGGCAGGAATACGAATCGCAATGTCCGGATGTGCTCGATACCTCCCGTTTTGTTCTTAATTGATTGCATTTCGCGCGGCATCGTGACGACGCGATCGTAGCAGAGGTCGCGCCGGCCCGGCGTTCACAGCCGAGTGTTCTCACCGGGAAAAGATTGCATCGATGGTTTGTCAAAAGCAGGGCGCGGCTTGATGCCGCGCGCTCGAACGCGGCGCAACCAAAAAAAGCTTCGTCCGCCAGAAGACTGTACGGACGAAGCAGGGTGCCTCAGTCGAGGGAGGGAGAAACGCAAGTACCGCGAACTTCAAACAGGAAGCCGGCGGCCCTGCGCAGTCATTCAGAGACCAGGACTGAGGAGCTGATGGCCCTCACATACGCGTGGTGCAGAAGCGGCGGGATCGCCGTGATGGTGCCGGAACGGGACCGGCCGGCCCGCTGGCGTTGGTGGACGCCAGCGAACCGACAGAAGTCTGGGCGAAGGCGCGGCGGCCTGCTCAGGCGCCTTGCTTAGGCGGCTTTGGCTTTCGCCACGTGGGTCGCGATCGCGTCCATCAGTGCCGGCGACAGGCAGTCATAGGGCTCCAGTCCGATCTCCTTCAGCCGCGAACGGATGCCCGCCATCTGCTCCGGCTTCACGCCCGATTCGATCACCGAGGAGACGAAGGCGGCGAATTGCGGCGCCTGTGAGCCCTCCTCCTGGAACAGCTCGGGATGGATGAAGTCCAGGCCGTAGAACGGATGGCCCTTGTTCTCGATCCGGCCGTACATGTGGGTGCCGCAGGCCTTGCAGGCATAGCGCTGGATCACCGCGGAGGGATCGACGATCTGGAGCTTGTCGCCGTTCTCGAGCACGGTGACGTTCTGGCGCGGCACCACGGCGACGACCGAGAAGGTCGCGCCCTGCGGCTTCCAGCATTTGGTGCAGCCACAGGCGTGGTTGTGCGCGACGTCGCCCTTGATGCCGACCTTCACCGGCTGGTCCTTGCATTTGCAGACCAGCGTGCCGCCGGCGAAGTTGCCGCTGCCTTGCTTGATGCCGTTGTCAATCAATGGATGGAGTGCAACAGTCATGGGTCGATCCTCCTGGGGTGATGGCTGTGAGCTAGAACACGACGACGGAACGGATGGATTTGCCCTCATGCATGAGGTCAAAACCTTTGTTGATCTCTTCGAGCTTGAGCGTGTGGGTGATCATCGGGTCGATCTGGATTTTTCCGTTCATGTACCAGTCGACGATCTTCGGCACGTCGGTGCGGCCGCGCGCGCCGCCGAAAGCGGTGCCGCGCCAGTTGCGCCCGGTGACGAGCTGGAACGGGCGGGTGGCAATCTCCTTGCCCGCTTCGGCGACGCCGATGATGATCGAGGTACCCCAGCCGCGATGGCAGGCTTCCAGTGCCTGGCGCATCACCGTGGTGTTGCCGGTGCAGTCGAAGGTGTAGTCGGCGCCGCCGTCGGTGAGACCGACGAGGTGCTGGACGATGTCGCCGGTGACCTTCTTCGGGTTGACGAAGTGGGTCATGCCGAAGCGGCGGCCCCAATCTTCCTTGGAGTCGTTGATGTCGACACCGATGATCTTGTCGGCGCCGGCCATCTTGGCACCCTGAATCACGTTGAGGCCGATACCACCGAGGCCGAACACGACCACGTTGGCGCCCGGCTCGACTTTCGCAGTGTTGACGACGGCACCGACGCCGGTGGTCACACCGCAGCCGATGTAGCAGCTCTTGTCGAACGGCGCGTCCTCGCGAATCTTGGCGACGGCGATCTCGGGCAGCACGGTGAAGTTCGAGAAGGTCGAGCAGCCCATGTAATGGTAGATCGGCTTGCCCTTGTAGGAGAAGCGGCTGGTGCCATCGGGCATCACGCCCTTGCCCTGGGTCGCGCGGATCGCGGTGCAGAGATTGGTCTTCTGGCTGAGGCAGCTTTTGCACTGCCGGCATTCCGGCGTGTAGAGCGGGATGACGTGGTCGCCCGGCTTCACCGAGGTCACGCCGGGACCGATCTCGCGTATGATGCCGGCGCCCTCATGGCCCAGGATCGACGGGAAGATTCCTTCGCTGTCGAAGCCGTCGAGCGTGTAGGCGTCTGTATGGCAGATGCCGGTAGCCTTGATCTCGACCAGGACTTCGCCGGCCTTTGGTCCCTCCAGGTCGACTTCGACGATCTCGAGCGGCTTCTTGGCTTCGAAAGCGACGGCGGCACGTGTCTTCATCGTAAACTCCTCAAATCCTCGTAGGACGCCAGGAAGTCGTCTTGGCAATCCTGGCAACGTTCATTTCTTGCCCATGCAGGCATCTTCCGCCTTGGTGTAGGCGTCCGTTTTCTCTTCCTTCTTGGCGGGACGCTGGCGGCCCCATGCTTCGGTGGAGCGGGCGCGCAGATAGACGTAGAGATCGTCCATGTAGCAAGCGACGTTCGGGTTGTCGCCGAAGGCCGGCATGACGTTCTCCTGCGCCGTCGAGATGTTCTTGCGGCCGGAGGCGATCACGCCGAGAAAGTCGCCATAGCTCATCGACTTGACGGAATCCTTCAGCGCCGGTGCGTAGGTGGATCCCATCCCGTCCGGTCCGTGGCACACGTGGCAGTCTGAATGATAGCGGCGGTATCCAGAATAGGTGAACCAGTCCACGGTGCCGTCGGCTGAAATCTTGTAAGTCGGGTTTCCTTCTTTATCGAGCCACTTCCCGTCGTCTTCCTTCTTCACCGCGGTCGGGTCGCCCGGACCTTCCGCGACCGCAGCTCCTCCGGACGCAACGAAGATCGTCACAGCAATGACAGAGCAGATTTTACGCAAGAGATTGTCCTCGAAGGCGTTCGGTGGAGACGAGCCGGCGCGTGGAGTTGATCCACGCGCCGGAGCGATGCTGAGTGGGCCTAGTTCGGCAGCGAGAACACGGTCAGCGTGCCGCCGAGCGCCGTGTAGTTGCTGAGAGCCGCGTAGCCACCCACGGCGCCGAGACCGGCGGTCGGATCGGTCAGACCTGCCGCCAGGCCGATGCCGGCCCAGCCACCCACGCCGGAGAGCACGGCAACGTACTGCTTGCCATTGTTCTCATAGGTGGTGACGTTGCCGATGATGCCGGAGGGAGTTTTGAACTTGTAGAGCTCCTTGCCGGTCTTGGCATCGACCGCCTTCAGGTAGCCTTCGAGCGTGCCGTAGAACACCACGCCGCCGGCGGTTGCGAGTGCGCCCGACCAGACCGAGAACTGCTCCTTGTTCGACCAGACGATCTTGCCGGTCTTGCCGTCCCAGGCGATGAAGTTGCCCATGTGGCTTTCACCCTGCGGCGGATACATCGAGAGCGTCGCACCCACATAGGGCTGGCCCGCGGTGTAGCTCACCTTGAACGGTTCGTAGTCCATGCAGACGTGGTTCGTCGGAACGTAGAACAGCTGCGTGTCGGGCGAGTAAGCTGCCGGCTGCTCGTCCTTGGTGCCGAGCGCGGCCGGGCAGATGCCCTTCACGTTGACGTCCTCGCCCGCCTTGTCGGTCGAAGCTGCGTCGAGCACCTTCGGGCGGCCATAGGTCGGCGAGCTCTTGTTCATGTCGACGCCGGAGGTCCAGTTCACCTTCGGATCGTACTTTTCGGCGACCAGCAGTTCGCCGTTCTCTCGGTCCATGGTGTAGGCGAGACCGTTGCGGTCGAAATGGGTCAGGAGCTTGCGAGGCTGCCCATTGATCTGCTGATCCGTGAGGATCATCTCGTTGACGCCGTCATAGTCCCACTCGTCGTGGGGCGTCATCTGATAGACCCACTTGGCCATACCGGTGTCCGCGTCGCGCGCGAAAATGGTCATGGACCATTTGTTGTCGCCCGGACGCTGCTTCGGATTCCAGGTCGAGGGGTTGCCCGACCCGTAATAGACCATGTTCAGAGCGGGATCGTAGGAGATCCAGCCCCAGGTGCAGCCGCCGCCGATCTTCCACTGATCGCCTTGCCAGGTCTTCAAGCTGGAGTCAGCTCCGACCGGTTTGCCCAGCGACGTCGTCTTGGCCGGATCGAACTTGATCTGGTCATCCGGACCTTCGCTATAAGCGCGCCAGACCTGCTTGCCGCTCTTGAGATCGTAAGCGGTGACGTGGCACTGCACGCCGAACTCGCCGCCGGAGATGCCGACCAGGACCTTGTCCTTGACCACCAGCGCAGCCGATGTGCCGGTCTCGCCCTTCGCAGGATTGCCGTTGGTCGCCGACCAAGCCACCTGGCCGGTCTTGGCGTCGAGCGCGACGAGATTGGTGTCGGCCTGATGCAGGATGATCTTGCCGTCGCCGTAAGATAGGCCGCGATTGACGGTGTCGCAGCACATCACGGGGATGACGTTCGGATCCTGCTTCGGCTCGTACTTCCACACGATCTTGTTCTCGTTCGAAAGGTCAATAGCGTAGACCTTGTTCGGGAACGGGGTGTGGACGTACATCATGTTGCCGATGATCAGCGGCCCGCCTTCATGGCCACGCAGCACGCCCGTCGAGAAGGTCCAGGCCACCTGGAGCTTGCCGACGTTCTGTGCGTTGATCTGGTTCAGCTTGGAATAGCGGGTATTGGCATAATCGCCCGCGGGCATCACCCAGTCTTTCGGGTTCTGCGACATCTTGATCAGCTCGTCATTGGCTGAGGCGCTGCCGACGGCGAGAGCCGCCGCGGAGCCAAGATAGGTCGCCAGTAGCACCTTGCGCATAGTTAATTCCTCCGTTGGTCGTTTATTGTTTCCGAAGCATTGCTCAATCACCGGGCTTTTCGTCCGGCGTCTGCTCGTGCAGGGCGGTCACGATCGAGACCAGAAACGATGCTGTGCTGTTTCCTCCTCCTGATGAGAGCCACGGGTCCGCGTGCAGGAGCGGCCCGTTCTTGTTGTTCCTGCCGCAATCCCTAACGACTTCGTCAACGGGAAACTTGCCCAAGAGAGAAGCCGGTTTGCTCGACAGCGCACGGGCGCGAAGATTTTGATTTTGCAGTAGCGAATTCAGCGGTTTCCGCGCGGGCCCGCGCCGCCGTCAGCGCCGAGGTTCCCCTTGACGGCGCTGCAACTAAGGCGGAGGATTAAGTTTCAAAGGTGGCAATGGAACGGAGGCGCAGTTCCAAAAGACCGCCCAAGTTTGAGGTAAACGTCACGCAATCACGGCTGAGGGCTCCGCAGCGCTGGTCGCGATTCGCGTCGAATCTCCGGATCAAACCAGTGGCTGGATTAATGTCCGACACAATTCACACGCTCTCGACGACCGGGCTGACGCCGAAGCGGCAGATCCAGAGCTGGATCGATGGTCTGACGAGCCTGTGCGGCCATTTCGACGTCGATCCGCTGGAGGCGTCATCGCTTGAAGGTCGCATCGACTACACCACCGTCTCGCGCCTGAAGCTCTGCCAGATCGAGGTGAGCCAGCATCGCATCGCGCACACGCTGGCGCGTGCCAAGGCCAATGAACACCCCTACATCAAGATCCACTTCCAGACCTACGGCGTGTCGTATTTCGAGCAAGAAGGCCGCCACATCGAAATCAACCCTGGCGACATCATCGCCTACGACGTCTCCTGCCCGCATTCGATCATCAGCCCCGCCTTCACGCGTCACGACGTGGTGATTGTGCCCAAGGCACTGCTGCGCGACCGCGGCTTTCCCTCGCAGCGGATGCCGGCGTGCAAATTATCGGCGAAGACCGGGACGGGGCGGATCGCCCATGATTTCGTTCACGCGACTTTCGACGAGGCGGCAAAGCTGTCGGCGAACAGCGCGGTCGGCGTTGCAGATTCACTGATCGACCTCCTGCTGCTACCGCTGCGCGAGGCCGACACGATGTTGGACCGTGTCGGGCCCGAGGCGATGTATGTGCGGGCTCAGTTCTTCATCCGCGAGCATCTGCGCGATCCGGATCTGTGCATCGACCAGATCTCGGCCGAGCTCGGCTGCTCCAAGCGCTATCTGCACATGCTGTTCTCCGAGCGCGGCACCACGGTGAGCGACTACATCTGGCAGGCCCGCCTGCAGAACTGCCGTCAGGAGCTCGAGGCCCACGCCGGCAAGACCATCACGGACGTTGCGTTCTCATGGGGCTTCTCCAGCTCATCGCATTTCAGCCGCGTGTTCCGGAAATACTTTGGCGTGGTGCCGTCCTCGATCCACAAGGCGCAGCAGGGCACCGCGAGCTCGGGCGAGCATTAGGCGCGCTGCGGCCCCGTCGTCGGCAGGCCGCGTGGCGACGTCTATCAAGCCGACACGGCGATATAGGGAATGCTGGCCAAGAGAACGGCAAGCAGCACCGCGTTCGCCAGCATTCCGCTCCAATGCAGCCGGCGCAGCCGACGCGGGGCCTCGGTATCGCCGGCTTCCGTCGCGCTGAGCTGGTCGTCCATGCGTTGCAGGAACCTGCGGCGTCCCCAGATCGCCAAGGCTGCAAGCAGACCAACGCCCGCCGCGGCGATCAGGCGACCATCGAGCAGGAAGGCTATCGTTCCGATGATTCCGGCAACACGCATCACCAGAAAGTGGGCATTGAACATTCCGCGTAGCAGCTGCGCGACGGGCGCAATATCCAGCTTCACCAGCAGGAAGGCGGGCGAAGCCAACGTGAAATAGCCCATCGGAAAGAGCAGGATGATCATGACGGCTACGGCGACGCCATCCGGTGTCATGGGATCGGCCCTTCTCGTTCGCGCCGGCGAGCTGGCGCCGCACAATCATAGCGCGAAAGTGTATTTCCGACACTAGGCTTTGGTCGGACGCCAGCGCGCCGTGAGCGCGACCGCGCCTTGCCTCCGATTCAGGCGGGCTCGAGGCCGAGCGACTTTGCGCTCTCGATCCAGACCGGCAATTCGCGCTGATACAGCGCATTGGTTTCCTTGAATCCGAGGGCCGGTTCGAGCACGAAGGTCGCGAGAACCTCCTTCACCTTCGGATCGTTGTTAGCCGCGACGCAGAGCTCGGCCAGCCGGTCGACGACCGGCTGCGGTGTCGCCTTCGGCACCGCCCAGCCGGTGAAGCCGCTCACGGTGAAGAATTTCGACGTCGCGCCCTGCTCGGGGAGCGTCTTTACGGTCGGGATCGCGTCGACCTTCTTCGAATGCACGGCGAACACAGTGCCGCGGTCGCTTTGCAGGACCGATTGCGCCGCCGTATAGCTGCCCATCGCGGCATCGAGCGTGCCTTCCAGCATGCCGGTCCACATCGGGGCTTCGCCGCGGTAGTGCACCGGCTCGATGGAGAGACCGTATTGCTTGTTGAGCTCGTTGATCGTCATGTGCGGGGCCGATCCCGCGCTGTAGGTGCCGAAATTCACCTTGCCGCTCTTGCGCGCGAAGGCGACGAAATCCTCCAGCCTCTTGACGCCGATTTTGGGGTTCGCGACCAGCAACAGGCCGGCGCCGGGAATCACGCTGACGAGGGTCAGATCCCTGTCCATGTCGTAGCCGGGATTCTTCATCACCACCCGGTTCATGATGTAGGTGGTCGAGATCGAGCATAGCACGGTGTGGCCGTCGGGCTCGGCGCGGGCGACCTCCGCCGTGCCGATTGCGCCGGAGGCGCCGGGCTTGTTTTCGATGACGACGGTCTTGCCGATCTGCCTGGCGATGAATTCGCCATAGGCGCGCGCCAGCAGGTCGGTCTGTCCGCCGGCGGGATAGCTGCAAATCATGCGAATCTGCCGCGACGGCCATGCAGCTTGCGCCGAGGCGCCGCGCGAGAGGAAAGGCATCGCGAATGCGCTGGCACCGGCGGCGACGAAGTGGCGGCGATCGAGCTTTGCGGACATGATTCCCTCCAGCATTTTCATCGAGGGTACTGCATCGCATCGTCTCTGCCATCGGCGACAGCCGAGACAGATTGGCGCATTGGTCGCATCGCCAATCACTCCTGGATGCGAGCGCGGCTCGCCGGCCTGGAATCCATCGGGCTGCGCTGCCGAGAAATGGATTGCGGGCTTGCCTTCGGGCGCCGGAATACCGGGCAATCACCGCTGAATGATCTTCATCCAGACATCGCCGAGGATCGCCGGCTCGCGCGGCGGCAGATAGGTGAGGCCGGCCTGCTTGCCGAATTCGGCGATCTTGCCTTCGGCAGCAAGCTGGCCAAGCGCGGTGTTGACGGCCTCGATCAGCGCGGGATTGCCGGCAAGCCCGACATAGCCGCGATTGACGCCGATCGGATAATAGTAGCCGGATGCGGTGAGCCCCGTATCGGGGTGCGCGGCGCGATGGGCGTCGAAGCGCGCAAGGTCGATCAGCGTCGCGTCATGATCACCGCGCTGGAGCGCGCCGAGCAGGTCGTCGCGGCCGGGCACGAGATGGGTGATGTTGTCGATCAGGCGCCCCTTGTCGAAGGTCATCAGGATGGCATCGCCGAGCGAGCCGCTTTCGATGACCAGGCGAAGCCCGGCGAGATCGCCGATGTCGCCGACCTTGCGGCCCTTCGCCTTCGGCCCGAGCACCACCGTCATCGGCGAATAGAGGTAAGGCCGGCTCGGCGCGAGCACGCCGAGCGCGACGCGGCGGCGCCGGTCGTCGCGCGTGGCGCCGGCGAAATCCGGCAGGCGCGCCGTCTTCATACCGGGCTTGACGAGCGAGTCCTGCGTCAGTGCGTAGCCGCCGACCAGTGCGCAGCGCCCGTCCGAGAGCAGCGCATTCGCCTCGAGCTGTGGGCTGGAATCCTCATCGAGCTTGCTCTCGAACCATTGGATCGTCAGCGGCCGTCCCAGCCGTTCCGCGATCGCCTGCGCCAGCAGTACGTCGAAGCCCGCACCGGGCTTGCCCTTTTGATGCACCGAGAGCGGCGGCCGGTCCTCGTCGAGACAGACCTTCAGCGGATCCTCCGCCGCGTGCGCGACCGTAGGCACCGCCGCGAGGATCGCGGCAACGCTCCACGCGGCGAGCCGACCCCTCATGGCTTCCTCCGGCTCGAGATGAAGGCCCAGAGGTCTCCAATCTGGTCGTCGCTGAGGATGTCGCCCCAGGGCGGCATCTTGTTGTTCTTGCCATTCTTCACCGTGGTGACGAAGCGCGTCTTGTCGTCGGGAATGGCGCGCAGGTCCGGCGTAATGGTGCCGGAGTTCATCAAGTTCGGGCCGTGGCAGTGCGAGCATTTTTCGGCATAGGTCGACTTGCCGTGGTCGATCTGCACCTGCAGCGGCTTGCCGGGTGCATCGTCCGCGGCGCGAACGGTCGCCGCAAGCGCGACCGTCAACACCGCGACGGCGGCGAACATCGCCGCCGTCTTGTGAGATATCTGCTTCAGCATCGTGTCGTGGTTATTGCTTGACCGCAAAAACCCACAGCGAGCCGCCGGGCGGAATCTGCGCCAGTCGTTCGTCGCCGGAAAACAGCGAGTAGACGCCGCCATAGCCGCTTGTCACTGCGACGTACTGCACGCCGTCCTGCTGCCAGGTCACCGGCTGCCCCTCGATGCCGGAGCCGGTCTGGAACTGCCAGAGCTTCTTGCCGGTGTCGGCATCGAAGGCCTCGAACTCGCCGGTCAGCGCGCCGGTGAACACGACGCCGCCTGCGGTCGACAGCACGCCGGAGAAGCGCGGGATGTCGACAGGGGCCTCCCATTTCGCCTTGCCGGTCAGGGGATCGATCGCCTTGAGATGGCCGCGCGGGCCGTCTCCGTACTCCCAGAGATCGGTCAGATCCATGCCGAGATACCATTCACCCTGCTTGAAGGTGACGGGCTCGGTCTTATACCTGCCGCCGAAGGCGAGCGTGTTGGCATAGGCCAGGCCGGTCTGCGGATTGAACGACATCGGCTCCCAGTTCTTGCCGCCGAGGATCGACGGATAGACGGTGACCTTCTTGCCCTCGCGCGCGTCCTTCGAAACGTCGGTCTCGATCGGACGTCCGGTCTTCATATCGATGCCGGTGGCCCAGTTGACCTTCACGTAGGGGTTGGCCGCGAGCAGCTTGCCGTTGGTGCGGTCGAGCACGTAGAAGAAGCCGTTGCGGTTGGCGTCCATCAGCACCTTGGTCGGCTTGCCCTCGACGTTCATGTCGGCGAGCACCATCTCGGCCACGCTGTCATAGTCGAACGGATTATTCGGCGAGAACTGGTAGTGCCACTTGATCTTGCCGGTCTTCGGATCCATCGCCAGCACGGAGCAGGTGTAGAGATTGTCGCCGGGGCGGACCGCCGAATTGAACGGGCCGGGATTGCCGATGCCCCAATAGACGGTGTTCAGCTCGGGATCGTAGGACCCGGTGATCCAGGTCGAGCCGCCGCCGAGCTTCCAGGTGTCGCCCTTCCAAGTGTCGCCGCCGGGCTCGTCAGGGGAAGGGATCGAATGGGTGCGCCAGAGATGCTTGCCCGTCGCCGGATCCCAGCCGTCGATGAAGCCGCGCGTGCCGAATTCGGCGCCCGAGATGCCGGTGATGACGACGCCGTCGGCGACCAGCGGAGCCACCGTCATCGAATAGCCTTCTTTGATGTCGGCAGCCTTCTGCCGCCACAACTCCTTGCCGGTCTTGGCGTCCAGCGCGATCACGTTGGCGTCGAGGGTGGTGCGGTATACCTTGCCGTCGTAGAGCGCGGCGCCGCGATTGATGATGCCGCAGCAGACGATGCGCGGCGTCTCGGCGGGATACTCGACCTTGGTTTTCCAGATCTGCTTGCCGGTCTTGGCATCCACCGCCATGGTCGCATTGTGCGAGGTCACGTAGATCACGCCCTGGTACACCAGCGGCTGCGATTCCTCGCTGCGATCATCGTTGAAAGAGTAGTTCCAGACCGGGACGAGGTTCTTGACGGTGTCCTTATTGATCTGGTTCAGCGTGGAGAAACGCTGCAGATTGTAGCCCATTCCGTAATTGAGAACATTCGATGTATCGGTCGCGCCCTTGACCAGTTGCTCGGTGGTCTGTGCGCTTGCACAAGTCGATGCAAGCATGACGAGGCTCGCGGCCATCGCAAAGCGTTTCATCCGTTCCTCCCAATGTGCGCGCCTTTTGACGCTGCAGGTGCAACACTCCGCCCGAATACAAAACGCGTCAATACGAAAGTCGCAAGTCCGGCGCCGATATGCTGGCGCCGGATGCCGGTGACCTGACGGAGACCTGACAGCCCAGCACTCACTTGTGCGCAGGCGCTGGAAAAATTCCGCGACGCGAAGCGCTGGGCCGGAAGCGGGCCGGGTCGGCGCGGCTCGCTTCCGCGAGTCGTGGCGCGCGCAGGTTGTAATTTCCGTTGAACCGGGTCACATTTGTGGCCTTATCTCATTTCGATCCCGCTCGAATTGAGGTTCTCAGGAGGTTTCGATGATGTCACGTCACTCAGTCGCGCTTGCGCTCACGATTGCATTGCTGTCCGGTCCGGCCCTCGCGGCATCCGGCAACGCGGTCAAGATGTTCGATACCGACAATGACGGAACGCTCGATCTCGCCGAGGTGAAGAAGGCGGCCAGCGCATTGTTCGCCAAGCTCGACCCCGACCACGACGGCACGCTCGACGCCCGCGAGTTGCGGGGACGGTTGTCGGCGAAAGAGCTCGCCGCCGCCGATCCTGATCGCGATGGGACGCTTACGCTCGACGAATACCTGTCCGTGGTGGAGCAGCGCTTCAATGCGGCCAACCCGGACAAGGACGGGACGCTCGATGCAAAAGAGCTGAAGGCGCGGGCCGGCCGCGCGCTGCTGCGGCTGCTGCGCTGAGGTCCGCCCCGGCAGGAGCTTATTTCCGATCGGAAGCCCGGAACATCGGGCTATTCGGCCTGTTCTCTTCGCGATGTCCTGCTCCGCGCCGGGGCAGCGCGGCGGGAGAAGAGGAGAAGCAGATGACCATGAAACATTCCGTTCTTGCTGCCTGCGCGATCCTGACGTTGAGCGCGGGCGTCGCTATGGCCGGCCCGTGCAACACCGGCAGTGCCAGCACTGACAAGGATGCCGGTTCCGGTCCAGTCACCGTGGGCTCGGCGCAGTCGCAGAGTTCGTCCAGCGAAACGGGTCAGCATCCGCCGACCAGCACGATGAATCGTGCCAGCGGCGGCGCAGCTGCCTCGTCCGAAGATGCGCAGCGGCAGATGCAGAGCCAGCCAACTGCGGCGGAGCGGGCGGAAGGTGCTAAGCCCAACACGCAAACGGCAGGTAAGGACTGCTGACGACGCGGCACTGTTGGTGTCGATTCGAGGCGCGGTGTGTCGCGCAGGGCGATGTCCCCAAGATCTGTAATTGACCAAGAGAGAACTGGCTTTGCCCGAGAGAGAAATGCCGCCGCGAAGAATCGACCCAGACGCATCCGAACACCGATTCGGCGCTTGAACTACAGGGGACCCAGCCCTAGGTTTTGCCCCGCGCGATGTCGCGCTCAATACCTTGGGAGACCCCGAATGGCTTGGAAAGCTCCGAAGATCGTGGAAGTGCCGGTCGGCATGGAAATCAACATGTACGCCTGCGCTTCGCGCAAGTAAGACTGACGACCTGCCGCGGCTTCGATGGCAAACGCCGTCGAAGCCGTGGTAGTGTCAGGAATGCGCGCGAGAGCCAATCCCTTCTGGACCATAGCTGCCTGCACAGTCGCGCTTCTACCTGTATGCGTCAGCGCCGAAGAAGGCTTTGATACCGAGCACATCTTCGGCTTCATGATCGGCACCGATGTCGGCAGCGTCGGCGAGCGCGAATTCCAGAGCGAGACGACGGGACGATTTGGTAAGGGCGGTGGGACCTATCGCGCGCTCACGCAGGAGGTCGAGATCGAGGTGGTGCCGCTGCCGAACTTCCGTGTCGAGGTCGGCGGTACCGCCAGCTTGCACGACATCACCGGCGTCCCCGACATCGACGATCGCCGCCAGTTCAACTTCCAGGGCGCCTCGCTCGATCTGCGTTATCGTCTGCTCGACCGCGCGCACGCGCCGTTCGGCCTGACTGTCGCCGCCGAGCTCCATCGCGACCGCATCGACGAGACCAGCGGCGCGAAGGGACGGATGTACGGCACCGACTTCACGCTTGCGTTCGACCGCGAGCTCGTTCCGAACTTCGCCATCGCCGCGCTCAATCTGATCTATCAGCCGGAATGGGCGCGCTTCGAGATGGCGGGACTGTCCGAGAAGAGCTCGACGATCGGGGCGGCGGTTGCCGGCATGGTGCGCGTGCGGCCCAATGTGCTGCTCGGCGGGGAGATGCGCTATTTCCGGCAATACGACGGCATCGGCCTCGGCGAGTTTTCGGGCCACGCCCTGTTCGTCGGCCCCACCGCCTATCTTCAGCTCTCCGAGCGCTCGCGGCTGACCTTGAGCTGGAGCATGCAGGCCTGGGGACGTCCGGCCGGATCATCCGCCAATCTCGACCTCGTCAATTTCGAGCGTCACCAGGCGAGGGTTGTCTTCGGGGTTAACTTTTAACGCGCCCATGTTCCCCTCTGTCTGCCCGGGCGGAGACGGGAAAGAGCCCCATTTTCTCTCACGCCGGATTGAAACTTCCCGCTCCTTGGCACGTAACCTTTCGTGCTAGTCTCCATCGCCCCTTTGCGAGAGGATCCCGGCATGAACCCGATTGACCTGGTGGTGACTGTCTGTGCGGTGCTCTCGCCCGCGACCTGCGAGGAGCAGCATCTGGTGTTCAACTATTCCGGGTCGCCACGGCAATGCGCGATGGCCGCGCCGCCCTATATCGCGCAATGGGTCGGCGAGCACCCGAAGTGGCATGCGGTGCGATGGCGCTGCGAATATCCGCACCCGAACGACAAGGCGTAAGCCGGCCTCGCTATTTGGTGCAGTCCTTCAGATCCTTGTCGACGATCGAGAACACCGCATCCGCCCTGATCTCGATGTCGCGGACGATGCACTGCCGTGAATTGGCATAGCTGACCTTGGCATCATAGCGGCCCGGCTCGACGCCGGTAATGCGCAGCCGCTCGTCGTGGTCGACCTCCTTGTCCTTGTCGTTCAAGCATTGGTTCGGACCCCAGTCGGTCCTGCCGGCGGGAGCGAGCTGGAAGCCGGAGATCGTCTCCGTTGTGAGATTCCAGAGCCGGATGCCCTTGCCTTTGGTCTGCGCGAGCGCCGCGCCCGGCATCGCGACCAACAGGATGCAGATCGCAATCAGCTGACGTCGCATCGTGAACCCTCCCTCGACGGTCTTGTTTGGCCCCAGTTGACCACGAGTGTTCATTTCGATTCAAGCTGCAGCGCCGCGAGCTCGGCCTTTATCCTGCCGAGATCGGTTTCGCTGCGCTCCGCTCGCGGGATCGCGATCGGCACCTCCTGCACGATGCGCGCCGGCCTTGGCGACAGGAAGAGCAGTCGGTCGCCGAGCCGGATCGCATCGTCGATGCTATGGGTGACGAGCAGCGTCATCACCGGACGGCTCGCCACCAGCGTTGCGATCTCGTCGCGCAGGCGGCCGGCGAGCGCGTCGTCAAGCGAGGCGAGGGGCTCGTCGAGCACCAGCAGATCGGGCTCGACCGCGAAGGCGCGGGCCAGCGCCACGCGCCGGGCAAGGCCCAGCGACAACTCGCCGGGGAAATGGTCGCGATGCGCCTGAAGCTCCAGGATCCTGAAAAGCTCGGATAGTTTGGCCTCGGTCACACCGGGCGCAGCCAAGCGCACGTTCTGCTCGACCGAGCGCCACGGCAGCAGCCGCGGCTCCTGGAACACCATGCCGATCCGCGCCTTCGGCGGCCGCGCGATGCGACCCTGAAATTCATGATCGAGCCCGAGGATGATGCGCAGCATCGTGCTCTTGCCGCAGCCGGAGGGGCCGATCAGCACGCCGACCTCGCCGGATTGAAGCGCGAATTTGACTGGCGCCAGCACCTCGTGCGTTCCGCCCGCGGCACTCCTGAACGTCTTGCCTGTGATCTCGACCTCAAGCCGCACGGGGCCGCCACCGTGTTGCGCGGGCTTCGAACGGCTGCACCAGCAAGGTTTCGATGACGAGCACAACGGCGGCGAAGGTCAGCGAATAGGCGAGCAGCCGCGGCGTGTCGAATAGCTGGAAAGCGACGCCGATCTCGAAGCCGACGCCGTTCGGGCGGCCCAAAAGCTCGGCGACCAGCACGATCTTCCATACCAGAGACAATCCGGAGCGCGCGGAGGCTGCGATATAGGGCGCAAGTTGCGGCAGCACGACGTGGCGGAAGGCGCGCCAGCGCGGCATCGCGAACACGCTCGCCATCTCGTCGAGCGAGCGGTCGAGCGCGCGGGTGCCCTCGCGCAAGGTGACGATGGCGGTCGGCAGCTTGTTGATGGCGATCGCTGCGATCGCGGCGGCTTCAGTCAGGCCAGCCCAGATATAGGCCAGCACAATCACGACCAAAGCCGGCAAATTGAGCAGCAGGATCAGCCAGGGATCGCCGAGCCGGTCGGCAAGCTTCACTCGTCCCATCAGATAGCCGATGGCGCTGCCGAGCGACATTGCCAGCACGAAGGCGAGTGTGACGCGGGCCAGCGTGACGCCGAGATGCAGGAACAACGCGCCGCTCGCGGCTTCCGCGATCATCACCTCGAGCACGGCAGGCGGGGAGGGCAGCTTTGCGCCGCCGACGAACAGCGCGGCGATCCACCAGATTGCAAGGAACAGGACAGACGAGACAAGACGCAGCACCTCAGTCTCCGGGGACTGCGTGATAGAACGTGCCGGGATCGAGCTCGGCCGCTGGCCCGACGAGATCGCGGCCACCGATCTCGGCGAGCACGCGGTAGAGCACGCGTGCATCCGCCTCCTCGTCGGCAATGCTCCGGCGCGGGATGCCGTCGCGATAGCGGTCGCGATAGGTCTTGAGCAGGACCGGATCGGCGGTGCCGGTGAGCGGCGCTATCTTGTCCCAGGCCGGGGCCGAGGTCACCAGCAGCTCTTTGGCCTTTCGCGTCATTGCGATGAAACGCGCGATGGCGTCACGATGGCTTGCCGCCCAGCTCTCGTCGAAGACATAGCCGACCGCGGCGACCGGGCCCTTGGCGCCGAGTTTTGGCAGGATGTCCTCGATGCCGGCGAGGCGGCGAAAGCCCTTGGCTTCGAGCTGTGCGCAGAAATTCCAGAAATTGAGGCTCGCATCCATCTCGCCGTCGAGCGCCTTGGCAGCGATCAGGGGCGGTGCGCCATAGACGATGGTCGCCGCAGATTTCAGGTCGATGCCGTCCTGCTTCATGCGGGCCTGGAGCAGTAGCCAGCTCTTGTCGATCGCTCCGCCGGCGATCGCGAGCTTGCGTCCCCTGAGGTCGGCGAGCGTCTTGATCGGAGAAGCCGCCGGCACCATCACCGCGCCGAGCGCGCTGGAATAGGGATAGAAAGTGAGCTTGGCGCCGAGCGCGCGCTCGCGCGACACCCACAGCCAGTCCGACAGGATGATATCGGCGCCGCCTGCGCGCATCGCGATCTTGCCCGCTTCCGTGCTCGCGAGCTCGGTGACCTCGAGCGAGAGGTCGGCCTCCTTGTCCAGACCGTTCGCGCGGATCGCGGCCAGCTCCCAGGAGAATGTTCCGGTTTTCTGCACCGCAAGGCGGATGGTCTCGGCGGCGCGGCCGGGTACGGCCAGCGTCGAGACCAGCGTCACTGCGAGCACCAATGTTCGACCGAGTGCTCTTATCACACCACGTGCTCTCATCACCTTGTGAGCCGTTTCCTCTGACGGAGTGCTTTTCAGGACAATACGCATAGCATAGCTTTGGTCGCAACCAGCGGGAGGATGCGTATGAAACTGGCGGGACAGGTACGACCGATTGTCGCCGCATTGGCCGTATTGGCAGTAACCGCGTGCGCGGCGCAGGCCGAGGACGCCAATGATTATCCGACATCGGCGCGCGCGGAGTACGTCTATGGTTGCATGAAGGCCAATGGCGAGACGCGGTCTGCGATCGAGCAATGTTCGTGCTCGATCGACGTAGTCGCCTCGATCGTGCCCTATGAGCGCTACGTCACCGCGGAGACCGCGCTCAGCATGTCCCAGGTCCGCGGCAATCTCGGCGTCCAGTTCCGCACCTCGGAGCAGGCGAACTCGGCGGTGAATGATCTCCGGCGCGCGCAGGCCGAAGCCGAGGTGAGGTGTTTTTGAGTTGTGCGGCGATCACGCTCCCCTGGAGGGCAGGGTCGATCGCGCGCCGCGCGAGGGGGGTGGGGTGATCTCTCCACTCGGGCATTGTTGGGTGTGGAGAAACCGGCACCCCACCCCGTCTCACATTCCGCTGCGCTCCATGTGAGCCGACCCACGGGCGAGCTACGCTCGTCCCGGACCCCTCCAGGGGAGGGCGCTCGCGTTACGTCCCCGGCTTCTCCACGTCCCACTCATTGCGGAACACGTGCCCATCCGTGTCCTTCGCCTCCGCGCGAAAGCGCTTGGCGCCGTTGGAGACGTAGGTGAAGCGCAGATTGGGATCTTCCGAGATGGAGATACCGCCTTCCATCGACAGCACCGGGCTGTCGTCCTGCGTCAGCTTGAGCTGGTTGATGAAGAAGGCCGGGATATAGAGCTGCGTGACCTGGTCCATCTGCAGGCCCGAATTGTTGGGATGGCCGATCATGATCTGCGCCTCGCGGACGCGGCTCGCCGGCGCGTCCTCGCGCGCGAATTGCCGGTAGCGCATCTGGCCGAGACGGTTCTTGGCCTCCTCGACGTTCTTTGCCGCCGGCGCAGAGCAACCGCCAGAGGCCTTGACATAGACCTTGGAGACATAGAGCTGGCCGTCGCTGAGCTCGGCGACCGCATGCACGTCGGTGTAATTGTTGACGCGCACGCGCGTCGAGATTTCCGTCACATTGGCATCCGGTCCGAGTTCGAACTTCGCCGCCATCGGAGCGGGATTGCGGTCGATCACCAGCGTGATCGAACGGATGCGGCGCCCATCGCCGAGCGACAGCTTGCTGCGCAGCGTGACCGGCACGATGGCCGCATCCTCGGCGCGATAGGGCATTTCGATGCCGATGACGGTGCTGCCGTCGTTCATCGGACGGTTGCTGAAGATGTCCTGCACCAGGCCCGGCCAGGGGTCGTCGGCCTCTTCCGCCTGCACCGGCATCGCGACCGCGATGCCAAGCAGTACGGCGGTCAAGGCCAGGCGGCGTGTGCATCCCAACATGGTCATGGTCCTGCGGGCGTTTCGCCCATCGTAGCGCGCCCGCTACTCCCATTCAATTTCTGAAAATGCTGCGGTTGCGTTGCGGGCGTTGTAGTCCTCGAACAACGCCCAGCGCGGCCGTTCCGACCCGGCGGCCTTGTCGGCGGCGGTTCGGATCGGCTCGCCCTTCTTGTTCAGGGCGCGGACGTCGGACAGCAGCGTTGACAGGTAGCGCCGCTCATCGGTCAGTGCGGCAGGCCAGTCGCTCACGGGGCCGTGACCAGGAACGACGCGCAGCGCCGGAATGGCTTGCAATTCCTTCAACGTGTCTAGCCAGACGCGGATGCTGCCGTCCATGACCGGAATGTGGCGGAGAAAGACGAGATCGCCTGCCAACAAGGTTTTAGTCGTCTCATCGAACACAGTCAGATCATTGTCGCTGTGCCCGGCCGGCCAGGCCCGCAGGGTCAGCCGGCGCGACCCGAGATCGAGCGTCGTCGTGTCCGAAACGAGCAGGGTAGGGGCAATGATCTTCACGGGATCGATCAGCTCATTGCCCATGATGCGGCGGAAATTGTCGAGATAGAAAGGCCCGCGCGTCGCGAGCGCCTGGGGAAGCTTTTGGTGCCCGACGAAGATGGTGTTTCCATCGGCGAAGGCCGCATTGCCGAAAACATGATCGGGATGGCCGTGGGTGTTGATGACGTAGCGGATCGGCTTGGGCGTCTTCGCCCGCACGGCCGCCAGCAGCGCCTTGCCTTCGCGGTAGCTCCCGCCGGTATCGATCACAGCCACCGCATCACCGCCCACGATGAAGCCGACGTTGGCGATGTCGCCCTCGTTTTCGCGGGTCATCAGGGCGATGGTCCCGGAGTGTACGAAGATTCCCGGCGCGACTTCGCTCACAGGCAATTCGGATGCCTCGGCGCGTGCTAACGTGACGAACCCCAGCAGGAACAGGACTGCGATCGTTGAAGCGATGTGAGACACTTTTCCGCCTCAGTTCAGAGTGTTTGCTGCATTGCGCTGCAACAAAGCAAAACCAACACAAAGCTGGCAAACATGGCCCGTCATGCGTTGCATGGATAACATTCAAACAAAACGAGGAGGAAGCGCGATGACGGAGGCCGGACGACATCGTCGCTGGTTGTTTTCACTGTGGATCCTGGTGGCGTCCTGCGCGTTCGGCGATGCTGCGATCGCGCAGACCAACGAGGCCGGCGATCTCTCCTTCGAATTGGTCGATCCGAAGGTGCTGCGCGTCTGCGCCGACCCGCGCAATTTGCCGTTCTCGAACGAGAAGGGTGAGGGGTTCGAGAACAAGCTCGCCGAGTTCTTGGCGGACAAGCTCCAGAAGAAGCTCGACTACGTCTTCTTCCCGCAGGCCACCGGCTTCGTGCGCATGACGCTGGGTGCGCATCGCTGCGACGTCATCATGGGTTTCCCGCAGGGCGACGACCTCGTTCAGGGCACCAATCCCTATTACCGCACGACCTATGCGCTGGTCGCCAAGGCCGGCAGCGGACTCGAGGACGTCGATACGCTGGAGGATGCGCGGCTGAAGGGCAAGCATGTCGGCATCGTCGCTGGCACACCGCCGGCGACCAACATGGCGATAGCCGGTCTGATGGGCGATGCAAAGCCCTATCCGCTGATGATCGACACCCGCTTCGACAATTCGGCGCAGGCCATGATCGACGACCTCGCCGCCGGCAAGATCGACGCCGGCGTGCTGTGGGGCCCGATGGCCGGCTATTATGCGAAAAATGCCGGCGCTTCGCTTCACGTTACGCCATTGGTCAAAGAAACCACCGGGCCGAAGCTGGTCTATCGCATCGGCATGGGCGTGCGCCCGGCCGATCAGAACTGGAAGCGGCAGCTCAACAAGCTGATCCAGGAGAACCAGGGCGAGATCAACAAGATCCTGCTCGACTTCGGCGTACCTCTTTTGGATGAGAACAATCGGCCGCTCGGCGCGGAGACGGCCAAGAAGACGCCATGAAACGGCATATTGCCGTTGCGCTGCTCGCCACTGTTCTGACAGGGCCGGCATTGGCGCAGCAGCAGGAGCCGTTCGAGCCTGAAGGCTACCGCACCGACAATTACCGCGCGCCGGTGCCCGCGACGCTCGCCGGCGCCCGCGTGCTGACGACGGCGGAAGCCGAGGCGATCTGGCGGACGAAAAGCGGTGCCTTCGTCGACGTGATGCCGCGGCCGCCGAAGCCGAAGAATCTTCCCGCAGGCACGGTGTGGCGAGATGCACCGCGCAGGAACATTCCGGGCAGCCTGTGGCTGCCGGACTCCGGCTACGGCGCGTTGCCGCCGTCCGTGGACGATTACCTGCAGCGCGGCCTCGCGCGTGCCTCGCGCGGCGACAAGGCCGCGCTGCTCGTGATCTATTGCCTGGCCGATTGCTGGATGTCCTGGAACGCCGCCAAGCGCGCGCTGGCGTATGGCTACTCCAACATCGCCTGGTACCCTGACGGCACCGACGGTTGGGAGGGCGCAAAACTCCCCACCGAGGAAGCGCACCCGGAGCCGCGCCCGGAGCAGTAACGCCACACAATTATGCCGGGGCTTGTCCTGCCTGCGCGCCCGAAGCCGCGTCGGCGCAAGGCCGGGGCATCCACGTTCTTCGTTCCGCGTGGCTAGACGTGGATGGCCGGGACAAGCCCGGCCATGACGCTGTGTCGCACCTTGGAGAAGTGAAGGCGAAGACCGCACCTATTGCTTCTGCAACTTCGTCAGCGTGCCCGTGCCGTTGGTCTCGGTGGCGGTATAGGTCACGCGGTCGCCGGCATGAACGGCATCCAGCATCGCGGCGTCCTTTGCTTTGTACTCCTGGAGTGCGCCGGCGCTGCCTGAGCTGGCGCCGACCGTGCCCTTCTGCGTCTGCTGGATCGAGATCGTGCCGTTGAGCCGATCGATCCGCGTGATCATTCCGGTCAGATCGTCGGCAAAGGCGCTGGATGCGAACATGGTGATGACCGCAACGCTCGCGAAGATGAATTTCGTTGTTCCCATCGAGGCCTCCCGATGTCCTGGATTGGATGTCCTGGATTGACCAAGACATCCTAGAGCGATTTGGTTCCGCCAGATAGCGCGGCGGAAGGTTAACGATCGCGGTGATGTCGCGGGAACTTTGGTGAGCTGTCAGCCAGCCTGACGCTATTCCATTTCCTGCTGGATCACGCGCCCGAGCGCGAACAGGCGCTGGTCGATCGTGGTCGGAACCTCGCAGACGAATCGCACCACTTTGTGACGATCCTCGAAGATACGGGTCTTCCAGATCAGTTCGTTGCTGAGCGCCTCGATCTTGGCATCGTCGCGGGGCGTTACGCCTTGGAGCGCCTGGAGCGCCAGCGTTTCCTCGCGGATCTTGTCGGCGGCCTCGCGCTGCTTGCGGCTGACGCGTTCGAGGCCGTTTATCACCTGGGAGCGCTGGGCGTTAAGCGTGTCGAACAGGCCGGCGAACAGCAGCTTGGCGTTCGCCGTCTTGTCCGACGCGGAGGCGGCCAGAAACTCCTTCACCAACTTCTCGGCCTCGTCGAGTGGCGTCTTGCGCGCCGACAGCTTTGCGACCAGCGCGCTGATCTTGGCATCGTCCTTCCATTTGCTCTGCACTTCGTCGAGCGGCGGGCCGGCCCAGACGGCCGCGAGCGAAATCTCCGGCACCTTGGCTTGGGTGCAGGGCCAGTCGGGATAGCGCGGATCGGCCGCGCGCGCGGCCGTGCCCGACAGCACAATCGCCATGACCGCCAGGACCAGAACCCTCATCCTTCGCCTCCTGCAGGCCCCCGTCGCGCCAGCCCGCGTGACGGATCATAGGCGAAAATCGCACCAATCATGAACACGATTGTGCAGATTGCGACCACCGCCAGCGAGACCCAGTTGATCTGTCCGTACAGCGCAAATCGTATCAGCTCGACCGCATGAGTGAACGGATTGGCCTCGCAGAGGTAATACAGATAAGGGCTGCCCTCCTGGACCCGCCAGAGCGGGTAGAGCGCGGAGGAGGCGAAGAACATCGGGAAAATGACAAAATTCATCACGCCGGCGAAGTTTTCCAGCTGCTTGATGCCGGAGGAGATCAGCATGCCGAGTGAGCCCAGCATCAGGCCGGACAGGATCAGCGCCGGCAGGACGGTGAGATAGCCCGAGGGTGGCGGCGTGATGTCCCAAAACCAGGCGATCAAGAGGAACGCATAGACCTGGAGCAGCGACACCGCGGTGCCCGCCAGCAGCTTGCAGAACAAGAGGAAGCCGCGCGGCAGCGGACTGACCAGCAGCGTACGCATGTTGCCCATCTCGCGGTCATAGACCATCGACAGCGAGGACTGCATGCCGTTGAAGAGCTGGATCATCGCCATCAAGCCGGGCGCGATATAGACCTCGTAGAGGATGTAAGTCTCGTAGGGCGGGATGATGGAGATGCCGAGCACCTGGCGGAAGCCGGCGGCGAAGATGAACAGCCACACCAATGGCCGCACCAGCGCCGAGACGAAGCGCTCGCGCTGATGCAGGAAGCGCAGGCCTTCGCGCCAGACGATGCCGGTGAGGCAGGTCATGTACTCCGCGGACGAAAAGCCGCGCGGCGCCTCGCGGGTCGTGATGCTGCTCATGCGATGCCTCCCGGCATCGCTTGCGCGCCGGTCAGGCGCATGAAGGCGGTGTTGACGTCCTGCGCACCGACTTCCGTGACGACGCGGCTCATCGGCCCCTGCGCCAGCACCTTGCCCTGGTGGAGCACCACGAGATCGTCATTGGGCATGACCTCGTCGAACAGATGCGTCGCCCAGAGCACGCCGATGCCTTGCTCGGTCACGAGCTGGCGGACATGGCCGATGATGTCGGCGCGCGCCTTGACATCGAGGCCGACGGTCGGCTCGTCCAACAACAGCAGCCGCGGCCGGTGCAGCAGTGCCCGTGCGATCTCCAGTCGCCGCATCTGCCCGCCCGAGAGATCGCGCACCTTGCTGCCGGCGCGCTCGGAGAGCCCGATGCGCCCGAGCAGCTCGGCGCTACGTGAAGCCGCCTCACGCCGGCTGATGCCGTGAAGCGCAGCGTGATAGAGCAGGTTCTGCGTCAGCGAGAGGTCGAGATCGAGCGTACGCGGCTGGAACACGACACCGAGCAGCCGCAGCGCCTCGCCCGGAGTATTGCTGATGTCGTGACCGAAGATGGCGACACGGCCAGCCTGGATGCCGAACAGGCGCGTGATCAGCGAGAACAGCGTGCTCTTGCCGGCACCGTTGAGGCCGAGCAGCGCGGTGAAGCTCGCGGGCTGCACGTTGAAGGAGACGTCGGTCAGTGCCCGCCGCGGCCCGTAAGAATGACTGACGCTGTCGATCGATAGCGCCGGCACTGCGGCCAATTCCAGCCTCGGCGTCTCACGCGGTTCGGCGATGGGGGCAGGGCTGGTCATGGCGCGATCGTGATGCCCCAGGGCAGTTCGCCCACCTGAATGGTCTTGATCACCTTTTGCGCGGCGACGTCGATGACGGAGACGTCATTCGACACGCCGTTGGTGGTGAGCAGGTATTTTTCATCCGGCGTGAACGCCATGTGCCAGACCCGCTGCCCCACCAGCAAATATTTCAGCACCTTGCGCGTCGCGACGTCGACCACGGCGATGCGGTTGGCGGGGCCGAGCGCGATGAAGGCGGTCTTGTCGTCCTTGGTCATGCCGATGCCGACCGGCTGGATCGCCTCTTTCCGCAAGCCCGGGATCTCGAAGGTGACCTTACCGATCACCTCATGCTTGTTGGGATCGATGATCGAGACGGTGCCGCCGATCTCGGAGGAGACCCACACTTCCGAGCTGTCATGCTTGAATTCGGCAAAGCGCGGCCGCGCATCGACCAGCACGTTGGCGACGATCTGGCGCGACGATGTGTCGATGAAATGCGCCATGTTGGTCGTCTCGGACGTGTTGATCAGCGTCTTGCCATCGGGGCTGATGGTCATGCCCTCGGGCTCGACGCCGACCTGGATGTCGCCGAGCCGGGCGCGCTTCTCGAGGTCGATCACAGTCACCGTGTTGTCGTTCTCGTTGGCGACGTAGAGGATTTTCCCCGCGGCATCCTGAGCGAACAATTCCGGGTCGGGCCCGGAGGGCAAGCTGTCCACCACGCTTTGCGTCTTGGCGTCGATCACCTGGATGGTGTCGTCGTCGCCGACCGCGACCATCACGAACTTGCCGTCACGGGTGAAATCGATGCCGCGTGGACGCTGGCCGACCTTGATGGTCTTGGTCACGGTCCAGCTGTCGGTGTCGATCACAGACACCGTGTTGCTTTTCTCGTTCGAGACATAGGCGATGAACGCATGCGCGGGCGCGTTCGCAAGCGCTAGTCCGGCAAACAGCGAGAGGGGCAACATCAGCGTATGCAAGGGACGTTGCACTTCGATGCGCTGAGGTTGTGCGCGGGCTGCCTTCACCTCCCCCGCTTGCGGGGGAGGTCGTATCGCATCGACAGATGCGATGCGGGAGAGGGCTCGCTCCTCTTGGGGAGTCTTCCTTACTGAGACACCCTCTTCCCAACCCTCCCCCGCAAGCGGGGGAGGGGGCGCAGCGTCGTCGCGGTGGCGGCTCGAACTCATCTCAAATTGCTCACTTCAGCTTGCATTTGCTCTCCGGACGGTCGTAGCCGAGCGTGTCGAGCTCGGAGACCTGGTGCAGGAATCCCTCCTGCGGCGAGACCGACACCACCATGCGGCCGTCGACCAGCAGGATCGGCTGGCGAAGCTGGAGATTCCAGTCGCGCAGGGTGAGCCGCGTCCCCTTGAAGGCGGCGACCGAGAAATCCGGGCCCTTGATGAAATCGGCGACTTTCTTGACCTCGCCGGAATTGGTGCGCGAGGTGGCTTCGCCGATCATGCGCACCGCGGTCCAGGCCTGCATGTCGAGCGCGGTCATGCGCCGCGAGTTCAGCTTGACGAAGCGGTTCTGCATCTGGATCGCGCCCCATTGATCCTGCGCCGCGTCCCAGCTGCGCGGCACGAGACCGGCCGAGCCCGCGACGGGCCGCGGATCCCAGGTGCGATAGGGAAGGTACGCGCCGAACACCTCGCTCTCGTCGGCGACAACGAGCACGTCATAGGCCGGCGCCTGTTGCGTGAACACCGGCATCTGGCGCTGGATCAGCGTCACGCCCGAGTCGGTGCGCCGCGCGCCGCCTTTGTCTTCAAACGTGCGCTCCTGCACGATCTTGGCGCCGAACCGCGTCGCGGTGCGCCTGAGCGCATCGGCGAACAGCTTGTCCTCCTCATGCGAGCCGACCACGAGCAGCCAGCGCTTCCACTGCTTCCACACCAGATATTGGCCGAGCGCATCCGCCAGCATCGCGCGCGTCGGTGCGGTGTGGATGACGTTGGCGCGGCAATCGGCCTCGCGCAGCCGCTCGTCGATTGCGCCTGCATTGAACAGCAGCGTGCCGCGATCGCGCAGGGCGTCCGAGACTTTCAGCAGCGCATCGGCCGGCAGGTCGGCGATGATGAAGCCGTTCTTCTCGGCGAGCGCGGTCGCAGCCTGCACCACGTCCTCGCCTTCCCCGATGCGGCGCTCCTCCAGCGTGAAACGCTGGTTGAGGAATTTCCCCGTGGTGTTGTTGTCCTCGATGGCGAGGCGGGCGCCGGCGATGCCGTCATTCTCCGCGGGCTGCTCGACCAGCGACAGCGTCGATCTGGTGCCGGCGACGCCGAGATAGCCGACGCCGATCATGACAGGGTCGGCCGCGAGCGCACTCGCCGCGGCAGCACCCAAGCCGATCAGGCCGACCAACCATCGGATCATGTTTCCTCCAGGCGTTCCCCCCGGCTTGACCGCTGGTGGAGAATTGTCTCTGCTAAAGCATGACCAATTTGTCAGGGCATGCAACCCCGCATTTCGTCCTCGCAGGCGCGGGGACTGGAATCACGATCGTGCGAGCGCTGATATGTCTCGCCGCACTACTGTTGACGGGATCGGCCGCGTTCGCCGATCCGCCGAAACTCGCGGTGTTCGATTTCGAGCTGATCGACACCAGCCTGCCCGGCGAGTTCTACGGCTCGAAGCTTGAAGAGGCGCGGCTGGAGCGCATCAGCGAGCAGCTGCGCAAGGAACTGGCTGACTCAGGCAAGTTCCAGGTGCTCGACATCGCGCCAATCAGGGATGCCGCCCGTCACGCCAACCTGCAGGCCTGCGGCGGCTGCGACCTTAAGCTCGCCGGGCAGCTCGGCGCCGACTTAGAAATCACCGGCATGGTGCAGAAGGTCTCGAACCTGATCATCAATCTGAACATCTATCTGCGCGACGTGAAGACCGGCAACGTGATCACGGTCGCCAGCGCCGACATGCGCGGCAACAGCGACGAAGCCTGGACGCGCACGATGAGCTATCTGATCCGCAACCGGTTGCTGGCACCGAATTACGGCAAGCCGGAGTAGGGGCTCTTACCCTCCCCTGGGAGGGGAGGGTCGATCGCGCGGAGCGCTAGCGGGGTGGGGTGACAGTCTCTCCCTTGAGGCGGTGCCCGAGTGGAGAGATCACCCCACCCCGCTTCACCTCTCGCTTCGCTCGACGCGAGGCGACCCTCCCCTCCAGGGGAGGGCAAGAAGGATCACGCCGTCAATCTTTCCGCGTGCCAGTGCAGATGATCGCTCATGAAGGTCGAGATGAAATAATAGCTGTGGTCATAGCCTGCCTGACGCCGCAGCGTCAGCGGGATACTCGCCTTGGTGCAGGCGGCTTCGAGCAGTTCCGGCTTGAGCTGTTCTTTCAGGAAATTGTCGGCCTCGCCGATATCGACCAGAAAGCCCGAAAACTTCGCGCCGTCCTCGATCAGCGCAACCGTGTCGTGGCTGCGCCAGGCGTCCTTGTTCAGCCCGAGATAACCGGTCAACGCCTTGATGCCCCAGGGCACGAGCGAGGGCGCCACGATCGGGGCGAAAGCGCTTGCCGCGCGAAAACGGTGCGGATTGCGCAGGGCCACCGTCAGCGCACCGTGGCCGCCCATCGAATGGCCCATCACCGATTGTCGCTTGGCGTCGACCGGAAAATTCGCCGCCACCAGCTTCGGCAGCTCGTCCGTCACGTAGCTCCACATGCGATAGTTGCGGGAGAACGGCTCTTGCGTCGCGTCGACGTAGAAGCCGGCGCCCAGGCCGAAATCGTAGGCGTTGTTGGCATCACCCGGCACGTCGGTCCCGCGCGGACTGGTATCGGGCGCGACGAAGATCAGGCCGAGCTCGGCGCAGGCTTTGCGGAATTCGCCCTTTTCGGTGACGTTGGCATGCGTGCAGGTGAGCCCGGAGAGATACCAGACCACGGGCAGCTTGGCGCCGTCCGCGTGCGGTGGAATATAGACCGAGAACGTCATGTCCGTTCCGGTCGTCTGGCTCGCGTGTCGATAGACACCCTGGACGCCGCCATAGGATTTGTTCGTCGAGACAGTCTGAATCGTCATGCCCAAAGCTCCGTGGCATCTCGCCACATCAAGATTGCAACGCTTGTGTGACCGAAATTTGTGGCGATGTCAGGCAACGCCGCTGTCGATCGCCAGCCGCACCAGCTCGACCGAGGTCTTCACGCCCAGCTTCTGGCGCATGATCGAGGACGTATTGGCCACCGTCTTGTAGGACGATTGCACCAGCCAGGCGATCTCGGACAGACTTTTTCCGGCGCTGAGCAGCCGCAGGATCTCCATCTCGCGTGCGTTCAGCTTCGACAGCGGGCTTTGCGCCAGCGCCGGTCCCGCAAAGGCAATGCTGCGCGCGATCGCGCTCGGGAGGTACGTGCCGCCGCTCCCGACGGCGCGGATCGCCTCGACGAGGTCGTCGGGGTCGCCGGTTTTGGAGACGTAGCCCTTGGCGCCGCATTCGATCGCGCGCGCCGCAAAGGCGGGATCGTCGTTCATGCTGAACATGATGATGCGGGCCTCAGGCGCGCGCTCGAGGATGCGGCGCGCGAGCTCGAAGCCGGAGACGGTCGGCAGGTTGATGTCGATGATGCAGAGGTCGGGGCGTTCGACGATGAACACGCACTCGCCGTCTTCGGCGTCGGCAGCCTCCAAAATCTCGATCTCGCCCGCGTCGGCCAGCACGGCACGGCAGCCGGAGGCGACGATGGGATGATCGTCGACGATCAGAATGCGCATAGGCGTTCCCCGCGACAGCGCGTTCTCCCTGATAGAAACTGCCTGTTCTGCGCCGCATGAGGCCGACCAGGCTAGACGCGCGCGTCTCATGTCGCCTCATGCAACCCGGCCGGGATTGCTGTACGCTTCCGATTAGATATCCGCCGCTTCGCCTCTGTCAACGTCATCGGAGAGGCGGGGCAGAACCTTCGCGGGGCACGAGCGATACCAATGTGGCAAAATCTTTCCTTGCGCGGGCGCATCAACCTGTTGCTGGCGCTGCTGCTGGCGCTGGGGCTGGCCGTCAATATCGGCCGCCAGGTCGCGGAGGCGGGGCCGCGCGTGCAGGCCGAGGACCAGAGCGTGATCCGGCTCGCACGCGAGTTCATCGAGATGATCGTGGCGGACCTGAACGAGGCGCCCGATCCGGACGCCCGGCTGAACCAGATTGCGCGTGATCTCAGTCGCCTGCGCCATGTCAGCATCGCGCTCCATGACGCCGGCGGAAATCCGCTGACGCCGCCCCGGGCCGATGCCGACGCCGACACGCGCGGGCCGCCGGCTTGGTTCGTCAGCCTGGTTCATCCCGAGCAGACCGCCGTCAGCGTGCCCGTCTCGATCCATGGCAAGCCCGGCTCGCTCGTGATCACCTCGCATCCGAACGACGAAATTGCCGAGATCTGGGACAGCATCGTGACCCAGCTCGAGGTCGGCTCGGTCATCGCGGTGGTGGTGTTCCTGGTGATGATGAATGTGGTCGGCCGGGCTCTGGCGCCGCTCCAGTCGTTGGCCGAGACGATGTCCGAGATCGAGGGCGGGCATTATGACGCGCGGGTCACCCCAGGCGGTGCGCCCGAGCTCGGCGCCATCTGCGGCAAGCTCAATCATCTCGCAGCAGCGCTCGGCGAGGCGGTCGAGGACAAGCGGCGCCTTGCCGAGCGTGCGGTGTCGCTCCAGGACGTCGAGCGCAAGGAGATCGCGCGCGAGCTGCATGACGAGTTCGGACCGTATCTGTTCTCGCTGCGCGCTCATGCCAGCGCGCTGGCGAAGCTGGCGGACGGACGGGCGCCGAGTGCGGAGGCGGTGCGAAAGCACGGCAGCGCCTTGCTGGAGCAGATCAACGCGCTCCAGCAGTTCACCCGCCGCGTGCTGGAGCGCCTCCGGCCCGTCGGCCTCGCCGAGCTTGGCCTGCGCCAGGCGCTCGAATCGCTATCGCGGCTATGGCGGGAGTCGCATCCCGAGGTCACCATCGAGACCTCGATCTCGCCGGCGCTGGGCGCGACCGGCGAGACTGCCGACCTCACCATCTACCGCATCGTGCAAGAGGCGCTCACCAACGTGTTCCGCCATGCCGGCGCGACCGCGGTCAACGTTGTCATCGAGCCGGCCGGGCAGCACGGGCGCGACGGCCGCGTCTGCGCCCGGGTACGGGTCAGCGATAATGGCCGCGGCATGGAGCCGGGTCAGAAGCTCGGCTTCGGTCTCGTGGGCATGCGCGAGCGGATCCTGGCACTGGGCGGTACCCTCAATGTCGTCTCTGGCGAGAACGGTTTGACCGTGGAAGCGCTGGTTCCGACGGCGGCGGCCTGATCGTGCCCGAAACGATCGGGAAAAATTCCCGATTTTATCGGGAAAACGAGCGCGGATATCGCCCGATCTTTTGTGGCTGGCGCGCTCATTGCGGCCGAATACACTCATCTCGACCGAACGGCGGAAAATCACAACAGCCGGTCGTCACGGATGGGAAGGCGGGATGGGCAAGGGTCTCTGGTTCAAGCGTCGTTTATTGATGGCTTCGATCTCGACGGGGCTGGTGTCCGGGTTGTTCGCGCACCCTGCCGCGGCCGCGCAGGATGAGGAGACCAACGTTCAGAACCTGCCACCGGTCGAAGTGACCGCGCCACCGTCGGCGACGAGGCGCACGACGCCGTCGCGACCGGTCGCACGCGTCGGAACGCCGGGGTCCGCCAGCCCCAGGACGCGCATTTACGTCTATCCGACCGCGCCGGGCACCGGCAGAGGTCTTGATGTTGACAAGGTCCCGTCGGCGATCAACGCCGTTGATGCCAGCCAGATCAAGCGCACCGGCTCCCTGAACGTCACCGACGCGCTGCGCGACAACATCGCCGGCGTCAACATCAGCGAAGTCACCGGCAATCCGTTTCAGCCCGACGTCGAATTCCGCGGCTTCGTCGCTTCGCCCGTGACCGGCACGCCGCAAGGCCTTGCGGTGTACCAGAACGGCGTCCGCATCAACGAAGCCTTCTCCGACGCCGTCAATTGGGACCTGATCCCCACCGCCGCGATCAGGTCGGTGACGCTGGTGACCAACAATCCCGCCTTCGGTCTCAATGCGCTGGGCGGTGCCATCAACCTGCAAATGAAGGACGGCTTCACCTATCAGGGTGCGGAGCTCGATGTCATGGGAGGCTCGTTCGGTCGCATCCAGGGCTCGGCGCAATGGGGCAAGCAGGTCGACAAGAATTACGCCGTCTACGGCGCGCTCGAAGGGCTGCACGACAACGGCTTTCGCAACTTCTCCCGATCGGACGTGCGGCGCTTCTACGGCGATGTCGGCTACAAGGCGGGCGACAGCGAATTCCACGCCAACATGGGAGTGGCCAAAAACGATTTCGGCGCCAGCGCCACCGTTCCCGCCGAGCTGCTCGAAAAATATTGGGGCGCGACCTACACCACACCGCAGATCACCTCGAACCGCGTTGGCTATCTCAACCTGACCGGAAAGGTCGATGCGACGCCGACCTGGACGCTCGAAGGCACCGCGCATGTGCGCCGCTACGAGCAGAAGATCGTCGACGGAAACCCGACCGATGCGCAGGCGTGCGGTGCAGATCCGACGCTGCTGTGCTTCGGCGATGACACCACGCCCGCAAACGGCGTGAACGGCGTGCAGCTTGCCAATCCGTTTGCGCCGGGAACGATCCTCGGCGAGATCGACCGGGGCACGATCCGTTCGACCACCTTCGGCGTTTCGGGACAGGCCACCAACACCGATCAGCTGTTCGGGCACGACAACCGCTTCGTGATGGGCGCAACCTATGACACCGGTGTCACGCGCTACAACGCCACCGCCGAGATCGGCTCGATTGCAGAAAACTACGTCGTCAGCGGCAGCGGTGTCTTCCTGGGGCCGACCGGCTTACCAGATCCCGTTGCCGGTCCTGTCTCGCTGCGGACCGTCAACCAATATAACGGCCTCTACGCGATGGACACGTTCAACGTCACGGATGCCTTCGCCATCACCGGCGGCGGTCGCTTCAACGTGGCGCGCATCACGCTGGAAGATCAGCTCGGCACTGCGCTCAACGGCGATCACACCTTCGCCCGCTTCAACCCGGTGATCGGCGGCACCTACAAGATCACTCCCGAGCTGACCGCCTACGCCGGCTATTCCGAAGCCAACCGCGTGCCGACGCCGCTCGAGCTCGGCTGCTCCGATCCAGCCCGTCCCTGCCTGATCGCAGCGTTTCTCGTCTCCGATCCGCCGCTGAAGCAGGTCGTGTCGAAGACCGTGGAAGCGGGCCTGCGCGGCACCAAGGAGCTGAACATCGGCACGCTCGGATGGAAGATCGGCGGCTTCCGCGCCACCAATCACGACGACATCCTTGCGGTACCCGCCGTCGGGCGCACAGGCTTCGGTTATTTTTCCAATGTCGGCCGGACGCGGCGGCAGGGGCTCGAAGCCGAAGTCAACATCAAGTCTCCGGCGCTCCAGTTCCAGGCGAGCTACGCCTTCGTCGACGCGCGCTTCCTTGACCCGCTCGAACTCGGCTCGGAAAGCCCGTTTGCCGATCCGGCCACCGAGACCATCCGGGTTTTGCCCGGCAACCAGATCCCCGCGGTCCCGCGCCATCGCGTCAAGGTCGGCGTCGATTACTCTGTGACCGACGTCTGGAAGGTCGGCGGCAACGCGCTGTTCGTCTCCAACCAGTATCTGGTCGGCGATGAGTCCAACCAATACGCGAAGCTGCCGTCCTATACGGTCTTTAACCTCCACACCTCCTATCAGGTCGCAAAGAACGTCCAGCTCTACGGCCGCATCGACAACGTCTTCGACAAGCGTTACGCGACCTACGGACAGTTCTTCGACCGCGAGGCCGTGCCCAATTTCACCAATGGCGGCGCAGAATTCACCGACCCGCGCTCGCTCAGCCCGGCAAGGCCCCGGGCGTTCTATGCGGGCATGCGGGTGACGTTCTAGGCGTGCTCGATGCACTGCCTTCCGCTACGGCCTGAGGCGGACTCGCACCTGCATTGCGGGAATTGGCGGAGGAGTACCGGCGCTGTGCGGACAGCCAAGAGGAGAGAGGCCAAGCTCTGCAGCCTGAAAAAGGCGAGCGGACAAACTAAATCGGACGCGTTCCGATATCGGTGCTAGACACGGGGATGATAAAATTCATTATGATTGCGCTGGTCACCACAGTTCCGGTCCTTGCTCAAGTCAGTTCCACTCAAAACCCGCCCTTTACCGATCGCGAACAGGTTAAGCATGACCGCGCGAAAGCGGCCGAGGCCGAAAAGAGTGCACCCACAGCGCGGCCCTGGGATCGAGACGCGGACGGCAAGCGCCCGTGGGATCAAAAGCCCTCGAAGCCCTGACAGAACGATGTCGCGTCTGGCGCCATGCGCTCGAACTCCGTTCGATGCTTCTGGAGATAGCTGATGGCCTGCTTCCGCGTGTTGAATGTCGTCGCGAGCCGGCACATCTGCCGATTTGCGCCGGAAGCGAGAAAGAAAGTGATGGTTCCGTGATCTGGCGGGATTCTAGGCACGACCTGCACTTTCCGGCATGTGATCGGCCCCTTTAAGTTTCGGCGGTGGCGTTGAAGGCGACTATCGCGCCGGCTTCCTCGAACGCTTCTTGGGTGCCGGCAAAGCTATTCGAACAGCTTCATCGGCCGCTTCCTTGGCCTCGCGCACCTCGCGGAGCCGCGCCATGTTCTTGCGAATCTCGATAGCCTGTCTTTCGGCATCCGCCAATGCGCGCGCTCCCTCTTCGGCGGCCAGCTGCTTACGATTTAGACGCGCGATGCCTTCGGGTGACAGGTCTGCCGATTTCTTGGGGCTCATTGCTCACCCGGCCTGGCAACAGACAAAACCCGCTCAATCCGAAGATCGAGCGGGCAGGGGGGCCGTTTCAGTACATCCGTGAAACGGCGCCACGATATCAAGCCAGCGAGAGGTTCTCAGCGCTGACTTTGCCTCGCATCTTGTCGGTCTTGACCTCGAAATTGACCTTTTGGCCTTCTCCGAGGCCCGCCAGACCGGCGCGTTCGACGGCGCTGATGTGAACGAACACATCGTTGCTACCATCGTTCGGCTGAATGAAACCGAAGCCCTTTTGGCCGTTGAACCACTTCACAGTACCTGTCGTCATTTTCTTCTCCAAAGCGCGCGAACGCGTTCCGCGCGACAATCACGCGGTTATCTTCAACTTCGTCGATGTCTTTGGAAAAGGAGCCCGCGGGGCGCATTCAACAAGGCACAGCGGCTAATCGAACAAGGTCAATATACATCACATTCGCGATTTCGCAAGGACGCAAGCCAATTTGTTTCTGCGAGGCTCCTCGGGTGTTCCGATCGCAGCACTTCGCGTCTGTCTGCCGGCCTGCAAGCAAGACGTTAGCGATTGACAGCACAGCACGACAGTGGTCACGTTGGTGTCACCAAGCTGCATCGCTGTGACAAGCAGATCGGCTCGTCCGAAGCCGCGATGAATGTCGCCGCCGCTATCCTCAAAAATCGCAATGAAGCTCCTGCGCAATTGGCTGCCCTGCAGGACGTGTCGCATTCGCAGCCCCCAGCGAGGATGATCAATTGCACGTACTTGTCAGAGACAACAACGTCGACCAGGCGCTCCGCGTTCTCAAGAAGAAGATGCAACGCGAGGGCGTCTTCCGGGAAATGAAACAGCGGCGTTCCTACGAAAAGCCGTCGGAGCGAAAGACCCGCGAGAAATCCGAGGCCATCCGCCGGGCCCGCAAGCTCGCTCGCAAGCAGGCGATCAGGGAGGGCTTGCTGCCCGCGCCGCCCAAGAAGAAGCCCTTCGAGCGCAAGGCGCCACTGCCGGAGATCAAGGCGCGCGCGGAGTAGAAAGAATCCTCGTTCCGGAGACTCCGCAGCAACGGCATGTCGGTCTCATAACATGATGGTGGCGTCACTTGTGACGCCGCAAGAAGGCCGGTCGCGGTGCTGTCGTTGCTTATGACCTGAAATCGATGCCTCGCAGCACAATGCCTGGCGGCGTGCCCTCGAACTCCGTCGCACGATATTTGCTCGCAGCGCATGCTTCGATGCGATCCCGCAATCGGCTGAACTGGGCCTCCCGCTGCTCGGGTTTGACTTGCGGGCCGCGCTCGAGGTCGTCCATCGCAGAGGTCGAGATCGCGCAAGGAATCTCCCGGGCACCGTCATGCATCGAGAACCGGACGATCATTCGGTCGTATTCGTGGCCGATAAAGCGGCCGCTGGTCAATGTCATGGCTTGCTCCGTTAACCTAATTGCGGCATGTCGAGAATGCGGGGCGGCCGTCGTTCGCCTCAGACCTCGCCCGACAGCCGGGCGAAATCGTCGAACAGTGCTGCCACTAGCGCGCGATGGCGCGTATCCTCGGAAGGCAGACTCGCAGCATAGAGGTTGAGCAGATGGCGCGCCTTCACTGCCGCCTCCGGCCAGGACGCGGCTGGCACCGTCATCATGCGGTTTTCGAGATCGGCTTCACGCTCGCGGAGCTCGCGGAGATGCGCCTCCACGTCAGCCAACGCACGGCGCAGGTCGGTTGCCTTCTGCGCGGCCATGCCGCGACGCTTGTCGAGATCGACCGGCCGGTCAGTCATTGGTGATGCTCGCGTCCGCGGCTTGTGCGTTCGCAAGATCGATCGAGCCGATCGACAGCATCTCCGTGGCGCCGCAAGCGCCTTCGGCGGGCACCGTGATCATTGTGGCAATGCGGCGATAGGCCGAGAAGGTCAGGCCCTCGATCGTCTCCTCGTCTGTGACGACCTCATAGGCGCCGGCCGGCAAGGTTCGCTCGATGCCGCGGATGCGGAACGGATGCTTGAACTTGACGGTTTCTCGCCGCGAACGGATGGTCATGCACGCCTGCCTTTCGCAAGTGAAGGCTGTCGCGACCATGCGCCCTTCGCATGGCAATAGCCAGCATTATCGTGACTAGCCGGCAAATGAAGATGTCGCGGCGGAGCCGTCGCCCGCGCGGCATTTAACGCTCGCTATTGGCTCGGCGCGGGCGTAGCCTCGCCACCATCACCGCACATCTCAACGGCTTCGACCGGTGACTGAGGGTCACGTGTGCTCCCGCCGAAGGCCTCGCAGGAGCATTCGATGTCGCGTGTTCGCATCTCGGAATGGATCGTGCCGCCGGTGATCGTTCCGTTGTTTTTGCTGCTTCTCGTATGCGGAGCCCCCGTCCTCAATGGCTAGGACAACCCGCGTGCCATATCTGGTCAGCGGAACCAACGAATACGGCAGCTCCAATCTCGGCCGCGGCAGTGCAACGGTCGCGCTGCGGCTTGCGCGAAGACTGCTGCGCGAAGGCTACATGGACGTTAGGGTCTGCACTCCGCGCGGACGGGTGCTGCAGTCGAACGAACTCGACGAACTCAAACCACCAAAGGAGAGCGACATGGCGAAGGGCCAGCAACGCGGCAATCGCGAAGCCAAGAAGCCGAAGAAGGAAAAGGCCAAGGTGATCGCTGCGGCGCCGAACCGCAAGGAAGCCGCTTGGCAGCCGGATTTCGGGACGGTGAAAAAGAAGTAGCGAGGAACGAGGCCGAAGGGACGGGCGAGCTCGAGGCGCCGCTCGAATTGACTCTCCTAATTAACTCGCAACTTCTGATGTCGCCTGTTCGTCCGTAGCGGGCGGCGCGTCGGGGTTCCCATGTCCGCTTTTCCCAAGCGACCTGGCTTGAACAAGATCGGCACCCTGAATTCCTCGCCGCGTATTGTCTTTAACCAAACAGAAACCATCGCGAATGATCCGAAAATTTTAACGAAACTCCCCGGCCGGTTCTGCGTCGGTTTGTCGGAGGGCCCGGCTGATGACAGAGCACCAGTTGCGAGAGCAGGAATTCAAGATCGCACGCTATCGGCGCCTGGAGCGGGAAGTGACAGATCCGCTCGCCGCATGTCTGCTTCACAGCATCATCGAGGAGCTCGAGGCCGAGCTGCGGAGGGACCAACCGGATTGGCACGGGCCGCGCGATTAACGCTTTCTTAGCACTGATGCTGCGGACTATCCGCTCAGGAGTACCAGGCGGAGATGGCTCCCATGCTGAAGGACGGCACCTACGCGGCTTGGTACAAGACGCCGCTCGACCAGGGCACCGGGATCGTCCATGTCGCAGACGGACAAATCTGGGGCCGCGACAGCCTGATGACGTATCATGGCTCCTGTCACGTCGATGGCGATCGCTTCACCGCCACGGTATCGACCAAGCGCCATACCGACGGCCGCGCAACGGTGTTCGGCAACGACGATGAGCTCACGCTGCACATCGAAGGAAGCTGCCCCGGCAAGATCGCGAGTTACACGGCGACAGCGATACAAGTCCCGGGAATGATCCTCCAGGGCACGCTCATCCTGACTGAACAGCAGCCACCGGCACCTGAACGAGCCGGGCAGATGCCGGAGTTCAATCCCGACAAGCTGCCGAAGTTGCCGAAGCGCTCGCGCTGAGCGCGTGCGCCATCGCGACGAAACCGCTCGTCGAAGCCTTGCCACCTAACGCCCTGCAAACTTCAGGCATGGCGACGCAGAATCCCCCCGCGCGCGCCAACCAGCAGGGGGACGTTTCACGCGGAATACGGCGACGTTCTGAGTCAGTTGGCTGCTCCAGCGAGGCGAGGGAGATCATTTTTCCTCCCTCCAACCCCGGGCGAGTATCGCCGCTTGTTGCAAGGTGATGCTTCGGACCAGCGGATCCGCATGACGGTGCACGAGTTGCCAATCCGTGCCATCCTTGCGGTAGACTTCAGTCACGCGCAGCGACCAGTCTTGAGCCGCCAACCCGCCCACCTCGGCCCGCTGGTGTTCGACCATAACGAGAACGACGAGCTCGCTCGATGCATAGGTTTGCAAAACCTCGAGTTCGGTTTCGCCTTCCCTGAAATATCGCGATAGGTCAGCCAAGCGCTTCGGGCTGGCGTCGAATCCGCGACTTGCAGGACCGCCGAAGGGCTGCATCAGCGTGAAATCCGGCGCAATGCGGACAAGCTGGAACCAGCGATCCATGTCGCCACGCATGAAGGCGGCATTCTTCTCGCGGGCGCGTTCGATGAGGCTGGCTATCACGTCGTTCCCGGCGGCCGCATCGGCCGAAAGCTGGGCGGACAGAGGAAGCGCAGCCGTAGCGGCAATCATCGAGCGCCGCGACATCGCCTCCGGCGAGCCTGGCGATTTGTTCACCCCGGGCGGTCTCTTGGTCATTTCAGGACTCCTGATCAAACGGCGAGCGAGCCCGATCCATGCGGCCTTGATCTTGATGAATCCAGCGATATGATTTCAGCAATATGCTGAAGAAAATTGATCTATCCAGGATTGATCTGAATCTGCTCGTGCTCTTCCGCGTCGTTCTGGAAGAACGTCATGTCGCGCGCGCAGCCGCTCGGCTGAGCCTGACGCCGTCGGCTGTCAGCCATGCGCTTGGCCGGCTCCGGCTTCTGCTGAACGATCCGCTGTTCCTGCGGACACCGAAGGGCGTCGTTCCAACGGCGCGGGCGTTGGAGCTTGGGGAGCCGGTGGCCGAGATCATCGCGCGTGTCGAACAGCTGATCGGGTCGGCTGCGCCGTTCGACCCTGTGAAAAGCAGCCGTCGGTTCACGATTGGCGCCCCCGACGCCGTCCTGGTCTCCACAACCGTTCCGCTCTTGCGTTCGATCGCGACTGCGGCACCTCACATTGACATCGGGCTGATCCATCTGATGCCTGCGCCGCGCGGCGGCGCGATCGGAGAGCCCTGGCACCAAAGTCTCGACATGCTCGAAACACGCGAGCTCGATATCGCAATGCTGCCGCTGCCGGCGGTATCATCGCGTTTCGAGGCACGCAGGCTCTATGAGGAGGAGTTCGTGCTGGCCATGCGCAGGGGACATCCCTTGGCAACAGCGCCACCCCGTGCTGCATTCTCGCAATCACAGCACCTGCTGGTGTCTCTCAGCGGTGAACCGCGTGGTTTCGTCGACGAGATGTTGGCAAAGCGTGGCCTCGAACGCCGCATCGCCCTAACGGTCCCGAATTTCATGATGGCGCTTGTCCAGCTTTCTGGGTCTGATCTGATCGCAGCGTTGCCGCGCCGACTGGTGGAGCACCATGCCGGCCGCTTCGGCTTGGTGTTTGTCGAGCTGCCTTTCGCCCGCAAACCGGATACGATCCGGGCCATCGCAACCAAGGCAGCGATGAGAGACGCCGGCATCGCCTGGCTGATGCAGGTTGTGGTCGGTTCAGTCGGAACAACCCGGCCCTAAGATCGCCGGCCCTGAAAACACGAGAGGTGTTCAGCCGACGCAGGAAAATGGACGACATCGTGCCTGCTGCGTCACCAACGCTTGCCGGATCTGGGTCCTCCTGCATGCGCTTCTCAAACGGCCCGGAACTGTTCATTGTGCCGGGCCCAAATGAAGAAAGCGGAGCAGCATCAATGTCGGACCCCGTCTCGCGTCGCCAGTTTGCCAAGCTGGCGGGATTGTCCGCAGCCGGAGTTGCGAGTCCGCTTCAAGCCCTCGAGGTCAAGCCGGTATCGCCGCCGCGCAGCGGAAACGGCTTCCCCGCAGGCTTCCTCTGGGGCACGGCGACCTCGTCCTATCAGGTCGAGGGTGCGGTCAACGAGGATGGGCGAGGGGCCTCGATCTGGGACAAGTTTGTCCGCATCCCCGGCAAGATTGAGGACGGCACCAATGGCGACCGCGCCAACGAGCATTATCAACGCTACAAGGAGGATGTCGCGCTCATCAAGGAGCTCGGCTGCAAGGCCTATCGCTTCTCGGTGGCCTGGCCGCGGGTGTTTCCGGACGGCGACGGCAAGCCCAATCTGAAGGGGCTCGACTTCTACAACCGCCTGATCGACGAGCTCCTCAAGAACGGCATCGAGCCGTGGCTGACACTGTATCATTGGGACCTGCCGCAATCGCTCCAGGACCGTTTTGGCGGCTGGCGCTCGACCGAGACTTGCAAGATCTTCGGCGACTATGCGGCCTATGTCGCCAAGCATCTGACCGACCGGGTCAAGAACGTGTTCACGCTGAACGAGAGCGGCCGCTTCGTCTATTTTGGCTATGGCATCGGCATCGACGCGCCGGGCTTGACGCTGCCGCAGGCCGAGGTCAACCAGATCAGGCACAACAGTGCGCTCGCGCACGGGCTCGCCGTGCAGGCGGTGCGCGCCCATGGCCGCCGCGGCACCCGCGTAGGGCCGGCCGAGAACATCGACGCCTGTGCGCCCGCGATCGACACGCCGGAGAACGTCCGCGCCGCGGGAATCGCGCTGCGCGAGATGAATGCCGGCTATCTCAACGTCATCATGACGGGCAAGTATACCGACGCCTTCCTGAAATTCGCCGGGCCCAACGCGCCGAAATATACCGATGCGGAGCTGAAGATCATCTCCTCGCCGGTCGATTTCCTCGGCCTCAACATCTACGCGCCGCAGAACTATGTGGTGGCTTCCGACCAGGGTGCCGGCTTCATGCCGCTGCCGATCCCGAAATCGTTCCCGCACATGAACTCGGACTGGTTGCGCGTCGGTCCCGAGACGATCTACTGGGTCCCGAAGCTGGCTGCGAAGATCTGGAAGACCGACGCGATCTATATCAGCGAGAACGGCACCTCCAGCGATGACGTCGTCACGGCCGACGGCAAGATCTACGACACCGATCGCATCATGTATCTGCGCAACTATCTCGCCCAGCTCCAGCGCGCCACCACTGAGGGTGTGCCGGTGCGCGGCTACTTCCTCTGGAGCCTGATGGATAATTTCGAATGGGTGTACGGGCTGAACAAGCGCTTCGGCCTCTACCACGTCAATTTCGACACCCAGGTCCGCACCCCAAAGCTCAGCGCCAGCTTCTACCGCAACGTGATCGCGAACAACGCGGCGGGTGTGTGAGCGCCTTCTTCCCGTGTAGATCCATGACGTCGCTGAGGCTTTCGCGCCCGATCGCTCAGATCGCATGCCCCTAGCCCGATTTTACGCGTAGCGGAAAATCCGGGTGAGGGGTGCACACGCCACGCATTGACTCACCTGTCTCCCTAATTCACAACGCCTCTCAACACCCATAAACAAGAGGACAACGCCAATGGTTGACGCGCTCATCATCGATGCCTGCCGCACCCCGCGGGGCGTCGGCAAGGCCGGCAAGGGAGCACTCTCGGGCATTCATCCGCAGCAACTGGGTGCAACCGTGCTGCGCGCGCTTGCCGACCGCACCGGCATCGATACCGCCGATGTCGACGACATCGTCTGGGGCTGCAGCGCGCAGGTCGCGACGCAAGGCGGCGATCTCGGGCGGATGTCGGCGCTGGATGCCGGCTATGACGTGCGCGCGAGCGCGGTGACGCTCGACCGCTTCTGCGGCTCCGGCATCACCAGCGTCAACATGGCCGCCAGTTCGATCATGGCGGGCGCCGAAGACCTCGTCATCGCCGGCGGCTGCGAGATGATGTCGATGGAGGGGCGGCGCGGCTCTGGTCCGATGATGATGGACAGCGGCAATCTTCGCCTGCGCGCGCGGCACCCGCAGTCGCACCAGGGCGTCTGCGCCGATGCCATCGCGACGCTGGAGGGTATCACGCGGCAGGACGTCGACGCGCTCGGGCTGGAGAGCCAGAAACGGGCAGCGCATGCGATCGCGAACGGCCACTTCAAGAAGAGCCTCGTGCCCGTCCACCGCGAGGACGGCAGCCTTGCGCTCGACCATGAAGAATATCCGCGCCCGCAGACCACGATGGAGGGGCTGAGCAGCCTGAAGCCCGCGTTCTCCGCCGTCGCCGACTATGCGCTCGACGATAAGGGCACGACCTATCGCGGCTTGATCCTGCAAAAGTATCCCGACCTCGAGATCGACTTCGTGCACCACGCCGGCAACTCGTCTGGCGTCGTCGACGGCGCCGCCGCAATCCTGCTGGCCTCGCCGGCCTACGCCAAGGCACATGGCCTCAAACCGCGCGCCCGCGTCGTGGCGATGGCCAACATGGGGGACTCGCCGACCCTGATGCTGAACGCGCCGGTCCCGGCGACGCGCAAGGTGCTGGCGAAGGCGGGGCTGACCGTTGATGACATTGACCTGTTCGAGATCAACGAGGCCTTTGCGGTGGTTGCGGAAAAATACATCCGCGATCTCAGGCTCGATCGCGCCAAGGTCAACGTCAATGGCGGCTCGATCGCGCTCGGCCATCCCATCGGCGCGACGGGCTCCATCCTGATCGGCACCGTACTCGACGAGCTCGAACGGCGCGACCTGAAGCGCGGTCTCGTCACCATGTGCGCCGCCGGCGGCATGGCGCCCGCGGTCATCATCGAGCGCGTCTAGCCCTTATATTTCAGGGTGAATCGCGACCGGCCTCCGGCAAAGAGGCCGGTCGTCGCTTGTCGAAAGCATCGAATCAGCTTTAGCAAGGTGGCTTGCGGGCCTTTGAAACAAGGCAAAAAGCGCTGCCTGAGGCTCCTTTCGCTCCGGAAGCAGCTAAAATGCAGGGTTTTTTGTCACAGAGGGCCAAAAAAGCCCGTAAAAACCGCGACAAAACTGTGCAGAAGGCTATAGGCCTTCGCCGGTTGGTCTAATATGCAACCGGCAACGAATCAGAGGAGACACGATGCCAACCCAAATGTCGAAATCGCAGCTGATCGAAAAGATTGCGACCGCCACCGAGCTTTCCAAGCGTGACGTCAAGAGCGTGATGGAGACGCTGACCGACGTCGGTCACAAGGAGCTCAAAAAGAACGGCCTGTTCCTGGTGCCGGGCTTCGCCAAGTTCGTGGTCATCAAGAAGCCCGCGACCAAGGCGCGCAAGGGTACCAACCCGTTCACGGGTGAAGAGATGATGTTCAAGGCCAAGCCGGCCCGAAAGATCGTCCGCGCCCGCCCGGTCAAGGCTGCCAAGGACGCCGTGGCCTGACAACGCAAAGGCCCCCTCGATCGGAGGGGGCCTTTTATTTGGGGCTGCCGCGAGGGCTTGAGACGGAGGGCTCAACCCTTGCGGCGCTTCACCCGTACCGGGACTGGCTCAAGCCGCGGTCCTGGCGCCACCAGCGCATCGCGCACCCGGTCGATGGCGCGATCGAGCAGCTGGCGCAGCCGCTGCGTTTTCTGCGATCGCTTCGCTCTTTCCAGCAATCCGCTCATCACCGTTACTCCGCAGCTTCGACCTTGGCGTCAGCCGGCTCGAGCGCCGCGGCGATGGCTTCGTCCACGCGCTCCAGCCAGATGAATTCGAGGTTGTCCCGCGCGCTCTTTGGGATCTCGTCGTAGTCCCGTTTGTTGCGCGCCGGTAGCATCACCAGCTTCAATCCGGCAGCGGCGGCGGCCACCACCTTCTCCTTGATGCCGCCGACAGGCAGCACCAGGCCGCGCAGCGAGATCTCGCCGGTCATCGCGGTGTCGCTGCGCACCGTGCGATTGGTGAGCAGGGACGTTAGCGCCGTGAACATCGCAACGCCCGCGCTCGGTCCGTCCTTCGGGGTCGCGCCCGCGGGAACGTGAACATGGATGTCGCTCTTCTCGAACAGCTGCGGATCGATGCCGAGCTGGGTGGCTTTGCTCTTCACCAGCGTCAGCGCAGCCTGCACGCTCTCGCGCATGACGTCGCCGAGCTGACCGGTCAGGATCAGGCCGCCCTTGCCGGGCACGCGCGTCGCCTCGATGAACAGGATGTCACCGCCGACCGGCGTCCACGCAAGGCCGGTGGCGACGCCCGGAACGCTGGTGCGCAGCGCGATCTCGCCTTCGAAGCGCGGCTGGCCGAGTACGATGGCGATGTCCTTCGGGCCCACCACGACCTTTGCGGCCGTGCCCTCGGCGACCTGCACCGCGGCATGCCGGAACACCTTGCCGATCTCGCGCTCGAGGTTACGCACGCCGGCCTCGCGGGTGTAGCCCTTGACGATCAGCTTCAGCGCCTCCGGCTCGATCTCGGCCTGTTCGGCCGAGAGGCCGTTGGCCTCCAGCTGTCGCCGCACCAGGTAGCGCCGCGCGATCTCCAGCTTCTCGTCCTCGGTGTAGCCGGCGAGGCTGATCAACTCCATGCGGTCCAGGAGCGGACCCGGGATCTGATCCAGCATGTTGGCGGTCGCGATGAACACCACGCGCGACAGGTCGAAGGGCACGCCCAGGTAATTGTCCCGGAACGTCCCGTTCTGCTCGGGGTCGAGCACCTCCAGCATGGCGGCGGAAGGATCGCCCTGCACACCGCGGCCCATCTTGTCGATCTCGTCGAGCATCATCACGCAGTTGCGGGCGCCCGCCTTCTTGATGCCCTGGATGATGTTGCCGGGCAGCGCGCCGATATAGGTGCGCCGGTGGCCGCGGATCTCCGCCTCGTCATGCACGCCGCCTAAGCTGACGCGCACGAAGGGGCGATCCATCGCGCGTGCGATGGATTGGCCGAGCGAGGTCTTGCCGACGCCGGGCGGGCCGACGAAGCACAGGATCGGGGCCTTGCCCTGCGGGGCGAGCTTGCGCACCGCCAGATATTCGATGATCCGGCTCTTGATCTTCTCCAGGCCGAAATGATCGGCATCGAGGATGCGGCGCGCCTCCTTGATGTCGATCGGCTTCTCCGCGGGCAGGGCCCAGGGCAGCTCGATCAGCCAGTCGAGATAGGTGCGGACCATGCCGGCTTCGCCGGCGGCCTCCGGCATGCGCTCGTAGCGGCGCAGCTCCTTCTTGGCGTGCGCGTCCGCCTCGGGCGGCATGTTAGCCTTGGCGATGGCAGCCGTCAGCTCGGCGACCTCAGCCTGCTTGCCGTCGCCTTCGCCGAGCTGGCGCTGGATGGTCGCCATCTGCTCGCGCAGGATCGCCTCGCGCTGCCGCTCGTCGAAGCTGGCCCGGGTCTTCTGGCCGATCTCGTTGCTGATGCGCAGCACCTCCAGCCGCTCGGCGAGGTGCTTCGACACCTTCTCGACCCGCAAGGCGAGGTCAATGGTCTCCAGCACCTCCTGCTTGTCCTGCGGCTTGATGTCCATGAACGAGGTCGCGAGGTCCGCCAGCGCGCCGGGCGCGCTGGTGCCCTGGAACATCGCGGCCAGCTCGGGCGGGGCCTGCGGCAGCAGCTCGATCGCCTCGATGGCCTGGCGCTGCAGGTTGAGCGCGCGCGCCTCGATCTCAGGCGAGGTCGTGGTCGGCTCGGGGATCTGCTGGATGCGCGCAGCCAGGAAAGGTGTGCCCGGCAGGAAGTCGAGGATGCGGGCGCGCTGCACGCCCTGGCAGACGATGTGGTGGCTGCCGTCGGGCGCGGTGATGTAGCGCACGATATTGGCGATGGTCGCGACCCGGTAGAGGTCGTCCGGGCCGGGCTCGTCGATCTCGGGGCTGCGTTGCAGGACGATGCCGACCGGCCGCTGCTCGCGCAGCGCCTGCTGCGCGGCGGCGATGGACTTTGCGCGGCCGATCGAAATCGGCGCGATGGCACCGGGAAACAGCACCATCTCGCGCACGGGGATGATGATCAATGCGTCCTCGGGAATCTTCACGTCGGAACCGTTTTGCTGGGTATTCATCTGTTCGGGAGCCATGATCAATCTCAGGATTTGGCGAGGCGCAGCGCGACGCAGCCGTCCATCACGAAGCGGCTGATGGCATAGCGGCCAAGCGGAAGCGCGATGCGCCGCTCGAAGCGGCCCTGCGGCAGCTCGAGCCGGTGGATGCGGGCGTTGCGAAGCTCCGGGGGAAGGGTGCGCTGGCCGGAGATCACGAGCACGCCGTCATGGATCGCCGTCTCGACATTGCTCGGATTGACGCCGGGAAGCGCGATCAGGATCAGGAGCTCATGCTCGGTTTCGAGCACGTCGATCGGTGGCTCCCAGCAAACTTCCTGGCGGCCGAACTGCTGCCGCAGCCGTTCGGCGCGGGTCAGCGAGTCCAGGGCTTCGGACAGCATCCAGTCGAGGGGATTTTTGGGTTGCATGATGCGGACTCGGCGATGGGAAAGGCTGCATATGGGACTGGTTCCCCAGAATTCCAGCCCGCCGGCGCGGACGTGCCATGCGGATCCTGCGATCCAGAAAAGGAAAACGCCGCGGCTCGCACCGCGGCGTTCCGTTATCGGCCACGCACGGCGTCAGGCCGCTGCGCGGTACTCCTCTTCCGCTTCGAGGTTGATCACGGAGGTGGCGAGCTCGGTCAGCGCGCGGTCGGTCGCCTCTTCCTCGTCCAAGGTCTCCTGAAGCAGCCTTGCCGCATCCTGCATGCCGAGCTCCTCGGCCCAGGTCCGCAGCGTGCCGTAGCGGGAGATTTCGTAATGTTCGACCGCCTGTGCCGAGGCGAGCAGGCCCGCATCGAGGGCGGGGGCGTTCTTGAACTCTTTCATGATTTCGGCGCCCTCGTCCGCGATGCCGTTGATGGCCTCGCAGGGCTTGCCGCGCGCCGGCTTGCCCAGCATTTTGAAGACTTGGTCGAGACGTTTGACCTGGCCCTGGGTCTCGCGCAGATGCTTGTTGAACGCCGCCGCAAGCTCCTTCGAGTTTGCGGCCTTTGCCATTTTGGGCAGCGTCTTGATGATCTTGTTCTCGGCGAAATAGATGTCCTTCAGCGTCTCCAGGAACAGGTCGCTGAGCATCTTCGGCGCCTGACGCGGTCGCCGCGCCGCGGTCTTCTTGGTTGTGCGTTTCTTCGCTCGTTTAGCCATACGTCCTCCTCTTGAGGTGACACGGGAAGGCGTCGCCTTCCTCAATCCTCAGGCGATCAAAACCCTTTCGAGAACGAAAGTTCCAAACTGGCAACCGGGGTTCGTGGCGATCGCTCAGGTCGGGCGCTTATAGGGGTCTTCCTGGCGCTGTCGCTCTTCGGTCGCGCGATCGAGCCGCGCACGCTCGCTGCGGCGCAGGCGGCCGGCCTTCATCACTCCGTAGACGAGGACGCCGCCGAGCACGAACGCGCCGATGAACCAGAGCCAAAGCATCTGGGCCGAGGCGTGACCCAGCAGCATGCTAACTCCGCTGTCGCTCATAGTTAGTCTCCACCGATGTCCATTGCGGTTATGCTGAGCTAAGTCGGCTGCCGAAACGTCGTTCCATGCGGCCGCGCTCGGGGGATGTCAGACGAGATGCGCCAGAGGCTGCCGCACCGGCGTGCCCTTCGGCTCACTGCCGCGCGCCGTGAAGTCGCCGGCCTCGGTCGAAGTCCGCAGCCATTTCGTCACGTCGGCAATGGCCTCCCGCGGCGAGCGACCGAATTTCCGCAAACTACGGAAATATTCGAGCTGAAGATGCGCCGAAGTGCCGCGCTTCGGGATCATCTTCAAATGCTGGATATCGCCTTCGATGCCGAGATGCGCGATGTCGGGCGCCAGCATGGCAATCACCGCCTCGAGCCAGCTCCTGAATGAGATCGGCTCAAAGGACGCCAGATCGATATATGTGCCGTCGGTTCCATAGCGCTGGGCTCGCCAGCGGTTTTCCTCGATCAGCGCGCGGTGCACAGGCGAATAGGTGGCATTCAGATCGGGATGGTGCACGATACGCCGGACCAGCGCGCGAAACAGGGCTGCGATTGCTACCGAGTCTGCAATTGCCGTGCAACAGTCGGTGATGCGCAGCTCCAGGGTCGGATGCTGAAGCGACGGCCGCAGCGCCCACCAGACATAGGTGGCATTGGGGACGATGCCCGCGTCGACCAATGTCTTCACATAGGTCTCGTATTCGGCGAGGTTGCGAAACATCTCCGGGAAACCGGTCCGGGGCAGGGCGTCGTTTGCGGCATTGCGGTAGCCCAGCAGTCCCGTTGGACAGCCGCACCAGAACGGCGACGAGGTCGAGAGCGCCAGCAGCAGCGGCAGGAACGGCACCAGGCGGTGCATGATCTCGACGCGCTGGTCCGGCTCAGGCACCTCGACGTGAACGTGCAGGCCGCTGATAGGATTGCCGAGGCCGACCATTCCGAGATCGTTGATGACCTTGCTGTAGCGGCGCTTGCGCGTCATGCGCTGCTGCTGCGGTTGAGCCAGTGGATGCGTCCCCGCGGCAATGATGCCGACCCCGTGGTCCTTGCCGACCTCGGCGAGAACCGAGCGGTAGCGCGTGAGCTCGGCGATCGCATCGGCCGAAGACGCCAGCGGCGGCGTCGCCACCTCGATCTGCGATTGCAGGATTTCGGTGGTCAGCCGTTCGCCGAGGCGCTTCTGGGCCGCCGCCATATAGGGCTTGGGCAGCTCGGATCTAGGCGCCGCCGATTGCCGATTGACCAGAAAATACTCTTCCTCGATGCCGAAGCGGTAACGGTGCATGGCCTACGCTGCCCCTTGCGGCTTGGCATGCTTGCGAACCGCGTCTCCGAACGCCGAGAGGATGCGGGCCGAGGCATGATCCGTGCTGGCCCAATAGTCCGGATGAAAGAGTGTGCCGAGCGCAAACGCGCTCGCGCCCTTGACGCTGACGGCCTCGATCGAGCCGTCCTCGGCCACCGCTTCCGCGACGAGGCCCGGGGCCAGATCGGCGATCAAGAAACTATGCAGCGAATTCACCGGAATGGCCTCTGCGCTACAGATCTGCTGCAGGACGCCACCCTTACGCAGCGTCACCTTCTGCCGCAACCGATAGCGCGCATCCTCATTGTCCGCCTCGGGCGTGCCATGACGCTGGTCCTCGGGCATATCGTCCGGCTCCTTTGCCAGCGTGCCGCCGAGAGCAACGTTCAGCTCCTGCATTCCGCGGCAGATGAAAAGAGCGGGGATGCCCCGCGCCAATGCACGCGGGATCAGGCGAAGCGCAATCTCGTCGCGGAATTCATCGAACGGACCGTCGCGCGCCTCGTCGGCCATTTGCCCATACCGGGAGGGATGGACGTTGGTCTGTCCGCCGCCGATGAAAATGCCGTCGAGGCCGTCGAGGTAAGCATCGATGTCTGCTTCGGGCGCTGCCGGAAGGATCCGTGGCACCGCGCCCGCGACGAGCCCGACGGCGTTGACGCAGATCAAGGCGACCGAGGCGAGTTGCTCGCCGCGCGTGACCATGGAATCGGAGAGAATACCGACCTGCGGCGCGCCGCTGCGGGCTTGCCAATGGCCACGCGATGCGCTGTGCCTCCATTGCTGAAGACCATAGGCCACCGCATCCGCAGCGCTACCGAATTGATGAATGGCAGCCTTGAGCTCTCTGACGTTTGTCCCTAATCGAAGCGCCCAGTGACTGCAGGCAACGGGATCGTGCGGGTCAATTGTGGAACGGTGCTCGTGCAATTGTCGCGGCTGCTTCTAATTCGTGTGTCGATGCTGAGTGAAACGGCAATCGTGCAGAATGGTTGCTGTCCGATCGAGCTGCCCGATCGTTTTACAGAGCACGCGGGTTAACTTTTGTTATGGCTCGGTACTTGAAGAAGCCGGGCTGGAAGAGACGCCAACGATTGACATCTCCCTGTCCGCCTTCGTGATGCTGCGAAGCTCGCGATCATCATCGTGGTCGTGCTCTCGGGCCTGCTTCTGCTGCTGTGCTTCGCCTCCGCTCATCTGATCGCCCGCATCCTCGAGCGCACCGCAGATGCCGTGCGCTCGCGCATGCTCGGCATGCTGCTCGCAGGCCGCCCGGCTCCATTCGCGACGACGGGATTGCAGCAGCCAGCCGGGCGTTCGGTGAGACTGCGACAATCTGCTAATTCTTTGATTTTGCGATGTATTTCCAGACGTTGCGGCCGTGCCGGCAAGACATGGGCCGGTCCGGGTCGCTTTCTCTTGCGCTGCCTTATTGCTTTGACGTACTTCCGGTCTAGCAAACGCCCATCGCCGACAAACCGCCAAGAAGCCGAGAAGAAATCGAGATGTCGATGACAGCGGACGAGCTCGCCAAGAGACAGGCCATCATCGACGCCTGCCGCCGCATGAATGCGCTCGGTATCAACCAGGGCACCTCGGGTAATATCAGCATCCGGCATGTGGATGGGCTTCTGGTCACCCCGACCAGCGTGCCCTATGACGCTATGACGCCGGACCAGATCGTGTTCATGGCGATGGACGGCTCGCATGCTCCTGGGCAGAAGCCGTCCAGCGAGTGGCGCTTCCATCGCGACATCCTGAAGTCCCGGCCCGACGTCAACGCCGTCGTGCACGCCCATCCGACCTATTGCACCATCCTGGCGATCATGGGCATGGAGATCCCGCCGGTGCACTACATGATCGCGGCCGCCGGTGGCGACAGCATCCGCTGCGCGCCCTATGCCACTTTCGGCACCGTGGAGCTGTCCGAACATGCGGTGCGGGCGCTGGAGGGCCGGCTTGCCTGCCTGCTCGACCATCACGGAATGATCGCGATCGGCAAGACGCTGGACAAGGCGATGTGGCTCGCCGTCGAGGTCGAGACACTGGCGCGGCAATATCACGGCTGTCTCCAGATCGGACAACCGCCGCTGCTGCCGAGCGCCGAGATCGAACGGGTCCGCCAGCGCATGGCAGGCTACGGCCTGTCGGAAGGGTAGGGCGGGCAGAAAGTGTTCGTGCGGATCAGACATCTCGTCGATCGCAAGGGGACGAACCGTACCATGGTTCGGCTGCGTGCCCTGCTGCGCAGCAACGAGTTCTACCTGATCCCGCTCGCGCTGGTGATCGGCACGCTCGCGGGCGCGATCGTGACGCTGATGGCCGAGATCGCCCAGATCGCGCACGTCGTGATCTACGGCATCCCTGTCGATGTCCGCCTCTCGTCCAATGCGAGCGTCAGTCCCTGGGCGGCGCTGATCGCGCCTGCACTCGGCGGGTTCGCGCTCGGCATCATGGAATGGTCGCGGCGGCGCATGAAGATCTCGAATGCGGTCGACCCGATCGAGGCAAACGCACTGCGCGGCGGTAATCTGTCGATGCGGGACAGCTTGGTGGTGTCGAGCCAGACCCTGATCTCCAACGGCTGCGGCGCCTCGGTCGGCCTCGAAGCCGGCTATACCCAGATCGGCTCCGGCATCGCCTCGCTGCTCGGCAAGTTCTTCAATCTCCGCCGCAACGATCTGCGCCTGATGGTCGGTTGCGGCGCTGCCGCTGCAATCGCGGCGGCGTTCGGCGCGCCGATCACCGGCGCCTTCTACGCCTGCGAGCTGATCGTCGGCGTGTATTCGGTCGGTAGCGCCGCTCCGATCCTGGCGGCCTCGCTCGCCGGCGCCCTCACCGCGCAATGGCTGGGGGGCGCGCCGTACTCGCTGGAGATACCGAAAGTCAGCGCCGTCGGCGTCGAGCAATACCTCGCCCTGATCGGACTTGCGCTCGTCACCAGCGGCGTCGGCATCGCCGTGATGCGCTCCTCGCCGACGTTCGAGCGCCTGTTCGCCTGGATGCCGGTCTGGCTGCGTCCGGTGATCGGCGGCCTCATCGTCGGCGGCTTCGCGATTGTCACGCCGCAGGTGCTCGCAGCCGGCCACGGCGCCATGGTGCTCGATCTCTTTCATGACATGACGATCGGCCTGATCGCACTGATCATCGCCCTGAAGGTGACGGCCTGCCTGATCTCGCTCGCCTCGGGCTTCCGTGGCGGCCTGTTCTTCGCCTCGCTGTTCGTCGGCAGCTTGATCGGCAAGTTTTTTGCCGCGGTGCTGCTCTTGATCAGTCCGAACTTCGTGATCGATCCGCTGGTCGCGATGCTGACCGGCATGGCGACGCTCGGCGTCGCCATCGTCGGCGGTCCCTTGACGATGTCGTTCCTGGTGCTGGAGATGACCCGCAATGTCGACGTCACCGCCGTGGTGCTGGCCGGCTGCATCGTCACCTCAATCTGCGTCCGCTTCATGTTCGGCCATTCCTTCTCGACCTGGCGCCTGCATCTGCGTGGCGAGACCATCCGCAGCGCCAACGACGTCGGCTGGCTGCGCAACCTCACCGTCGAGCGCTTGATGCGTTCAGACGTCGGCAAGGTGCCGTCGACCACGACGATCGCGGCCGTGCGCCGCGAATTCGCGCTGGGGTCGCGGCCCGGAATCGTCGTCGTCAACAATGCCGACGAATATGTCGGCCTGGTCATGCTGCCAGACCTGTTCTCCAACGACCTCGACACCATCGCCGACGACATCCAGGTGGTCGAGCTGGCGCGCCTGACCGATATCGTGCTGATCCCGGAAATGAACGTGAAGTCGGCGATGGCGGTGTTCGACGAGGCGGAAGCCGAGATGCTGGCGGTGGTTGATTCCACCGACAGCCGCAAGGTGGTCGGCTTCCTCACCGAGACCTTTGCCCGTCGCCGCTATGTCGAGGAAATCGACAAGGCGACGCGCGGGGTTTTGGGGGCGCTGTCGTAGTCTATTGGCCTTGTCGAGGTGGCGAGGCGACGAGGCAGGCTACGATCCGGCGGACCAGTGGCAGCACCACGAGCAGCGTCGGAAACGCGACGAGCCATGACAGCGCCCAGGCGCCGGGCCAGGTTGCCAGGAACGCCGGCGTTGCGCCGAGGCTCCGCAGCGTCGAAATGACCGACACCACCGCGGTCATGAGGACGGACAGCACAAAGGGCATTACGATCGGCGCATAGCGCGCCGGCAGTTTGCGAACCGCAATCATCTGATTTCTTTCAAGGAAAAGGACGCGTCGATCACGTTGAACCCTTAAATGGCATCGATCCCGACGGCGTCGGTTGATGCGTTGGTTCACGTCAAACGCTTACGGCGACCGAAAAACGGCGCGGCTGTTCATTATCCGCTCAGGTTGGATGGTTCAAGCTGGACCTAGTCGTTCGGTTTACAATCGTTCAAAGCGTGGCAGATCGCCGCGATCAGGAAACCATTTCAGTGGTTTGCGCGTTACGTGTCGTTTGCTGATGGGCTCTTTGGGCGAGAACAGAGGAACGTCAAATGAGCATTAGACCCATGATTCCCGCGGCCGGCCGCAGCACGCTCGTCGCCGCGTTCGCAAGTCTCGCCCTGATCGCAGTCTCCGCCTCGCCCTCCGTGGCCGCTTCGCCCGGGACACCATCCGCCAGGGCAGACGTCGCTGGCCAGGCCGTGTCGGGCGCCACCGATTTCAGCGCCGCTCGCCGTCATCGCTATTACCGGCGCGGCCCGAACGCAGCGGGCCTCGCCTTCATGGGCGCCGCGGCAGGCCTGATCGGAGGAGCAATCGCCGAGAGCCAACGCCGCGAATACTATGAGAACCGCTATTATTATGGCCCGCGTCCTTACTACGGCGGCCCGGGTTATTACGGCGGCGGTCCTTATTACGGTCCGCGCTACTATTCCCAGCCATATTAAGCGATCGTTTTCGCCGTAGGCCGCGGGTGCGATCCGGCACGTCGTCGGTCAAACTGCGGCAACCTCCGGAATGCGCGAAGAAGGGGGCGGTGCTTTGCACCGCCCTTGCTGTTTCCGGTTTCGGCTCTCCCTGCCGTCTCATGTGTGTCGCCTGCCTGTCAATCCTCCTGTGCGAAAATTCTGTTTTACCGAAATTCGGAAATGACGTATATGTCGGCCTCCCGGCTCATCCGAGAGGGGCGATCATGTGTCGTGATGATCGCGGAGCCGGGCTTGCGGTGGACGCGGCAGCGTCGGGCGCGAGAGGCCAAGGGCAGGGCGGATTGCTCTCCGTGAGTCCTTAAGCTTCGCGCAGACGGACGGCGCTGTCAGGTTCGTCGCGCCAGCATGTCGATGGCAAGGTGCACAATGCGAACCCTGTGGCGCAGGCGAGCCGCGCGTACGGCAAAACCGCGTGGTCCTGGCCGTCGTTGCTACGGTCAAGCTCTTGCGGATGCGGCATTGGCGTCAACCGGCGCGGTGTCCGTGACTTCTACGAGGGCGAGGGAGGCCAGAACGAACTCGGCTCCCGGGAGAGCGCGGCATAAGCCGTCAAACCACTGCGCAGGGCTTCGCAAACAAGTCGTTTAACCCTCGAAGGCACTTCCGCGCTTTCAGCAACCACGAAAGGCACCTTAGCGTGACCACTCCTGTCACACAAGACAACACCCCGCGTAAGACCAAATTCACCTTCGAAGAAGCTGTGGACGTTTGGCTCCGTCGTTGGGCCGGTCAGTTCCAGCACGAGATCGCCGCAGCATACGTGATCAACGTGCGTGCGATTAATCACGTGCTGAAGGAAGTCAGCCACGTCGGCAGCAAGGAAGAGGCCGCGCGGCGCATGGGGCGTACTGCATAACTTGCGCTCATTGCATAAACGGACGCGGGGTCACTGGTGCCCCGCGTCGGTCCCCGAGAGATTCCAATGGCACCATGAATTACAAGCTCAACCCACTCCGCCTTTGGTACACATTACTTGATAGTCGCCCACTATCGCACATTTCTTGGTCGTCTATTCGCAGAATTGGTCAGTCACGACTCCTTAGCTTGACTATCATCGTGCCATTTCTGGGCTCAGTCATTCTGTTCAATCAAGCCGTTGTGGACTTGCTGAGCATTTCGCCCGAGGTGGTGCACCGCTGGTTCCATCTTGCGAATGAGCGCTCAGACGAAGCAAAAGTCACAGCGCACACCCTTACCCTGTCGCGATTATACTTCGTGTACTTCGGACTGAGCTTCCTTGGGTTCGGGTCCGCCCTCTTTGCTCTTTTCTGCCCTGAATCGATAAGTGTTTCCGTTCGTTAAAGCGGGAGATATGCGAGGTGATTTGAATTGGGCCGATTTCCTTCGGTGTGCACGAGAATTTGCGCCGCCGCAAATCGACATCGTTAAGCCCTTAATGGTTATCTGCTTGGGACGTTCGACTCCCTTCCGTGCAATCTCCGAAGTAGTGACCGGCCGAATGCTATCTGGCACAGGGGATGATGCCTTGGGGCCTGTTCGATTCAATGGGGGTCGAAATCTACGGCGTCACTCATACCGGTGGTCGCGGAAACGGCTGGCTCAACAGAATAGAGACCGAATGGGGAGGTCTAGCCGAAAGACTGAAGCGATTGATGCCCCCCAATTCGTCCTCCTTGTAAAAAACTCTCGGAAATGTGCAGCCTGGACAGCACAACCGCCAACTAGCCGCCATCCTCGCGCTCTTCCGCATGGTCAATCGCTACGTCGGCAACTTGCAGCCGATGCCCGGCGCATTCCCCGACTATCCAATGCCCGCGCTCAGCAACACGGAAGCCGCGATCGAGACGACGATGATGCGTCGGGACATCAGTTATCACCGCGCGGTAGCTTCGCGACAGCTCGACGTAGCTTGATTTCGATGCACGGAGCGCAGATCACCTCGCCATCCCCGGCCGGTGGCGCAAGAACGGTCAGCTCTTCGGGCGCAAACTCTTCTTCGCAATGATCGCAGCGGCGTGGAATTTCGAGCATCCGCGCATTTGCTCACGTAGTTGTGGTGGAATTCGGCAAAGGGCGCCGGAATGAACTCGCCCAAGAATCGCTGGTCAGTTGGTGTCTGGAGAACACAAAAAGTCGCGCCGACAGGAATGGGCGCGACTTTTCTCGAACAGCCCAAAGATGATCAGGAATGATGCCCTCGACTATTTCTCTTTGATCACAGTCGTGCTGCTGCTGCTACCAACTGTCCCTTCCTCGCAGACTTTGGTTTGCTTGATGCGATCTTCGGCTTCCACGCGGCTCTTGAAAGCCAGCGGACCGATCTGTGTTACGACCTCCTTGTCCGCCGGACGTGTCGTGGTAACGGTGCATTGGCGGTTCGGACCCTGCACGACATAATACTCGTCGGCCAGTGCCGGGGCGGCGCATCCGATGATTAATGCGCCAGCAAGAAGAAGTGGTGCCTTCATTGTCGCCTCTCTCTGTTCAAGTGCTGCCGACCGGCGCGATCGAGAAACCATCACGTGCTATCGCGCACGCGACGGCTCATGCTCGCTTCTGTCGGCGGCTCTGTAACTCATTGCGGACTGCAAGAGTTCCGAAAGGCCACGTCCTCAGAACGAAGCCTTGGAACGACGCGAAGGTGCCGCAACGGCCAGTTGCGGGATGATGTGCTCAGGCTCTGATGGCCATGGCGCGGGCTTTCTTTCGAAAAGCACAAACAAAACGCCGCCCGGAGAGAGCGGCGAGTACGAAACGTTCATGTGAGCGGAACTCATTTCTTCATGGCATCTGCTGCGTCTCTCGCCGGATCCGTCGCGCTCTTCCGCGTGGTTAAGCACTACGTGGAGGGATTTGCCCGGCAAGCGCTGAGCCAGCAAAGGCGCTCTTTCAGGCGGCCGCTCGCTGCATCCGCCGCTCCCATGGCAGGCTGGGCACCTGGGACGGCGAAAGCTCCATCTCCAAGCAGAGCTTGCACAACCAGCATGATTGCCCATGCGAACGGCATTTCCCATCCGCCCTCGACGAACCAGAAACTCTTACGAACCATCCAGAAATGAGTTGCGCCGAGCATCATAGGCAGGGTGTAGAGGCTGATCCATCGAGTATAGATGCCGAGCAGTAGCAAGATTGCGGCCGCGAACTCTGCGCTGAGTGTATAGGCGAGCACCCATTCCGGATACCCCGCCTTAAGAAGCCCGTTCCACCAAAGGCTAATCGGCTTTAGAACGAACTTACCATAGAGTGCCGCAACAAACAGGCCAGCAATCGTAAGTCGCAATATCAACGCCGCGTAAGGCGCAGTTCTCTGGTCAACCATCGAACGCTCCTCAAAGGATCGAAGGCACCGTCAGTGTGACGCCGCGCGGCAATCAATTGCAATCTTTAGCAGGCTCACTCCGGGCCAGTAAAACTACGGAGGAGACCGTATGATGCGCATCTTTGCTCCCGGCCAACCATGCGTCGGTGGTCGCGCTCGCCCGCCTTGGTCAATCGCTAAATCGGCAACTTGCAGCCATGTTCGAATTGTTTGCTGACTCTCCCGCCCACTGACCCGCAACACACGAGTGCGGGTAGCGGATGACGTCACGCCTGCGGGCACTACCATGGCCTCGCGGTCCCACGTCAACTCTTCACCGGAGAAGTTTGCAAACCAAACCTTTGCTTCACCACGCAAAGCTAAGCCACGCGGCTTCTTACTCGGCAGGACGAGAATGGGACTGCGATCTGAACGGCCAAGACCGCTACGGCCGCTCTCTTGCAACGTGCTTCATTGAAGGCGAGGACGTTGCTGGCTGGATGGTGCGCCAAGGCTGGGCTCTCTCATTTACGAAGTACTCACATTCCTATGATTCCAACGAGATGACGGCTCGCGAGGCGCGCTTAGGCTTATGGCAAGGAGCGTTCATTGCGCCTTGGGACTGGCGGCATCGAAACAAAAAAACCGAGGTCTTAGGCGCCGCATCGGTCCCGGTGAACGCTCAATCAATACTGCTGGGCGCAGTTTCGGCTGCTGCCGCTCCCGATCCAAATTGCGTCATTAAGGGAAACGTAAACCGTAAGGGAGAACACATCTTTCACTCGCCTGGTCAGTTGAACTACTCAAAGATCGCCATGGACAAGGGCCTCGGCGAACGCTGGTTCTGCACTGAAGCGGAGGCCGAAGCAGCGGGTTGGCGCAAAGCTGCTCGCTGAAAAAAGAAAAAGGAACCCGACTTTGAAACTAACTTCAATGGTGCTCGCGCTTTTGATCGCGCTTTCAACTCCTGCCATTTCAGTGATTTCCGCTTCGGATGCCGCTGCGTGGGGGCGACGGAGCTATCATAAACATTCATACAAACATCGCGGCGAAACTTGTTGGCGGACCAATCGGCATACCGGGGCGCGTTTCCGGATCTGCTGAGCCTTGGCCCGCGTGAGCTTGTGTTGTCGGTCGTAGTTCAGAATGCGCAGTAACCTGACGTCGCTGGACTGGGTTGAGCTTGGAAGGTCAATTGCCGAGCTCGCAGGCGCTCGTCTTATTTCGACGGCTGTCGCGATTGTGGTTGGAAGTTGGCTTCCGTGCCATGCCGCCGAACTAGCCATCCACCCGCTAGGCGAATTCACCTTCATAGACGTGTCAGGAAACTTCGAGAAGGGTGATGCTAGTCTGTTCGCGGAAAGGACGGCGAATGTACCAAAAGCCATTGTAGCGCTACGAAGCGACGGTGGAAGCCTTTTAGCCGGGATCAGCATCGGTGAAACAATCCGCTCAAGGGGCTTCGCGACGCTAGTGCCTGCAAATAGCCGTTGTGCATCGGCTTGCGCTCTTGCTTGGCTTGGCGGGACTCCACGATATATGGCGGCAAGTGCTCAAGTTGGGTTTCATGCGGCCTATGATAGCTCATCGGGCAATGAGACCGGCGTGGGAAATGCCATCTTGGGAGCTTACGTCAACAAACTTGGCCTGTCGTACTCCGCAGTAATATACATAACGCAAGCATCGCCTGCATCGATGACTTGGTTGAGCGCAGAAGATGCCAAGAAGAACGATATTGAGGTGAAACTCCTTGAACCATTCAAAACGGGTTCAGCCCTAGCCCCCTCGCAGGCAGACCCGTCACATTCACCTTCCTCGCTCCGCGCGAAGGTCAGTGAATTCGTAAGGCTCTTGTTCACCGTATGGTCCGGCCCTAACGATAAAGTCGCGGCAGTTCTTCCGCGTCTGTACGGCGTACATGTCCTCTTCTACGGTCGCGATCTCTCGGATAACGAGGTCGTCGCGGATAAGATGAAATCGATAAATCGGTGGCCTCAGCGCCTGTATAAGATGCGTGAAGGTTCACTTACTGTAGAATGCAACGAGGCGGTCGGCTCGTGTAAAGCAAGTGGCATAGTGGATTGGATGGTTCGTAGTCCTGCACGGAATGCGCAAGGCAGCGGCTCAAGCAGCTTTGAATACACTTTTGAAATGCGCGATGGACCGTTGCGGATTACGGCGGAAGGCGGAAGCGTGATCAGCAGACTGCCCACCACCGCAATCCGCTAAGTCAGAAGTCCTGTTTCATTCCATCCCGACGAAGTCGTTTGCCGAGCCAACTCTTCTCGCGGTTCGGACACATTCCCGTAGATCTACGGCCATTGCCTACGCGCGATGCTTAGCATCTACTTGACATTGATTTCTGTGACGATCTTATTTCTCGGAAAAGCGCGCATGAGCATTAAAGCCATGATGGCGACGATCCTCCAGAACCAATTGGAGTTGCGCGGCGTACACTCACTGACGCCATCCGACTATGAAGCGATCATAGAGCAGTTGGTCGAGCAGCTTAGAGAGCTGGAGCTTAGCTTGGCGGCTCGCGAATTAGCTGGCAAGCACGAGCCGAAGTAACTTCATATCGAAGGCTGGCGCGCGCATTTGGTTGGTCAGGTATGGCGACTCAATGTATCGGTCGCTACCATGAAATACGCTTCTGCTCGCCCCTTGGCCGACCCGGAAAACGCCGCTCGCAAGCTGGTTGAGATCGCCTCCGGCATCCAGCCCGTGCAGGATGGGCGCATCTTCATCGAGCTGATCAATGTCCCCTTCCTGAAGCAAGGCGGGATCGGCGAACAATTCCGCGCTGCAGTCGCGCTGGCGCAGGAGCGAGGCTGGCTAGAGCTGCATGAGAGCGGCACGTATGTGCGGCTAACGGGGCAGACCACAGAAGTTCGGTGAAGAACTAGAACATTCTGCGCAGTTGATCGCGATGGAACGTTCGCAAGAAAAGAGGGCCGAAAGCCCCCTTTTCAAGATCAGTACCGACGATAACCCCGATGGTAGCCGTAGCCGCGACGCACATAGGGGCGGCGGACGACGTAGGCCCCACGCCGATACACGGGCCTTGTGCGGACGCAACCGCGCGGACCGCAGACCACTGCAACACTCTCGACGTTCGAAGACTGGAACTGTCCCACAGGGGCGAGCGGCAACGCTGAACCGGCTCCGGTCGAAATTGCAGCGCCACCTAAAGTGGCCAATGCGAGAAGTGCGAATTTAATTCTCATCTCGTTTCTCCCGTTGGGTGTAGTCGCCCCAGGCAGCGTAGGGGTCCTTCTGAATGGAGTGTGAGCGCGAAGTAAGATTGAATCGCCGTAATAAAGCGGCGACTAAGGAGTCTCTTGCTTCGACCGCGAACATCTATCTCTGCGACAATTGGTCTTTAGTTCTTCGTCAGCGGCTTCTTTGGCTCCTCGGCGACTGCCTCAACATCAACCGGGGGAAGCTCGCCCGTGCGGTCCTTTAGGTCGGCCGCTCGCTGGATCAATCCCGACGCAACCTGCGGGTCCTTTGTCGTTTTTGCCATTCGCAGCAGCGTTGCTGCGGCCTCTCGGGCGAAGGAGGTGTAACGCGGCACGTCTTTTTTATCCCATCGAAGTGTCCCCGTGGGATGAGTCAGAAACCCGGACTGCGTTCCGGTGCTTTGTACAAAATGTACACAGGCGACAAAAAGGCCTCAGCTCCGGGGCTGGTGCCAAGCTGAGGCCTCGTGTCGGCATCACGTTATTACGGCGTGATTTGGAAGGACCAACTAAGTTCTTGCCATTTGGTTCCCGCTGCTTGGTCAGCTGGATCGGTGGCTGAACCAACCCGCTGTGGCACCTTGACTTGCAGCGGCGTCAGCGCCCAGAGCGTCGCAGCGCGAGCAAAAGAGGATGCCATCGCCGCGAGCTGCCGCGAACGCCTCAGCATGACCGATCCCCCAGCACATGCCTTCAGACCCACGGACGGGGTCAGGCTCGCCTTCGGGGCTGCCGCAGCGAGCAAGCCCTCCACCAGCACTGCAAACCAATCGCCACATTGACGCAGGCGATAGAACAACGCCACGCTACTGAGGTCGGCAAGGCCAACAGAAGCGGCCCACGCGGCTGTCGATCTCAACCCTCTTTCACCCAGACAATAGGCCAGCATCAGCCGAAGTAACGACACCGCATCTGGAATTTGGCGCCGCCGCACGAAAGCCTTCGTCTGGCGCGCACTTATCTCAAGCTGCGCAGCCCCGCCGAGTTGCGTAAGCACTCTCGTCCAGTCCTCGTTCAGAAGCGATTCGTCTGCCATCCCGGCTAGGAATCACGTGTGATTCCAACACTCAAGAATAAACTTAACGCCTATGCGGCCTTCCCTGCGCCCTCTCGGCTTTGAGGGTGGAGCGACGAAGCAAAGCTCGGGCGAAACGCGCCGCGAGGACGCGAAGGCGTGTGTGCGCATTCGGCTAAATATTCCGCAATCGCACCCGCGGCGCCGGTGGACTTGCCCGCCGCAATCCGGTTCAATGGTCGCGTTGAGTTTTCAGAGCGACAACGATGTCGAGATATCTGCTGGTTCTGCTGCTGATCGCCTCGCCGGCGGCTGCGCAAGTCAAGATGAAGCCGCAGACCACGGCGGCGCATCCGGACCCCTGTGCCCCGATCGGGCGTACGGCGGATGGCAAGCTGGTCTACTCCATGACATGCGAGACCCTGCCGGCGCCGCCCCCGTCGCCGCACACGGAACTGAAGGAGGCGCCGCTGCCTGCCGCGGAGCCGGAGGTCCGGCGGAGCGGCATTTTCGGCTGGTCCTACGACCGCCGGTGATGCGGCTACGCCCCTTGCGCGAGGCCCGACGGAATGCTCTTTGCCGAGGAGTCCACGGTGGGCTACGCCCCCGACCCAGAGAGATGAGATGAGCAAACTCGTTATCCGCGCCGGCGATTTCACCTTCGATGCCCGCTTCGAGGAGCAGCTGGCACCCAAGACTGTCGCCGCCTTCCGCAAGGCGCTGCCGTTCGAAAGTCACATCATCCATGTGCGCTGGAGTGGCGAAGGGGTGTGGATGCCGCTCGGCGATTTCGATTTCGGCGTCGGCTACGAGAACCATACGAGCTATCCCGCGCCCGGCCAGATCATCCTCTATCCCGGCGGTATCAGCGAGACCGAGATCCTGCTCGCCTATGGTGGCGTGCATTTCGCGAGCAAGATGGGCCAGCTCGCCGGCAACCATTTCATCACGCTGACTTCGGGCCTGGAGAATCTGGCGACGCTCGGCAAGAGCGTGCTGTGGAAGGGCGCTCTACCGATCCGCTTCGAGGAAGTCTGAGTGACCGACGCAAGCTACCCGCGCGATCTTCGCGGTTACGGCCGCAATCCGCCGCATCCCGAGTGGCCCGGCAACGCGCGGGTCGCGGTGCAGTTCGTCGTCAATTTCGAGGAAGGCGGCGAGAACAATATTCTGCACGGCGACCGCGCCTCGGAAGCCTTTCTGTCCGACGTGCTCGGGGCCCAGCCCTGGCCGGGCCAGCGCCACGCCAACATCGAATCGATGTTCGAATATGGCTCGCGCGCAGGCTTCTGGCGGCTGTGGCGGATGTTCGGCGAACGCAACTGGCCGGCCACCGTGTTCGGAGTCGCGACCGCGCTGAAACGCAATCCGGAAATCGTAGCTGCCATGAAGGAGGCGGGCTGGGACATCGCCAGCCACAGCCTGAAGTGGATCGAGCACAAGGACATGACCGAGGCGCAGGAGCGCGCCGAGATCGCCGAAGCCATCCGCGTCCACATCGAGGCGACCGGATCGCGGCCGCTCGGCTGGTACACCGGGCGCTCCTCCATCAATACCAACCGTCTCCTGATGGAGGAGGGCGGCTTCCTCTATCTCTGCGACTCCTATGCCGACGATCTGCCCTATTGGGTCAAGCGCGCAGGCGGCAAGCAGCTCATCATTCCCTACACGTTAGATGCCAACGACATGCGCTTCATCAACCCGCAAGGGTTTGCCGACGGCGAGCAGTTCTTCACCTATCTGAAAGATGCCTTCGACGTGCTCTATGCGGAAGGGCTGACCGCGCCGAAGATGATGTCGGTCGGTCTGCACTGCCGCCTTGCCGGCCGGCCTGGCCGCGCTGCGGGGCTGATGCGCTTCCTGGACTATATCGGCAGGCACGAGCGCGTCTGGGTGCCGACGCGATTGCAGATCGCGCAGCACTGGCACGACAAGCACGCGCACTTTGCGGCCGACGCATTCGAGATCGAGTGAGAGGATGATGTCGCAGATCTCGCTGGCCGACGTCAACGCCGCAAGCAAAGCCGATTTCGTCGCGGCACTCGCCAACGTCGTCGAATATTCGCCATGGATCGCCGAACAGCTCGCCGGCAAGCGGCCGTTCGCGGGCATCAACCAATTGCACGCCGCGCTGCTGGCGGCGATCCAGAGCGCTGAACCGGACGTGCAATTGGCGCTGATCCGGGCGCATCCCGATCTCGCCAACAAGACGCAGCGCGCCGCCGGTCTCACGGCGGAATCAATCGACGAGCAAAACAGCGCCGGCCTCGACCGGCTGTCGGACGCCGAATTCGCGGCATTCGAGCGTGTCAACAACGCCTATCGGGAGAAGTTCGGCTTCCCCTATATCGTCTGTGTGCGCCGTTACACCAGGGATTCCATCCTGCGTGACTTCGAGATGCGGCTGCTCAACATCGTCAAGACCGAGACAAGGCGTGCGATCGAGGAGATCGGCCGCATCTCCGCGTTGCGGCTGGATCAGCTCATCGTCGCCGACGACAAGCTGAAGGTGCACGGCCGGCTGTCGACGCATGTGCTCGACAATCACACGGGCAAGCCCGCGCCCGGCATCCCGGTCGAGCTGGTCGAGCTTGCGAGCCTCGGCGACAGCCGTGTCATTGCGCGCACAGTAACCAACTCGGACGGCCGCACGGATCAGCCGCTGATCGGCGGTCGCCCCGTGCCGATCGGCCGCTACGAGCTCAGGTTCAGCGTTGCCAGATATTACGCCGAACGTAACGTGCCGTTGTCCGACCCGCCATTCCTCGACGAGATTCCGCTGCGCTTTGCTCTCAGCGAGCCGGAGGGGCACTATCACGTGCCGCTCCTGGTCACGCCGTGGAGCTATTCGACCTATCGCGGCAGTTAAAGCATGTAATTTCGACGGGCTGTCGGTGGTTCACCTCTCCCCGACGGGGAGAGGTCGGATTGCGCAGCAATCCGGGTGAGGGGCGGTGGGACTCAGTGAGACCCCTCACCCGGATCGCATCTTCGATGCCCTCCGACCTCTCCCTACGGGAGAGGTGAAGCGAACCATCCCGCTCTGGCCGCCAAACTTCTCGAGCAGCGCCGGAAACAGCCGGTCCGGCTTGAAAGGCGGCGCGGTGAAGCGGATGCCGGTGGCATCGGCAATCGCGTTGCCGAGCGCGGCCGCAACCGGATTGTACGGACTCTCGCTCATCGACTTCGCGCCCAGCGGTCCGATCGTGTCGGACGTCTCGGCGAAGAACACCTCGGTGCGCGGCACGTCGGCGAAGGAGGGCAGGTGGTAGTCGCGGAACTTCGGGTTGGTGACGCGGCCGCCTGCGTCGATCACCATCTCCTCGTAGAGCGCGGCGCCGAGCGCCTGCGCAACACCGCCTTCGACCTGCCCGCGGCATTGCATGGGATTGGCGACGACGCCGGCGTCGGCCGCGTGCACACTCCTGAGAATCTTGAGCTCGCCGGTGCCCTTGTTCACGGCGACGCGAAAACCCTGCACGTTGAAGCCGACCGAGCGGGGCGTGCCGTCCGAATTGCCGACGCCTGCCAATCGCTGTCCCCGTTCGCGCGCGAGCTTCGCCAGCTCCGTAAAAGGCATGCGCCGGACGCCGCTAACGACGCCGTCAGCTTCGAGCGCGCAGCTCCCGGCATCGCACAGCCAGGCGTCTGCGGCCGTCGCCTTCAGCTCGGTTGCAAGCTGGATGGCCGCCGCATGCGTCGCCTTGCCGGCAACGAACATGCCCGCGCTGCCATAGGCGCCGGTGTCGTGCCCGCCATGGGCGGTGTCGGACTGGCGCAGGCGGATCCTGTCGGCGGTGGTCGCAAGCGTCGTTGCCGCGATCTGCCGGTGCACGGTGCTGGTGCCGTTGCCGAACTCGGCAGTGCCGACGGTCAGGTCGAAACCGCCGTCGTCGTTGAGCGCGATCATGGCGTCGGCGATATGGCCCGCCGGGGGCACCGTGTCGATCATGGTCAGCGCGACGCCGTCGCCGATCAGCCATTCCGGCGACAGGTCCGGTTGCGGGCCATCGGCCTGCATCGCGCGCTCGACGAGGTCGAGGCACTGGTCGAGCCCGTAGGAGCCATAGACGACGTCGTGATATTCGGACGGCGGCGGCGACAGCATGGGGTCGCCGGGCCTGACGATGTTGCGCCGGCGCATCTCGTAGGGACTGATGCCGAGCTGCTTCGCCAACTCGTCGATCGCTGCCTCCACCGCGATCAATGTCTGCGGCAGGCCGTAGCCACGAAACGCGCCCGCCGGCACCGTGTTGGTGTAGACGGCGGCGCCGTCGACGCGCTTGTTCGGGCAATTATAGACGCTGATGGACTCGGCCAGCGCGTGGAACATCACGGGGCCGGCGTGATTGCCATAGGCGCCCGTGTTGGAGAGCACGTCGAGCTGGAGCGCGGTGAGCTTGCCGCCGGCATCTGCGCCGGCCTTGATGTGGACCCGCATCGGGTGGCGCGTCGAGGTCGCGATGAACTGCTCCTCGCGGGTCAGCTCGAGTTTCACCGGCCGCCCGGTCTTGAGCGTAGCGAGCGCCAGGACGTCCTCGACGAACATCTCCTGCTTGCCGCCAAAACCGCCGCCGACGCGCTCGCAGAACACGCGGACCTTGTCCATGGGAAGCTTGAAGATATCGGCCAACGCACGCCGGGTCAGGAACGGGACCTGCGTCGAGGTGCGGACGTTGAGCACGCCCGCGTCGTCGAGCCAGGCCAGGCCCCCATGGGTCTCCAATGCGGCGTGCTGCACACGATGACTGTGAAAGGTGCCCTCGAAGGTGACGGCGGAGGTCGCGAGCGCAGCGGCGACGTCGCCGAATTCGCCATGCGTCTCCGCGACGAGATTGCGCTGGGCGTCAGCGACGCGGTTCGCGATGGCGCGGGCAGGATGAATGACGGGCGCGCCCGGCGCCATCGCCTGCTCCGGATCGATCAGCGCGGGCAGGATCTCGTAATCGACCTTCAGCCGACGGCACGCCTCCTCGGCGGCCGCTTCGCTCTCGGCAACGACGGCGGCAACCTTCTGGCCGACGAAGCGGACGACGTCGTCGAGAATGCGGGTGTCCTCGGGATCCATCCACTCCTTCTCATGCCGCGCGGTCGAAATCAGGACAGGCGGCGCATCCTCATGCGTCAGCACGGCGTGGACGCCGGGGACGCCAAGGGCGTCCGACTTGTCGATCGCAACGATCCTGGCGTGGGCATGAGGCGCGCGCAGCAGCTTGATGTGCAGCAGTCCGTCGATGGCGCTGTCGAAGGTGTAGCGCGCCTTGCCGCGCACGATGTCGGGACCTGCAGGGGCCGGCAGGCTGCGGCCGAATGCGGCGCCGGCCTCGACGCTCGCCTCGACATTGGTCTTGCCGAGGATCGCATCCTCGATCGAACGATAACCGGTGCAGCGGCAGATATTGCCCTTCAACGCTATGCCGAGATCGGTGCGCTGCGCCTGGTTCAGCGAGGCGCAGGTCAGGATCATGCCGGCGGTGCAGAAGCCGCATTGAAACCCTTGCGCATCGAGGAACGCCTGCTGCATCGGATGGACGCCGTGGTCCCCGCCAAGACCTTCGATCGTGGTGACGGTGCGCCCCTGGACGCGGAACGCCGGGATCAGGCAGCTATGTACCGGCTCGCCATCCAGCAGCACCGTGCAGGCTCCGCAATCACCGGCATCGCAGCCCTTTTTCACGCCGAAATGGCCAAGCTCGCGCAGGAACGTGCGCAAGCACTGGCCGGCGCGCGGCTCCTGCGCAAACGCCTTGCCGTTGACTTCGAAGCTCATGATTGCGCTCCCCCCAGGAGCTCGCCGCGGATCTCCTCTGCGAGCCGCAGCGTCATGTGCTTGCGCCAGAGCGGCTTGCCATGGATGTCGGTATGGTACAGGTCGTCCGTGATCTGCTGCGCGATCACATCGCGAAGCGCACTCGGGTTTGGGGCCTTGCGAAAGGTCAGCTGGATCGGCCGCACCGTCGATGCGGTAACCGTCAAAGTCAGCGTGCCGTCCGGATCGAGGCTGCCGATCAGAAGCGCCGCTGAGCGGCCGACAGGCGCCAGCGAGATCTGGCGAAAGGCGGTACGGCGCCTCAACGCGGCAATCGGGATATCGATCTGCCGGACCAGGTCGCCTGACGTCAGGCGGTTGCGCTGGTTGCCGGTGACGAAGTCGGCGACGGAGATCCTCTGTTCGCCGCCGTGAGCCTTCCAGATGGTGCAGACGCCCTCGAGCGCTGATGTGAGCGAGATCATCGGTCCCGCAGGCAGCGACATGCAGAGATTGCCGCCGACCGTTGCCGTCTTCCAGATCTTGAACGAAGCAAGGAAAGCCCGACAGCACTGGCCGATCAGCGGCGCCGCGAGCCAGTCGGAGGGGCAGGCGAGACCATCGAGCTCTGCGATGGTGCAGGTGGCGGCGATGCTGAGATGGCTCTCAGTGATCGTCAGCGCCGGCCATTTCAGGTCGGTGAGATCGATCAGCCGCGTCAGGTGGACCTGCGGCTCCGAGAACAGCCAGGTGCCGCCTGCGAGCCACGCGTCGCCCGCCGTCCAAACCGGCAGCTGCGCCCGCGTTTGCGGATGGACGACGGCTGTGATGGTATTCAAATCCATGGCTGCGCCAACGCTTCCGCCGGGTGAATCGGACAAGAGAAAGTCTTGCAAGACCGGAGCCAAGTCGCAACAACAAGTCGCAGCCGGAACGCAATCGGGCTGGCTCGCCTTGCAGGCCTGCCATCAGCGGATGTGAGGAGAAGCGGCAATCATGACCGACGCAAGTGCGATCTGGATCAGGGACCCCCTGGCCGTCCTCGCCGACGGGGCGGAGCGCGGGATCGTCGTGAAGGATGGCCGGATTGTCGAACTGGTGCCGGCCGGCGGGACGCCTGCGACCGCGGATGTCGCGGTGTTCGATGCCGGTGAACACGTCGTGCTGCCCGGTCTCATCAATACCCATCACCATTTCTACCAGACGCTGACGCGGGCGCTGCCGGCGGCGATGGATCGCGAGCTGTTTCCCTGGCTCCAGGCGCTTTATCCCGTGTGGGCGAAGTTGACGCCGGAGGCGCTGGAGCTCGGCGTCACCGTCGCGATGTCGGAACTGCTGTTGTCGGGCTGCACGACGACGACCGATCACCATTACGTATTCCCGGCAGGGCTCGAAGACGCTGTCGATATCGAGGTGGCGGTGGCGAAGCGGCTCGGTGTGCGCGTGTTGCTCACGCGCGGCTCGATGAACCTGTCGCAACGCGACGGCGGCCTGCCGCCCGACAGCATCGTGCAGGACGAGGACACCATCCTCGCCGACAGCGCGCGCGTGGTCGCCAAGCATCACCAGCGCGGCGCGGATGCGATGGTGCAGATCGCGCTCGCGCCGTGCTCGCCATTCTCGGTGACGACATCCTTGATGCGCGCCACTGCCGAGCTCGCCGACAAGCTCGATGTGCGCCTGCACACCCATCTCGCCGAGACCGAGGACGAGAACAAGTTCTGCGAGCAGATGTATGGCTGCCGCCCGCTCGACTATCTCGAACAATGCGGCTGGCTCCATGCGCGGACCTGGCTCGCTCACGGAATCTTCTTCAACCCCGACGAGATCAAGCGGCTCGGTAAGGCCAGGACGACCATCAGCCATTGCGCGTGCAGCAACCAGCTGCTGGCGTCCGGCTGCTGTCCCGTCTGCGAGATGGAGGAGGCCGGCGTCGGCATCGGCATCGGCGTCGACGGCTCGGCCTCCAACGACGGGTCGAACCTGATGCAGGAAGTGCGCGCCGCATTCCTGCTGCAACGGGCCCGCTACGGGGTGACAAAGGTCAGCCACAAGGACGCGCTGCGCTGGGCCACCAGGGGCTCGGCGGCTTGCGTGGGCCGTCCGGAACTCGGCGAGATCGCGGTCGGCAAGGCCGCCGATCTCGCGCTGTTCAAGCTCAACGAGCTGCGCTTCTCCGGCCATGGCGATCCGCTGGCGGCATTGGTGCTGTGCGGGGCGCATCGGGCCGATCGGGTGATGGTTGCGGGACAATGGGCCGTGGTTGATGGCGCCATCCCGGGCCTCGACGTGGCGGACCTCATCCGCCGCCACAGTTCGGCAGCGCGGAGCATGCAGCGGGGATAAAAGAGGGGGCGACCACAAGTGCCGGGTGCTTCTGGCCACCCCCTCCCGAACCTCCTCCGGGAGGAGCAGGTGATCTGGTCAAAGCAAGAAGCGTGCTACTTGCCCGGAAGCTTGTCGTCGATGCCCTTCACGTAGAAATTCATGCCGAGAATCTGGCCGTCATCGAGGTGATCGCCGCCCTTGCACTCGACCGGCTTGCCGTCCTGCCCAATGATAGGGCATTTGAACGGGTGCAGCTTGCCGGCTGTGATCGCGGCCTGGGCATCCTCGGCCATTTTCTTCACGTCATCAGGCATGTTGGTATAGGGCGCCATCGCGAACATGTGGCTGTCGAGGCCGCCCCAGGTGTCCTCGGATTTCCAGGTGCCGGCGAGCTCGGCCTTGACGCGCTCGATGTAGTAGGGGCCCCAGGTGTCGAGGATTGAGGTCAGCTGAGTCTTGGGTCCGAACTTGATCATCTCGGAATCCTGGCCGAAGGCGAGCTTGCCGCGCTCGCTCGCGATCTGCATCGCGGCCGGGGAATCCGTGTGCTGCATGATGACGTCGGCGCCCTGATCGATCAACGCCTTGGCGGCGTCGGCCTCCTTGCCCGGATCGAACCAGGTGTTGGCCCAGATGATCTTGACCTTGATGTTCGGGTTGATGGTCTGCGCCGCCAGCATCGTCGCGTTGATGCCGGAGACGACCTCCGGAATCGGGAACGAGCCGATATAGCCCAGCACGCCGGACTTCGACATCTTGGCCGCGATCAGGCCTTGAATGTAGCGGCCCTGATACCATTTGGCCGAATAGGTCGACATGTTCGGGTTGCGCTTGTAGCCGGTGGCGTGCTCGAAATGCACGTTCGGATATTTCTTGGCGACCTTCAGCGTCGGATCCATGTAGCCGAACGACGTGGTGAAGATCAGCTTGTTGCCGGCGCGGACGAGCTGCTCGATGGAGCGCTCGGCATCGGGACCTTCGGGCACGTTCTCGAGATAGGTGGTCTCGATCTTGTCGCCCAATTCCTTCACCAGCGCCTGGCGGGCGAGATCATGCTGATAGGTCCAGCCGAGGTCTCCGATCGGACCCAGATAGATGAAGCCGACCTTCAGCTTGTCGGCGGCGGAGGTTGCACCGACGCTCCCGGCAAGCAAAAGCCCGGCAGCCAGCGCAAGAAGTGATTTCCTCATCATCAGTCTCCAAACATCAGGGGAAAGCCACGATCCGCAACGCGCGCGCCCCATCGCGCACGCTGCGGAAATGAAAACTCAGCGGTCAGGCACGAACACGGTGCCGAGCGCGGCCGGTGCGCTCGAGCCGCCGGTGCGCGCGCGGGAGAGCAGGACCAGGACGATAACGGTTGCGAGGTAGGGCAGCGCGGACATGAACTGCGAGGGAATGCCGACGCCCCAGCCTTGGGCGTGCAATTGCAGGATCGTCACGGCGCCGAAGAGATAAGCACCAACGACGAGCCGGCCCGGCCGCCAGGACGAGAATACGACCAGCGCCAGTGCGATCCAGCCGCGGCCTGCTGTCATGCCGGGAATGAAGAACGGAGTATAGGCCAGCGGCAGATAAGCGCCCGCAAGCCCTGCGCAGGCGCCACCGAACATGACGGCAAAGGTGCGGATGCGCAGCACGGGATAGCCGAGCGCATGCGCGGAGACATGATTGTCGCCACAAGCGCGCAGGATCAATCCCGCTCGCGTGCGGTGCAAGAACCACCAGACGCCGACTATCAGTGCGACCGAGAAGTAGACGAAACCGTCCTCGCCGAACAGCACGCGCCCGATCAGCGGGATCTCGGTGAGGCCGGGAATGGCGAGGTGCACTGCCGGCGTGATGCGCTCTCCGACGAAGCCGGCGCCGATCAGGCCGGAGAGCCCGATGCCGAGGATGGTCAGCGCGAGACCCGTTGCAACTTGGTTGACGGCGAGCCCGAGCGTCATCAGCGCGAAGATCAGTGACACCAACGTGCCCGCGACGATGCCGAACAGCGCACCAATGAAGGTGGACCCGGTGAGCCACGCGCCGGCAAAGCCGCAGGCCGCACCGACGATCATCATGCCCTCAACACCGAGATTGAGCACGCCGGAGCGCTCGGTCACGAGCTCACCGGTCGCAGCAATCAGCAGCGGCGTCGACGCCGCGAGCACCGCGAGGATGATGGCCTCAACCAGCTCCACGGGTCACCTGTCGGTTCGGGAAGACCAGCTTGAAACGGTAGAGAATGAGGGAATCGCAGGCGAGCACGTAGAACAGCAGAATGCCCTGGAAAACCTTGGTGACATCCAACGGAATCTTCATCGCGATCTGCGCCTGCTCGCCGCCGATAAAGGTCAATGCGACGAACAGGCCTGCAATTAATATTCCAAGCGGGTTCAGGCGGCCGAGGAAGGCCACGATGATCGCAGTAAAGCCGTAACCAGGCGAAATGCCGGGCTGGAGATGCCCGACGGGGCCCGCGACCTCGATGATGCCGGCGAAGCCCGCCAGCGCACCGGAGATGGCGAAGGTGAGGATGACGAGCTGGTTGGCATTGAAGCCGCCGAACCGCGCGGCACGCGGCGCTGCGCCAACCACGCGGATCTCAAAGCCCTTGATGGTGCGCCCCAGCAGGATCGCCACGGCTGCGACGACGAGCAGGGCAATCATCGCGCCGAGATGCAGCCTGCCGCCTTCGATCAGCAGCGGCACCGTCGCTATCGGATCGAACTCGGCCGTGGTCGGGAAGTTGAAGCCGTGCGGATCGCGCCAGGGCCCGCGCACGAGATAGTCGAGGAAGAGGTCGGCGACATAGACCAGCATCAGGCTGGTCAGGATTTCGCTGGCGCCGAACTTCACCTTGCAGATCGCCGGAATCAGCGCATAGAGCGCGCCCGCGGCGGCGGCGAGCACGAGCATGGCCGGCAAAACCCAAGGGCCGACGTCAGTACCTTGCGTCTTCACCGCGATCCAGCTTCCGGCGACGGCGCCGATCAGGAATTGTCCCTCGGCGCCGATATTCCAGGCATTGGCGAGATAGCAGAGCGAGAGCCCGATCGCGATCATCACCAACGGTGTCGCCTTCACGGCGATCTCCTGGAGCGAATAGCCGTCGGTCAGGGGCGCGATAAAATAGGCATGCAAGGCGAGCAGCGGATTCTTGCCGAGGATCGCGAACAGGATGACCATCGTCACGATCGTCAGGCCGATCGCGATCAGCGGCGAGATCAGCGCGATCGTGTTGGAGCGCTCGGCGCGCTTCTCAAGCACCAACTGCATGCGTGGCTTCCTTCGGCTCCAGGCTGCTGCCTCCCATCAGAAGGCCGAGCTTTTCGCGGCTCGCCTCGCTGGCGGCGAGTGGGGCCGACAGCCGGCCGTGAAACATCACGGCGATGCGGTCGGCGATCTCCGCGAGCTCGTCGAGGTCCTGGCTGGTTACGAGCACCGCTGCGCCTGCGGTTGCGAGATCGAGCAGCGCCTGGCGGATGATCGCGGCGGCGCCGGCGTCGACGCCCCAGGTCGGCTGGCTCACCACCAGCACCGCGGGGTTGCGCAGGATCTCGCGTCCGACGATGAATTTCTGCAGATTGCCGCCGGAAAGCGATGCTGCTTCCGGATCGCGCTTGGCCTTGCGCACGTCAAACGTTTCGGTCGCGCGGTCGACGGTCTTGAGCGTGGCCGCCGTATCGATGAAGCCGTGACGAACCATGCCGCTGGCGGCATGCCCGGTGAGCAGCGCATTCTCGGACAGCTTCATGCGCGGTGCAGTGCCGTGACCGAGCCGCTCCTCGGGAACGAAGGCGGCGCCAAGCTTGCGCCGCTGCGTGATCGAGAGGTGGCCGGCGGCGATACCCTCGATCACGACGGTGCCGGAGTGCTTCGACAGGCGCTCGCCGGAGAGTGCGGCGAACAGCTCATCCTGGCCGTTGCCGGCGACGCCGGCGATGCCTAGGATCTCGCCGCCCTTCAACTCGAAGGAAATGTGCTCGAGCCGCACGCCATGCGCCTCGGCAGGGGCCAGCGAGAGATCGTTGACGACGAGCCGCGGCACAGTGGTCTTGCGACCGGATGCGGCCCTCACTTGCTTGATCTCGCCGCCGACCATCATGCGCGCGAGCGAGGCGGCGGTCTCGCGCTGGGGATTGCAGGTCTCGATCTTCCTGCCGCCGCGCAGGATCGTTGCGGTGTCGCACAGCCGCTTCACTTCGTCTAACTTGTGGCTGATATAGAGGATGGCGCGGCCTTCGGCCTTGAGCCGCTCCAGCACGATGAAGAGCTGGTCGGCCTCCTGCGGCGTCAGCACCGCGGTGGGCTCGTCCAGGATCAGAAATTTCGGATCCTGCATCAGCGCGCGGACGATCTCGATACGTTGGCGCTCGCCGACCGACAATTGCCAGACCTCTCGCCGGGGATCGAGCGGCAGTCCGTAGGTCTTCGACACCTGCTCCAGCCGCGCCGACATGTCCTTGAAGGGTTCCTTGCCATCGAGGCCGAGCGCGACGTTCTCGGCGACGGTGAGATTGTCGAACAGCGAGAAATGCTGGAACACCATGCCGATGCCGCGGCTGCGCGCGTCGGAGGGACCGGACAGCACGATTGGTTCGCCGTGCCAGCGGATCTCGCCCGCGCTCGGCTGGATCAATCCGTAGATTGCCTTGACCAGCGTCGACTTGCCGGCGCCGTTCTCGCCGAGCAACGCGTGGATTTCCCTCGGCCGGATCTCGATGTCGATGGAATCGTTGGCGATGAAGTCCCCATAGCGTTTGGTGAGCTCAACCGTTTGAAGCAGCGGGGGCTCGCTGGAGTGCAGGCGTTGAGGCGTCGGATCGAACATTCGCTGATGCATCGGCATGGATGAAGTGCTTCAATACTGAGCTAGTTTGGCCCGCCGCGTAAGATGCGAAAAAGCGTCATGCCTTGCTCAACGCCGCGGCAGGCGTGGCAGTGCCGGTGTGCCGGTCCATGGGTGTGACGATCGCTGGGTGCCTGTTGCAAATTTGTGACGGTTCAAGCCAAATCGGAACCCTGTGGGCTGGCTTGACGCCATGTTGAGCAATCGTAGGTCCGTCCATCCATCGCTCAGAGCACAGCGCTCGCGACGTCTGCTTCAACTCGGCTTCGCATCGGGGCGCGATCAGAAAATCCGAATAAAAACAATCGGGAATGTTCGGCAATAGCGATCCTCGCCGCTCGTGCTCACCGCGTCCGGCCACTTTGCAATCTCCTCCTTGATACGTCGCGTGCTGCCGCAACAAGCGGCACGCCATGTGAAAAGTTGAGGCTTCGCACTCCGGGAGATCGGCGCAAGTGTCGCACCCAGGGACGTTCATTTTTGAACGTCCAAACTTGGGGGTATTCAGGATGTCGTTTCGTTACACGGCAATGGCAGCAGCGGCGCTGTCACTTGCTACGCTGGCCACCGGTGGTCTAGCTCAGGCGGCGGATCTGCCAGTGAAGGCGGCCAAGAAGGCGCCGGACCTTCCATTCTTCCTGGTCATCGATAACCGCGTCACCTTCTCGTACATCTTCAACGCTTCGCAGCCGGGCGCGTGGTCGTTCCGGCCGGATGGGTCGATCAACAGCAAGACCACAAAGCAGGTCTACTCGTTCACCCATTTCGACGCCTGGGCGTACGGCACGAACTTCTTCACCATCTCGATGTACAAGTCGGATCACAATGACCCGGCGGGGCCCTGCACCAATGCGGGCACGATCTTCGGCACGCCGGCATCCTGCGCCGGTGCGACCGAAATCTATGGCCTGTTCCGTTCGACCTTCGGCTGGAACGAGCTCTTCGACACCAAGGCTTTCAGCGCGGGGCCGCTGCACAACATCTCGTTCGAAGTCGGCATGGACGCCAATACCGAGAACAGGTATTTCGGCGCTGCCAAGCGCGACGTCGTTGGCGGTCTGCAGTTTGCGTTCGACCTGCCCTACAAGGGCTACATCAACGTCGCGCCGCTGGTCTATTGGGAGTTCGCCAACCACAATTCCTTCAGCCAGTGTGGCCTGTTCGGTCCGGGCGTTCCCGGAGTCACGTGTCTGGCGGACGGCAACACGTCATTCAAGCCAACCTGGGCTGTCGAAGTCAATTACTACATGGACCTCGGCTTCCTGCCGCCGAACATGCAGTACTTCTCGATCAGCGGCCGTGCCGGCTGGTACGGCAAGAAGGGCACCGACACCGAGCCGCTGCCCTACAGCCCAGCGAATGGCGTCTACAACACCGCTGTTGAGCTCAACTCGGAACCGATCCGTCTAACCTTCGATGCCTCGAAGGCAGCCTGGGGTGACAAGTACTCCCACTTCGTGGATGTCTGGGTGGCTTACCGCTATTGGCAGAACAAATTCGGCCTCGATCACAATCTTGCCGTCGGCTGTACCACGGCCGTCGGTGGCCGGACGGTGAGCACCGGCTCCTGCACCGAGTCCTCGCTTTACTCCGGTATCACCGTAAAGTTCTAGTCATCTGACGCTCTCCAGGTGAAAAACGATGGCGCCGCGTCAAACCTCCGCGGCGTCATTCCCTTTTGGATGTGCTGCTACTTCGTCCACACCCCCTCGTGCAGCGCCTCGGCCTCATCCTCCAGCAAAGGCCCGACCACCTCGGTCGGGCGCTGTCCGCTGGCAAAGACCTCGCGGCAGGGCAGGTCGAGCGTCGGATTCTCCGGACGGTTGCCGGTAAGGCCGCGCAGGCGGTGCTCGCTGAGACCGTAGACCACGCGGCCGATGCTGGCCCAGTAGATCGCGCCTGAACACATCGCGCAGGGTTCTGCGGAGGAATAGAGCGTCGCCATCGCCAACACCTCCCGACTGAGCGTGCGGCAGGCCTGCGTCGCCGCCAGGCGCTCGGCATGCGCGGTGCCGTCATGATCCGGTAGGTAGCCGTTCTCGGCCTCGATCAGCACGTTGCCGTCGGCATCGACGACGATGCAGCCGAAGGGATGATTGCCATGGGTGAGGGAACGGCGGGCGACCGCGAAGGCTAGACGCAGAAAGTGCTCGTCCCGCTCGGATGCGCCGCTCATCGCTACTCCCTGGTCAGTGTCCCGCCATGTGCCGGCCGATCACGGTGAGTTCGGCCTCGCTGGTCCGTGCTTCATACACGAATTCGCCGCGGAACATCACCACCAGCCGGTCGGACAGTTCGAGCAGCTCATCAAGGTCCTCGCTGACGAGCAGCACGGCGGCGCCGCGGTTGCGCGCGGCCATGATCTCGGCGTGGATCTGCGCCACCGCGGCGAAGTCCAGGCCGAAACAGGGATTGGCCGCGATCAGCACCTCGACGTCGCCGCCTAGCTCGCGGGCGAGCACGGCGCGTTGCACGTTGCCGCCCGACAGGGCCGAGATCGGCGTGTCCGGCGTGCGGGTCTTGATCTTGTACTGCGCGATCTTCGTCCTTGCCTCCTCGCGAAAGGCGCCGCGATTGAGCCACCAGCCGCCACGGGCGAAGGGCGCACGGTCGAATTCGCGGAAGGCGATGTTGTCGGCGACGCTCATGCCGCCGACGCAGGCGTTCTTCAGCGGCTCCTCGGGCAGAAGCGACATCTTGTGCCGCCGCATCTCCTCACGGCTGGCGCGGTACAGATCGCCGGCAACACGGATATCGCCGCTTTCGGCCTCGCGCTGGCCCGCCAGCACCTCGACCAGCTGGCGTTGGCCGTTGCCGGAAACACCTGCAATGCCGACGATCTCGCCGGCGCGGACGGTGAGCGAGACGTCATGCACGGCGACTGCGCCGGCATCGTCGAGTGCGCGAAGCTTTTGCAGTTCGAGCCTGGTTTGGCCAGCCGCGCCGGTGCGCGCCGGCTGCACCGCCAATTGCTCGGCGCCGATCATGGCGCGTGCCATCGCGTCCGGCGTGAGCTCGGCGACCTTGCCGGCTCCGGCGAGCTTTCCGCGGCGCAGGATCGTGACGTCATCGGCGAAGGCCATGACCTCGCGGAACTTGTGCGTGATCATCAGGATGGTCAGCTCGCCTCTGACGACCATATCGCGGAGCATGCCGAGCACCTCGTCGGCCTCTGCCGGCGTCAGCACCGAGGTCGGCTCGTCCAGGATCAGGAAGCGACGCTTGAGGTAGAGCTGCTTGAGGATCTCGCACTTCTGCCGTTCGCCGGCAGAGATGTCCGCGACTTTCGCGCCGAGCGGCACCTTGAAGGGCATGCGGCTCAAGAACGCTTCGAGCTCCTTCATCTCCTTCGGCCAGTTCACCACGGCCGGCACGTCGTCGCGGGCCAGCACGAGGTTTTCCGCGACGGTCATGGCGGGCACCAGCGTAAAATGCTGATAGACCATGCCGAGCCCGAGCGCGTGGGCGTCCTTCGGATTGCCGATCGCCTGCTCGCGCCCGCCGACGAGGATGTCGCCTTCGGTCGCGTGGTAATAGCCCATGATGCATTTGACGAGGGTCGATTTGCCGGCGCCGTTTTCGCCGAGCAGCGCGTGGAAGGAGCCCGGCCGCACTTTCAGCTCGACATTGTCCAGCGCCAGGAAATCGCCGAAGCGCATCGTCATGGCGACGGCGTCGACGCCGAAGGCGCCGGAGGGCGGCGGCGTTTCGCCGATGATCACGAAATCGCTCCGATGACGGCGTCGGAGGTTGAGACCGCGCCGAACACGCCGCCCTGCATCTTGATCATCTTCAGCGCGTGGTCATGGTTGCTCTTGTCGGTCGCGCCGCAACAATCGTGCAGCAGCACGCATTCGAAGCCGCGATCGTTGGCCTCGCGCATCGTAGTGTGAACGCAGACGTCGGTCGTGATCCCGGTCAGCACGATATTATCGATGCCGCGCACGCGCAGGATCAGCTCCAAGTCGGTGGCGCAGAACGAGCCCTTGCCCGGCTTGTCGATGATCGGCTCGCCCGGCAGCGGTGCCAACTCCGGGATAATGTCCCAGCCGGGCTCGCCACGCACCAGGATGCGGCCGCAGGGGCCGGGATCGCCGATGCCGGCGCCGATCTGGCGCGAGCGCCAGCGCTTGTTAACGGGAAGATCGGAGAGATCGGGGCGGTGGCCTTCACGGGTGTGGATGATATGGAAGCCTTGGCTGCGCATCACTGCGAGCAGCTTCCTGATCGGCTCGATCGGTGCCCGCGTCAGCGAGAGGTCGTAGCCCATCTTGTCGACATAGCCGCCGACGCCGCAGAAATCGGTCTGCATGTCGATGATGATGAGCGCCGTGTTCTCGGGACGAAGATCGCCGTTGTAGGGCCAGGCATAGGGTTCGGATTTGATGTGGCGCTCGGGCATAATCTTGCTCTCTAGCGGGTGATCGACAATTCGGCCGGGGCGCCGGTCAGTGTGCGTTTGGGCGAGCAGGTGACGATCATGATCGCCAGCGTCAGGATGTAGGGCGCGGCATTGAAGAGGTGATAGCCGGAGGTGACGCCGACAGATTGCAGCGCCGGCCCCAGCGCCGCGGCGCCGCCGAAGGCGAGCGAGGCCCATAGGCACAGCAGGGGATCCCAGCGTGCGAAGATCACGAGCGCGACCGCTGTGATGCCCTGGCCCGAGGAGAGACCCTCGTTCCAGCTGCCGGGATAGAACAGCGAGAGGAACGAGCCGCCGATGCCGGCGAGGAAGCCGCCGACCATGGTGGCGCGCAGGCGGATCAGCTGCACGGAGTGGCCCATCGCGCGGGCGGCGTCCGAACTCTCGCCGGCGGTGCGGATGAGCAAGCCCCAGCGCGTGGTGCGGAAGGCCCAGTACAGGATCGGCGCAAGCGCGAGGCCGATCAGGAAAAGGACGTTGACCCGCAGCGCAGCGCGGACCTGCGGGACGTCGCTCCACCAGCCGAAATCGATCGCGGGCAGCCGCGGCGCGGTGGGCTCGATGAGCGGCTTTCCAAGGTAGAAGGCAAGCCCGGTGCCGAACAGCATCAGCGCAATGCCGACCGCAACGTCGTTGACGCGCGGCAGCGAACAGATGCCGGCGTGCAGCGCGCCCAAAAGCGCGCCGGTGATGCCGGCGGCAAGCACGCCAAGCCACGGTGAGCCCGTGACATAGGAGATGCCATAGGCGCTCATCGCGCCCATCACCAGCGTGCCTTCAAGGCCGAGATTGATGCGGCCGGAGCGCTCGGTGATGCATTCCCCTAAGCTCACGAACAGGAACGGCGTGGAGACGCGAATGGCGCCGCCGAGCACGGCAAGCGGGACGGTCCAGAGTCCGATCGATCCGTCTGCCATCTCAGGATTTTCCCTTCAGCAACCCGATGCGGCCGTAGAGCGCATCGCTGGCTAGCACGAAGACGAAGATGATGCCCTGGAGCACCAGCACGGACGCATCGGGCAGTCCCAGGCGCCGTTGCAGCAGGCCGCCGCTGGCGCTGATGCCGCCGAGCAGGATGGCGACGGGGATGATGGCGAGCGGATTTTGCCGCGCGAGGAAGGCGACGAGAATGCCGGTGAAGCCGTAGCCGGCCGCGAGGTTGGCATTGGTGCGTCCCTGCACGGCGGCCACCTCGACCATGCCGGCAAGGCCAGCGGCGCCGCCGGCAAGGAAGCAAACGGTCAGTATCAGCTTGTCGACGCCGAGGCCGACGATCTTCGCGGCGCGGATGTTGCCGCCAGCAATCCGCGCGGCGAAGCCGAACACCGTGTGATAGACCAGGATGTAGGCGGCGATCGCGGCGATGAGGCCGAACACCAGGCCCCAATGTACATCCGTGCCGGGAATGGTTCCGATCATGTTGGCGGCGCCGATCTCGCGCGTCGAGGGCTTGTTGAGGCTCGCGGGATCGCGCATCGCGCCTTCGACGAGATGGTTGAGGATTGCGAGCGCGATGTAGACGAGCAGCAGGCTCGATATGGTCTCGTTGACGCCGCGATACTGTCGCAAGCCGCCCGACAACATGATCCACGAGCCTCCGCCGATTACGCCGGCGACGACCATGGCGATCTGGACGACAAGCGGCGGCAGGCCCTGGAGCGCCAATGCGACGCTGGTTGCCGACAATGCGCCGATCAGGAGCGCGCCTTCGCCGCCGATGATGACCATGCCGAGCTGCGCGGGCAGCGCCGTGCAGAGTGCTGTTAGGATCAAGGGAGCAGCGCGCGTGAGCGTGTTCTGCCAGGAGAACCAGGTGCCGAACGCGCCGTAATACATGTAGAAATAAAGGTCGAGCGGATTCTTGCCGAACATCGCGACGAAGATGCCGAAGACCACGAGCGCGCCGACGAGCGCCGCGCCCGGGATCAGGACATATTCGATCGTGCCGCCGTGTCGTCGGAGAAAGCCGGGATCGGCGGCCGGGGCTATTGTCCCGACCGCCTCGGCAGAATCCGCAGCTTCCGTTGTCACGAAGTTGCTCCGATCACACCCTCGACGAGATAGTCCATCTTCTCGAGCTCGGGATCCTTCTGACCGCGATCGGTGCCGGCCGCTATCACGGTCTTGCCCCTGTTGTCGACCAGCCCTCCTTTGAAGATGGCGTAGCCTTCAGCCGACAGGAATTTGGCTTTTACGTCGTCGGCGTGCTTACGGGCCTCTGCGGAAACCGCTTCGCCATAGGGCGATGTCTTGACGATCTCTTCCTTGAGGCCGCCGCGGTAGAAGTTCGGGATGCTCTCGCCGGCGGCAATCATCTTCACGAACTTCGGATAGAGCGCTTCCCAATTCCACTCCGCGCCGGTGAGATACGCCTTCGGCGCGAGCGGCGACTGGTTGGTGTGATAGCCGCTGACGAAGGCGCCGCGTCGTGCCGCGTTCTCGACCATGGTCTTGGGACCGTCGACATGGCAGGTGAGCACGTCAACGCCCTGGTCGATCAGGCTGTTGGTGGCTTCGGCTTCCTTGACCGGCATGGACCAGTCACCGGTGAAGATGACCTGCGTGGTCGCCTTCGGATTGGCGAGCCTGGCCCCGAGCGTGAAAGCATTGATATTGCGCAGCACCTGCGGGATGGGCTTGGCCGCAACGAAGCCGAGCTTGCCGCTCTTCGAGGTGTAGCCGGCGACGATCCCGCAGATGTATTGAGCTTCGTCGATATAGCCGAAATAGCTGCCGGCGTTCTTCGGATCCTTGTCGCTCCACAGGCCGCCGCAATGCTCGAAGCGGAGCTTCGGGTACTTGTTAGCCATCTTGATCATGTGCGGATTGTAGTAGCCGAACGAGGTCGGGAAGAGCAGGCTGGCGCCGTCGAGATTGATCATGGACTCGATCGTCTTCTCGACCGCGTCGGTCTCCGGCACCTTCTCTTCCTCGACGACCTTGAGGCCGGGAATCTTCTTCAGCGCCGCTGCCCCCTGCGCGTGCGCCTGGTTGTAGCCGTAGTCGTCACGCGAGCCGACATAGATGAAGCCGATGGTCGTCTCCGCTGCGAAGGCCGGGCGGAGGCCAGCCGCGGCGCCGAGGGTCAGGGCCGTACCGCCTTGCAACAAATGCCGTCGTGAAATCCTGCCAAAATCCATTGCTTGCTCCCCTTGGCGGATGCCCCGCCTCGATCTCGCGGCTGCCGCCGGTCTGGCGGAGCTCGGGACAAGTGTCGCAAGCTTCGTGCCACAGGCTGCGGAGCGTTCAATTAGCGATAAGGTCTTGAAAATATGGAATTCTCTATGCTGCCCGAATCCTGATCAGGAAATCGACAGATTAATTTATGGGCAGTAACTCCCAATTGTATGCAATGGAGTTAAGCAGCTTTAACCTGTCCGAGCGTGTGCATGCCGGGAGACCGTCGGCGAGCTGCTCGCGTTCATGCTAACGATACCCGGATCGGGACATCGCCAGTGCGCGATTTTCGCTCGCATTCAACTTGTATCGATTGTGATCAGGACCGCCGCTGCTGCGGTCCCCGAAAGATGGAAAGCCCGCCGAGATGGTTGCTGGGAACGCCGTTCAGACGACATCGCTCGGCGAAGAAATCGTGCGTCGCATCAACCTGCTCGGTGCGATCTCGGAAGAGGCCGGCAAGCTCACCCGCATCTATCTGAGCAAGGAGTTGCGCGAAGCCGCGGACCTCATCCTGGGCTGGATGCGCGAGGCCGGCATGAGCGCGCATCTCGATGCGATCGGCAATGTCTGTGGCCGCTACGAAGGCGAGGGGCCGGGTGCGCCCTGCCTGATGCTCGGCTCGCACTACGACACCGTGCGCGATGCCGGCAAATGGGACGGGCCGCTCGGCGTGATCACCGCGATCGCCTGTGTCGCAGATCTCAACCGCCGCGGCAGGCGCTTGCCGTTCGCGATCGAGGTCGTCGGCTTTGCCGATGAAGAGGGGGTACGTTTCGCCTCGACCCTGCTGGGCAGCCGTGCGTTGGCCGGCACATTCGACAAGAGCGTCCTGAACACGCGCGACCGTGACGGCGTGTCGATGCGCGATGCGCTCATCACGTTCGGCCTTGACCCCGATCATATCGGCGCGGCTGCACGGACGCGGCGCGAGCTAATTGCCTACCTTGAATTGCACATCGAGCAGGGTCCGGTGCTGGAAACACAGAACCTGCCTGTCGGCGTCGTCACCGCGATTGCCGGCGCGACGCGACTTGCCGCGCGGCTGACCGGCATGGCCGGGCACGCCGGCACGGTGCCGATGGCGCTTCGGCGTGATGCGCTCGCCGGCGCGGCCGAATGCATTGGCGCGATCGAGCAGTTTTGCCGGACCGATGAGGGCGGGCTGGTCGGGACCGTCGGATACATCCAGGCAAAGCCCGGCGCGACCAACGTCATCCCGGGCGAGGTGTCTTTCACCATCGACATGCGCGCGCCAATCGACATGCATCGCAAGCGTGCAGTCGCCGAAATCGTCCCCCAGATCGAGGCGATCGCGGAGCGCCGGCAATTGGTGCTTCAGCTCGACGTCACGCACGAGAACGGCACGGCACCCTGTGCGCCCTGGCTCAAGGAGCAGATCGCTCAGGCGATCGGAGTGGAAGGCTTTTCAGTATTCGAGCTGCCGAGCGGAGCAGGCCACGACGGCATGGCGATGATCGACATTGCCGATGTCGGCATGATCTTCGTGCGCTGCCGCGGCGGCATCAGCCATCACCCGGACGAGCATGTCGAGCTGGCGGATGCCGAAGCTGGCGCCCGCGTGCTGCTGCGGGTGATCGAGAATTTCAGGCCCTGGGAAGGTAAGTCGAGCCCGCAAGTCACCGGATAGAGATACGAATCAGACAGCTCTAGAAAGTGGCGGCGTATTGCCGGGACCACGAGACACAATCGACGACACCTATGAACAGCGGCACCTCTTTTCCATCACGTCGTGAGAACCGGTTTTATCAGGGCCCGACAGCGACCTTCGTTGCCAACGCGCTTCAGGCGGTGAATTTTCTCGGCGATCGATTTCTGAGGCAGTCACCTCATCCACTCTCGGCTATCGCGGAGCTTTACCGGCACTCGATGGACAGCGCCTTCTCGGCGACCGAGACTTTCCTCGTCACGGGGGCGCCGCACGCCTGCGCGTACTATCCGCGCGACTTCGCCTGGTTCTATCCCGACATTCTCGATCCTGAAACCATCATGGATTCGCATGACGCGGTGCGACGGGCCAATCTGCTCGAAAAGAGCGTGCATCTGTTGCTGGAGGCGGTTCGCGCCGACGTCGTCACCACGACCATCGTGCCGGCGGGACGCGGCCGGCATCTCGGCGTGAACTATTTCTCGCGTCCTTCGGATACGCTGCTCGGTATCCTGGCCGGTCTCCGGCAGATGATTTCCGCGGAGGACAGGGCGTCGTCCTATGTGGCGATGTCGCAATGCGCGCATGCCGGCCGTCTGCTGCTAGCCGAATACGGAGCCGACCTGAAGCGGGCTATCCTGCAGCTCGCAAGCGAGCTCGAGTCATTCGACGATGGCGGCACCAGATATTTGTTGTGCGATGCCCGCGCCCCGCGCTCTGCAGCCACCGACACCCGCGCCGAGCGCCGGCGGTTCGTCACAAATGCCTGCGTGTACACGACCTTCCTGTGGGGTGTTCAGCTTGGAGTCGTCGACGAGAACGAGCTAAAGCGGCTGCTGGGACGTCACCTCGGGCAGTATAAGAAGGACCTGCTCCGGCTGTTCGGCAAGGACGGCTATATCAGACATTCGCTGGACGGCCCGGCGGCTCCGCCGGCGTCCTCGGTTGCGCTGGATTTCGTCAGCGTGCATCGCGGCTTCTGGGACCTGAACGAGGACTGCGAGCGCGCGCTGTTCGCGGCGACGGCGGATCTAATCATTGCGGAGCCGCGCTTCCGCGTCCCTAACACGTTCCACTTCCTGGTGTCGGCGGATAATCCGCACACCAAGATGATTCACAAGATCGCGGCTCCCGCCTACCAGGGACGCTCATCCTGGCCGACATTCAACGTCGAGTTTGCGGATCGCATGCTGGACTACGACGAATTCTCGGGGGGCGACACCTACCGAGCCTGCGCCCAGGGAATATTGAAGGACATTCGGACCGCAACCGAGGTCCATGGCGGCTATCAGGAATTGCTGTCCGAGCAAGGCCTCAAATATCGCACCTGGGCCTACAAGGGTGCTGTGGCGCACTCCTGGTTCCCACGTTTCCTGTCGGTCTGGAGGAGGGCGTATGGAACGCCGCTCCTCCAATGGGAATGACCGATCCGCAACGTCGGTTAAGCAGTCGGCGGGGCCACCCTCGAGCACTCTTGCTGCCAAGGTCATCTGATCCGATTTCGGCGAGAATTGATGTTCGGGTGAGGGCGGCCAACCGTCGTTCGCACTACGCTGCGAGATCCAGCAGCCGGCATGATCCGCGGACCAGCACCTTGCGTCCGGTGGGCGTCATCTCAGGCACGCCGCCATTCACGACAACAAGGCCGAGCTTGATGAGGCTTTCGACCAGATAGGCCTTCGAGAGGCGACCGTTCGATGCCGGATTGCGAAGCGTGCGTAGCGCTTCCCATTGATCCGGCGAAAGATCGAAGTCGACGTCGTTGCTCATGCTGCCTCAAGCGATAGGGACGTTTGCGCGCCTCTGTTAGCGGCGCTGCATGAACACCATGCGACGACAATGAGTCGGGAATTCGGTGAGTTGTTTAGAACGTCTCTTCACAAATGGTCGCACTTCATTGCGTCTTAGGAGTTAAGATCGTTTGAGCGCAAATATTGTCCGAGAGCTCGATCACATATTGATGATTAGGCTTGTGTTGCGGCGCGAACTGCCGCGCTGCACGGGAACAGTTACTGTCCCATTCTGCGTCGCAATATGCACAGAAATGATGAGACGGAGCGTTCGGGACCCTGTTAGGTTAATTCGCGGGGAATGGCTTCACAGGCAGGAGTGGAGTGCGTGAACAGGCTGGTGGAAATTCGCAGTCAGGAATCTCTGTGCCGCGAGCGTGCCGCGCTCGATTTTGAGCGGCGGGTTTTCTGGCTCGTGCAAGCCCGGGAATGGGAGCAGCGCGCCCTCGACGAAATTGCCTATCACTTTCGGGAGTGCAATATCGCCCGGGCCGAGTTGACCGCCGCCTGACCTCAGAGAGGGGTGTGATCGGCCTTCATTGATAAGTGGCCACGATATCGGACACCGCGCGCTCGAGCTGCTGCGCGGTGGCGCATTGGCGCACGACACTGCAAAAGGTCGCATAGCGCGGCATCTCGGAATCGCCAAAGCCCCAGGCGAGCCGGCCTTCGGGATTGAGCCAGACCAGCCGCTTTGAGCGTTCGGAGATACGGCGCAGGATGTCGGCGCGCGGGTCGAGGTTATTGCTGCGGGCGTCGCCGAGCACGATCACCGTGGTCTGCGGCGTCAGCGTGCTCATGAAGTCCTTCTCGAAATCGACCAGCGAGGAGCCGTAGTCGGACGAGCCGAAACCGACCTTGGACATGATCTCGGCCATGGCTTCTTCCGGGGAGTTGTTCTCCAGGATCTCGCTGACCTCGATCAGATGCGAGGAGAAGGCAAAGGAGCGGACGTCGTCGACCACCTCATGCAGCGAGTGGATCAACAGCAGGAAGAAGTCGGAGACCTGGGCGACCGAGCCGGAGACGTCGCAGAGCGCCACGATCTTGGGCCGGTCGCGATGTTTGCGTTTCCAGGCGGTGAGGAACGGCACCCCGCCCCAGGCCGCGTTGCGGCGGAGCGTACGGCGAACGTCGAGATGGCCGCGGCGCTGGCGCTTGCGCGGCTTCGAGTAGCGCTCGCGCAGCCGGCGCGCGATCTGGCGAATGAGGGCGCGCATCTCGGCGACCTGGCGCCGCTCGATGCGCGCGAGCGGCGCGTTGCGCAGGATCTCGTTGCGGAGGCTTTCGGCCTCCTCGCGGGCGTAGAGCGCAAGCCCCTGCGAAACCGTGTCGCGCACCGCTTCGCGCAAGGCATCGAGCGCAGCGCGCAGACGCTCGGCCAGTGACGGGTTGGTCGAGGTCAGTTGGTCCAGATCGTCCCGCAGGCGCTGGAGGCCCATGGCATCGAGGATGCGGCTGGAGAAGATGCCGCGCTGGGTGGAATAGCGGATATCGGACAGCGAGGCGGCACCGGAGGCACTGGCGATCGCCGCCGCGATCGCATTGCGATCCTGCGACAGCAGCATCTGCGCAAGAGCGCCCAGTTCCTGGGGACGCTGACCTTCACCGGCTTCGCTGGCCGCGTCCGATGAGGGCGACTGATCTAGGTCCTGCGAAGCGTCATCGCTGCTGGCTTCAGGCTGATCCTGCCGCGGTTCCGGCTGACTGAAGAAGAGATCAAAACAATCGCCGAGTGCGAGCTTCTCGTCCTGCGACTTGGCGAGCGTCAGCAGCAGGGCGTCGCGCAAGATGGCGCGGTCCGAGAAACCGACCTGCTTGACCGCGCGCATCGCATCGATGCTTTCGGCGGGCGAGACATGAACGCCGGCGCCGCGCGCCGCCCGAAAAAAACGATGGAGGTTCTCGCGCATTGGTCTCAACCGAAGACGTTGGACCGCGCCGCTTTGGCAATGAAGGTCGTAACTTGCGGCGCCGCGGCTTCAATATCGGATTCGTATTTCAGGAGCACGTTGAGCGTGTCCTTGACGATCTCGGTATCGAGTTCGGTGGCCTGAAGCAGCACCAGCACGCGCGCCCAATCGATGGTCTCGCTGACCGAGGGCAGCTTCTTCAGATCGAGTGAGCGGGTCTCGTGGATGAAACCGACCATCTGCCGGCGCAGCGTCTGCGAGATGCCGGGCACGCGGCTCTCGACGATGCGCTCTTCCAGTCTCTGCTCGGGAAAGCCGATGTGCAGATGCAGGCAGCGTCGCTTCAAGGCATCGCCGAGGTCGCGCTCGCTGTTGGAGGTGAGGATCACGGTCGGCGGCGTGATCGCCGAGACGGTGCCGAGCTCGGGGATGGTGACCTGGAAGTCGGACAGGATCTCCAGCAGCAGCGATTCGAACTCCGCATCTGACTTGTCGATCTCGTCGATCAGGAGCACGCAGCCGCCCGGCTGCTCCAGCGCCTGGAGCAGCGGTCGCGGCTCGACGAATTCCTTCGAGAAGAACACGTCGCCGAAATCGTGGAGCTGGTCGAGCGCCGCATGCAGTGTCTGCGCGCCCCCCAGGACTTCGCCGAGCTTGTCCTTCAGGATCTGGGTATAGAGAAGCTGCTTGGCGTATTTCCATTCGTAGAGCGCCTTGGCCTCGTCCAGGCCCTCATAGCATTGCAGGCGGATCATCTTCATGCCGCGCCAAGCGGCAATCGCCTTGGCAAGCTCGGTCTTGCCGACGCCGGCGGGGCCCTCGACCAGGATCGGCTTCTCGATGTGTTGCGACAGATAGACGGCGGTCGCGATCTGCCGGCTCGCGATATAGCCTTGCGCGGCGAGGCCGCTCTCCACTGCCTCGATCGAGGTCGAGGCCTTCTGATCAGCCACGAAAGGGCGCTCCCAAAGGTCTTGCTTGAGGCTTGTTCTGCCTGCGTTCCGGGCAAAGAACAAGCCTCGTTTGGGAGCGACCAGACCCGCGGGAGCGGCGTTTTTTCCGCTTAGCGCAAATAGTTGAACCGTGCGCCGGCGCGCGATCAGTGCCGCAGCAGCTCCGGTTTGCGGATGGTCTGTCTGACCTCGGCGCCGCAATCGGCGCATTCATAGACAAGGTCGATCTTGGCAAGGCTCCAATGCGGTTCGACCTCGCGGACATACATCGGCAGGAACCCCATGCAGGTGGGGCAAGTCACTGGCGCGATCTCGACATCCTGATGATGCTGAACATAAGCTGGCATCTCGGCTCTCCTTCGCAGGCGACCACCAAACCCCGCGTGAAGGCTACTGCCACTCGCCCCCGCGCCCGTCATCAACTCTTCCGAACAGAGACGGAACGGCGGACATTTGTCGGCCGCTGTGACATTCTTGTTACGCGTCGGTACTGTAACGGCCGGACCAAATGCCTACTTCCCAGTGCGATCAGGTTCTCTAAACTTCACTGTAACGATAAGGGAGTAACGCCCATGACGCATGCCATTCGCTTTCACAAGACCGGCGGCCCCGAAGTCCTGGTCTGGGAGGAGGTCAGCGTCGGCAAGCCCGGACCGGGCGAGGCACGCATCCGCCACACCGCCGTTGGTCTCAATTTCGTCGACATCTACAACCGCTCGGGCCTGTATCCGGCGCAGCTGCCGAGCGGGCTCGGCAGCGAGGCGGCCGGCGTCATCGAGGAAGTCGGCCCAGGCGTCACCGATCTGAAGCCAGGCGATCGTGTTGCCTACGGCGCCTCGCCGCTCGGCGCCTATTCCGAGGCCCGGCTGATCCCCGCCGACCGCTTGTTGAAGCTGCCTGACGGTGTCGAGGACAAGACTGCGGCGGCGATGATGCTCAAGGGGCTGACGACGCAGTATCTGATCCGGCAGACCTATCGGGTGAAGTCCGGCGACACCATCCTGCTCCACGCCGCAGCCGGCGGCGTCGGTCTGATCCTGAGCCAGTGGGCCAAGCACCTCGGCGCAACCGTGATTGGCACCGTCAGCAACGACGAGAAGGCGAAGCTCGCCAAGGCGCATGGCTGCGACCATGTCATCGTCTACACGCGGGAGGATTTCGTGAAGCGCGTCGACGAAATCACCGGCGGCAAGAAGGTGCCTGTCGTCTATGATTCCGTCGGCAAGGACACGTTCCTGAAATCGCTGGACTGCCTCGCGCCGCTCGGCGTTGCCGCGCTGTTCGGTCAGTCCTCCGGCGCCGTCGATCCGCTCAATCTCGGCCTGCTGGCCCAGAAGGGCTCGCTCTACGTCACGCGGCCGACGCTGTTCACTTATGCCGCCAAGCGTGAAAGTTTGGTCGCGATGGCAGGCGAGCTGTTCGAGGTCGTCAAGTCCGGTGCAGTCAAGATTGAGGTGCACCAAACCTATCCGCTTAAGGACGCCGCCAGGGCGCATGCCGATCTCGCCGCGCGCAAGACCACGGGATCGACCGTGCTTACCGTGTGACGTTCATTCGAGACGGCGCGATGCAGGCTGCCGGCTTCCGTCACGTCCGCTCGTGCTTGCGCAGATCGCGGGCGTGATCGAGGCGGCATGCCTGGAGGTCGATATCTTCGCGGGATCTGGGGCAGGGCGGCCTCGGACAGGATGGCCTCGGTCACGTCCTCGACCGAATTGTCGGCGATTCGTGGATGAACGAGACGTTCCGGTATTCGCCCGAAAGGATGCGGGAGATGATCTCACGCCTCGTGATTTCGGGGTCGACGACCGCCTCGCGGCCGCGCCGCCCATAGTCGATCATCACGACGAAATATTGCACAGAAGAACCTGCCGCACCCGGAGTCGAGAGTGCGGCAGAGTTATTTCCGGAAATCAGAAATAAACGTCAAGAGCGACTTCCAAAAAATGGAAATCGGCGGCTACCTGCCCTTCTTGCGGGGGCGGGCCGACTTGGCGCGCAGCCGCTCGAGCTGTCCCTTGGGCATGGACAGGCAGATCTCTCCGACCCATTCGAGCTTCACGCCGACGATCGGCTTGGCGTTGAAGCTGGTGAGGTTGACCACGGAGGGGCTTTTGCCACGCTCGATGGTCTTCAAATAGCGCTCGCCGGTCTTGAGCCGGACCACGGCCTCCTCGCCATAGAAGCTCGACAGCGGATGACGCTGGTCCTTGTAGACCACGATCACGTCGCCGCTCTCGTACTTGGGCAGCATCGAATCGCCCACGATCTCGAAGGCGACCGTCTCTTCCATGATCGGGAAGGGCAGCGTGATGTCACCGAGTCCCTCCGGCGGAACTTGTTCATAATCGGGCTCGATCACGGCGCCGGCGCCGACGCGGCCCATGATCGGCGCGAGGTTGAGTTCGAGATATTCCATGATCGGAATGATCTCCGAAGCCTTCACTAGGCGCTCGCCGCCGAGAATCTCCGAGACCGCGCCGGGTCGCACGCCCATGGCCGCCGCCAGGCCACCCTTGCTCTTGCCGGTCTTTTCCAGGCCCCGCTCGATCATTGCAACGTCCAACATGGTGATTCCCTCGATTGCGCATGGTCTTGCCTCTTATAATGCGAAATTCGGAATTGATGCAATTATGAATATCAGAATTGTCGCTTGACTTTCGATTCGGAATACCGGAATGTATCTTCCGCCTCGCGATCGTGCGGTCGGAGGGGCGCATCACAGGACAGCAGCATGGAACCGGGCCATTGGCCGTCGGAGCACTCCGACGCGCTTCGCGACTATTTTCTGAAGGGGATGTCTTATGCGGCCATCGGCCGAGAGATTAATGCAAGGTTTGGAACGGCTTACACACGTAGCGCGGTGGTCGGCCGCGCCAAGCGGCTCGGTCTCGTCATACCGGCTTGGATAACGAGTCCATCGGTCGTGCCGTCGCTGCCCGGGGAGGCTTGCCCGCCGTCGCCGCGCCGGTCGGCGTTGCCGAACCTAAATGTGCCGCCGAAATCCGCCATGAAGCCTGCTGCGCGCGCCAAATTGCGCTGCGTCGGCATCCAGCCGCGGTTGGTCCCACTGGTCGACCTTGCCGACGACGACTGCCGCTATCCCTATGGCGGCGACAAGGACGGGGAGGAAATCACTTTCTGTGGCCATCCGCGCCAGCCGGGTTCCAGCTATTGCACGCCGCATGCGCGTCTGACGCGCCGTTCTGCAGCTGAGTCCGCCCGTGCCACCCGTCCTGTCGTGCTCAGGCTGATCTGCGCTGCCTGAACCGGCGGCCAGCCGTTCATCGTCGATTTTGCAAAGGAGTATCCGAGTGGCACGTGCCCGACGCAACAAATCTTACAAATTGGCTGGAATCTACGATCGGCGCTCCCGCGACGTGCCGTTCAATGCTGAAGTGGCAGAAGTCGAGGTCGACAATCCGCTGGCGGTCGACCCCGGCGAGAAGATCGTGGCCATCCGGTCGGTTCGGAGCGATCCGCTCGGCCGGCTGCACGCGCATCATCAGATCGACGAGGCACAATACCGCGGCGGGCGCGCCTTCCAGAGCGATTGGGAGAGGGCAGAGCGGGGGCCCCAGGCCATGGACCCGACCCGGGAATATGTCGATGGCGCTCGCACGCGCGAGCCAATTACCGAGAGCCAGCGCCAGGCGGTGCTGCGGCTGAATCAGGTCGAGCGCGAACTCGGCACCGACGGCGCAGCGCTGGTGCACGACGTGCTCGTGCTGGGCTTGACCATGGATCAGATCGGGCAGCGCCGCGCCGTTCGTACGCAGCGCTGGAACGACTATTTTGCGCGGCGTTTCCGTGAATGCCTGGACCGGCTGGCGCAGATCTACGGCTTCGTCACGACAACGGGGGCACCACGAGCAGGGCAGCGCAAATGACGATCGCATGCCCGCGGCTTCGCCCGCGGGCGATGCGATCGGCTGCTCATAGATGCGGTACGGGCCACTGGCTTTCCTATCGCCAACGATACAACCGGTGAGACGCGACTCAACAATTGCGTGTATATGCTGCCGAAGCGCCAGTTCGTGTCAGCCCATCTCTGTTCAAGTCGAAATGCAGGGCCGATTGACAGCGATCTCGGCTGTGTGCGTGAGCGATGCCGCTTCTTGACGCAGGTAGGTGACGGCGGTCGATATTCGTGTTATCCGGAATTGCCGTGGCGCGATCCGGGCGCATTGCTACAGCGGCTCTTGGGCTTGCCGGATGAGTTGTTCCTTGGCATAATTGCAACCTGTTCGGTTGGGCCACGCTAGACCGCCGGCCCTGCGGCCGAGAGCTGATCCCCATAGAATCGGGTTGTGGCGTTCGGTCCCTCGCGTGCGACTTCGACGCAAGAACGTGAAGGCCGATGCTTGTCATAGGTGCGAGATGAAGAACCTTAATTTCGCGGCTGAACTGCACCTCAAGCTCGGCGCGCCCGCGGGCGGCACCGTCGAAAGCCTGCGCCTGCTCCGTGCGTTCCTGAAGCTCGAGCCTCGGCAGCGTTTCGAGGTAATCAAGCTCGTCGAAGACCTCGCCACCGAAGAAGCTCTTCCCGAACATCCCCTGTCCTGAGGAAGACCGCACCGGCCTTACGCCTTCTCCTTCGTTTCCTGCCAGATTCGGCCCACCAGGCAGCTCTCGTCAGGGGCCGCCCCGCTGGAAGGCGATCCGGCAAGTGTGGTATTCAGTCAGGAAAAGGGAGGAGTGCGACCATGATCGAACCGAAGCTTGAAGTTCCGGCCGAACTGCGCGACCTGGCTGAGAAGACGATTGACCAGGCGGAAAAGGCATTCGGCATGTTTTTCGAAGCCGCGACCAAATCGATGACGACCGTTCCGGGCGCGGGGACGGAGGTGTCGAAGCAGGCGCTCGCTTTCACCGAACAGAACATGAAGTCGGCGTTCGAGCATGCGCGCAAGCTCGTTCACGCCACAGACCTTCAGGAAGCGATGCGAATTCAGTCCGACTTCCTGCGCAGTCAGTTCACCAACGCAGGTGACCACATGCGCCAGATGACCGGCAGCTTCATGCAACCGGGCAAGGACAAGTCCTGATTCTGTTGGTGCGGCGCTGCATGCCCACAAATTGATTTTGCGCGGCGGCGAGATGCTCATTCTAATGCCGGTGCAGGTGGTCCACCGAATGGATTCGTTCGATCTGCTTGCCGGCATAACGCTGCCGGCGCACACCTCGACGGTAGCGCATGTGGCAGGCACGGTTTGGCTCGGCGACGAAAGGGGCCGTGAGTAGCGATCACGTAATCCGTCGACACCCTCTGCGCGAAAACGCTTGGCCCATTTGGCCAACGTCCTTGCTGAAACATTTGAACCGGAGCGCGGCTGCGGCCTTGGTCGGGCCCGCCTCAATCACGCTCCGCACCATGGCCTCTCGACCGTTCGGCGTCAGAGGCGCATTCTTGTGGGTGTCCATTCTGTCCTCCGGGGATTGGCTAAAGCTTCGACAACTTCAGCTTCCTCGTTCAGGACCGGATGGACAACCTCCTGAAAGCTCAAATCTAGCGCCGACGCGCAATCGCGACGCCGAACAGAAAAGCAACGAACAGGCTGGCGAGCGGCGCTTCGCGCGTGATCGCCGCAACCGTCGAGAGCGGCCGGCCCGGCTTTCGCGCTTCCTCGATCGCAGAGGTAAGACGATCGACCGCTGCATGCAGGCCTCCCGCGACTTCACCGATCGTGCGGGATACATCCGTCGCTGCATCGATGGCGCGTTCGGCCATGCCGGGCTGGGGATTGGACTGCGGTATCTCCGTGCTCAAGCGCAACCTCCAGGCCCGATGATGGAGGCCGGCACCTTTGGCTATCCGCGCGAGCGCTCGTTTTGAACAGCGGGTCTGACGACCTTTGGCTATCCGCGACAGGCGCCGTGGTTTTACGGCGGGTGCCGGCCTTAGAATGGGCAATTCAGCGTGCGGGATTTTGTTCCGGGACAATACGCCCGCGGCGGACCTCCCCGGGAAACGACGGGTGCGAATCTCTGTTAGGCTGGCGGTAGCCATGCTGATATCAGGAGATTGCCGTGACCGATCGGACCGTGGCGGATCGAACCCGGCGCATCGCCTTGCTCGGCGCTCCCATCGACATGGGAGCTTCGCAGCGCGGCACCTTGATGGGCCCTGCTGCGCTGCGCACCGCAGGCCTTGCGACACTGCTCGATAGCCTCGATTTTGAGGTCGTCGACTACGGCGATCTTTCCGTGGCCGAGGTGCGTGACCTCGCCGACAGGCCGCCCGCGAAAGCCAATCATTACCGCGAAATCCAGCGCTGGACGCGCGTGCTGAGTCGCAGAGGCTATGAGATCGCGAAAAGCGGCGCAGTGCCGATCTTCCTCGGCGGCGATCACACGCTGTCGATGGGCTCGGTCAATGCGATGGCGCGTCATTGGAAGGAGCGCGGCCGCGACCTGTTCGTGCTCTGGCTCGATGCCCATGCCGACTACAACACGCCGGAAACGACGATCACGGCCAATATGCACGGTATGTCGGCCGCGTTCCTGTGCGGGGAGCCCGGCCTCGATGGATTGTTGGGTGACGATCCGCGCGCTTCGATCACCCCTGACAGGCTAGACCTGTTCGGCGCGCGTTCGATCGACAAGCTCGAGAAGGAGTTGATGCGCGCGCGCCGGATCAGGGTTGTCGACATGCGGCAGATCGACGAATTCGGTGTCGCTGTCTTGATCCGGCGCGTCATCGAGCGGGTCAAGGCAAGCAATGGCGTGTTGCATGTCAGCTTCGATGTCGATTTTCTCGACCCTTGCGTGGCGCCAGGCGTCGGCACCACCGTGCCCGGTGGCGCCACCTATCGCGAGGCGCATCTCATCATGGAGCTGCTGCACGATTCCGGCGTGGTCGGATCGGTCGACATCGTCGAACTCAACCCCTTCTTGGACGAGCGTGGCCGGACGGCACGTACAGCGGTCGAGCTGATCGGCAGTCTGTTCGGTCAGCAGATCACGGACCGGCCTACGCCGAGCAATGCCATCGCGCCGGGCGAGTGAATCGGTAAACCATGAAGAGGGGTGTTCCCGCGCTGGCCGGGAACTTACCGGCGCCAGAGCGGGAACCCCGGGGGCGCAATAGAATTAACCTGCGACAGGATAATTGCGGACCCTTCTGATGACGGCTGATCGTTTCGCGAATTCCATCTCTGCGGCGCTGCGTCATCCCGGCGTGATCGCGCTGATCGTGGCGGGCGTGACCATTGCAGCGATGCTGATCGTCGACCACGGACCTTGGAACCGAGCCAAGACCCAGCCGGCCCACGTCGCGATGTATGCGACTACCGGGGAAGCTGCGCGCGCCGCGGGCGCTGCCGTGCTTCCGACCGAACCGAAGTCGCCGGTCGAGCCGGCACGGCCAGGGCCGAAGACGTCGCCGACCGTCAATCCCGTCATACCGTAGCCTTATCGACGTTATCTCCGGCGCGGGTGGGCGGCGGGGAGCGCTCTTCCGGCTCGCCTTCGTTTCTCATCAGCCGATCACGGACGAGCCGAGCAGAGCGAGGACGGCGAGTGCCATCAGTGCAGTGCCGAGCCAGCCCAGCGCGATCAGCCATGAGCGGGCCCTGAAGTGGCCCATGATCGCGCGGCTCGAGACGATCAGCATCATCATCGTCATAATGGGGACGGCGACGATACCGTTGAGCACCGCGCTCCACACCAGCATGTGTATCGAGTCGATCCCCGTGAAGCCGAGGCCGAAGCCGATGATGGTTGCGGCCGCAATGATCGTATAGAAGCCGACCGCTTTTTCGGGCTTCGCCTCCAGCGTGGCGTGCCAGCCGAAGATCTCGGCGACGCCGTAAGCCGCCGAGCCCGCCAGCACCGGGATGGCCAACAGACCCGTGCCGATGATGCCGAGCGCGAACAGCGCGAACGTGAAGTCGCCGGCGAGCGGCCGCAGCGCTTCGGCGGCCTCCGTCGCCGAATTGATCTTGGTCACGCCGTTCGCATTCAGCACCGATGCGGTGGTCAGGATGATGAAGAAGGCGATCCCGTTGGACAGCAACATGCCGGAGATGGTATCGGCCCTGATGCGTGCGAGCTCCGGATTGCCGCCGCTCGGAACATCGCGCAGCGGCTTGTCGCGCTTGCCCTGGTTCATCTCTTCGACCTCCTGCGAGGCCTGCCAGAAGAACAGGTAAGGGCTGATGGTGGTGCCGAGCACGGCGACGACCATCAGGAAATAGTCGGCGCTGACATTCGCCTTGGGCCACACTGCGGCGAGCAGCGCCGTGCTCCACGGAATCTGCACGGTGAAGGCGGTGGCGACATAGGCGAACAGCGCAAGAGTGAGGAATTTCAGCACCGGCGAATAGCGGCGATAGGGCAGGAAGATCTGGAGCAGGGTCGAGCCGGCGGCGAAGATCAGCGCATGTTCGTGCTGGAGCCCGCCGATCACGAGCCCAAGCGCCTCCGCCATCGCGGCAATGTCGGCCGCGATGTTGAACGTGTTCGCGACGACGAGCATGGACACGAGCGCGAGCACCGCCCAGCGAGGCGCGAGCCGCATGACGTTGGCGGCGAGCCCCTTGCCGGTGACCCGGCCGATCCGGGCGCTGACGAGTTGAATCGCGATCATGAACGGGGTGGTCAGAAAGACCGTCCAGAGCAGCGCGAAACCGAATTGCGCGCCGGCTTGCGAGTAGGTGGCGATGCCCGACGGATCGTCGTCGGCCGCGCCGGTGATCAGACCGGGCCCCAGCCTTTTCAAAAGCGACGGCGCGGACGTCTTGGAAGCGTGAGCGCTGTCGCGCATGAAGGAAGGCCCTTGCTATGAGAACTTCATAGCAAATGCTAATGGGGGAACAGAAGTTCCCCAGTGAGCTTCCGGCCGCACTTCGGATGAGGCGAATTTTGATTGATCGTCGGGCAAAACAGTGTTAGAAACGGACCATCGCAAGAGCCGTCGATCTAGATCCTCGCCGGCTGCAAGATCGTCTTTCGGCCGGCGCGATGCTACTTGACGCTAACGAACATGCCCCAGGCGGCAGCGAGCGCTGCGCCCGTGAAGAGGACCACCGGATTGTCGCAGAACGCGCCGCCATAGCGGCACACGTCTGCTCCGAACTGGCCGAGCTCATGACGGCCGGCGGAGTAGAACAGTCCCGACAGCCCCAGCAATGCAGCGGCGACGAAGTACATCGGTGGTCTCTCCAAAGCGGTCCCGTTTGCGTTCTTTCGCAACGAGAGCAAATCGACATGCCCAGCATGGCGTGAAAAGCTTTCATTTCGCCGAAACCGATTCGGCGCCTTTTAGATAAAGTTTGACACGTGGTTCCTGTTTTTCCCGACGCGGCTTCGGCAAGGCAGACCCGCTCCACCATCCAAAAAAAGGCCCCACCAGCGCGGGGCCTTTGTCTTGTCGGGTCGGCCGGGACCTATCGCCGCGCGCCCATGCCGTAAAGCTCGCGCTCGCGGCGGATGTCGTCGGGAGCGAGAGGCGGGCTTGCGGCATCGAAGTCGGTCCAGCCGGCTTTCTGCCAGGCAGAGCTGCGCTCCTGAAGGTTGACGGATCTGTCATTGAGAAGCGCATCGAGCCGTGCGCGATCCTGGTCAGGGACCCTCGCCGAGACGAGCGTGCCGCCGCGGCGGACGCCTTCAGCGTAGCGCGAGGCGTCTTCCTTGGAGATGCCTGCTTGGGTCAGTGCGCCGACGATGCCGCCCGTGGCCGCGCCCGCGGCTGCGCCGGCAGCCGTGGAGGCGAGCCATCCCGCAGCCACGACCGGTCCGAGACCGGGAATGGCGAGCAGGCCGAGACCGGCGAGAAGGCCTGCTGCGCCGCCGAGGCCGGCGCCGATGCCGGCACCCGTGCCGGCGCCTTCGGCGCGATCGTCGACGCCGTCGCGGTCACGATCGATCTTGCCGCGCGATGAGCCGTACCAATTGTCGGAATTGTTGGCGACGATGCTGATGTCGGAGTGCGGCACGCCGGCGCTCTGGAGCCGGGTGACGGCCTGCTCGGCATCGGAATAATTGTCGTAGAGACGAGAAATGGTGATCGTCATGCTGTTTCCTCCTTACTTCGCGGGATTGACGTTGCCTTGGAAGTCAACGCTGACATCGGTCTTGGTGCCGGCCTTGTCGGCCTTGCCTCGCCAGACGCCTTCGTTGTCCTTCTGCAGGCCGGAGACGTTGGAATATCCCGCGTTCTCGATCCGCGACTTCGCCTGTCCCTCGGTGAAGCTGTTGCGGCCGGCGACCGGCGCGTTCGAGTTGTTCTGGTCGGAGCTGTTGACGGCATTGTTGCCCGGTCCGCTTTGCGCGGGCTGGGCGCCCGCGGGCGCAGATGCGAGCAGCAACAAGGTTGCGGCCAGCAAAGTCAGACGTGACATGTTTTGTCTCCTGCAAGGGATTGTGCCGGCGACAACGAGTGAGATTCGAATTGGTTGCCTGCGATCGAAGGCAGGGAGTGCCGCAGCACGATCTTGCTGCGACCGAGCTTGGGAAGGCGCTGAAGTAGGAACTTCTGCCGCTTTGTCCCGTTGGCCGACCTTCGATCCAACCGCCACTTCAACACGCGACCGCTGTCCAACTGCGCCCCATGGCGGCGTGCACTTTTGGACATTCCCTTGAAGCCCTCTGTGCTCTGTTGAATCAAGGCCAGCATGGACCGAGACAGAGACAAGCGGATTCTTCAGGAACGGCTGGAGCGCTGCCGGAAGCTCTCGCGTGATTTTCCGAGCGGGCCCACGGCCGAGCATATCCGTGAGCTGGAGGCCGAGCTGCTGGACGACCTGCGTGCACTCGAACGGAGTGATGTAGGAACTTGGGTAGGGAGGCCTTGTTGCCCTTCTCGAACGCTTCGACTCTCCAAGGCCACCTATGCAATCCCGCTATCCGTTGTTGAAGAATGGACACTGGAGGAGCATGAGCGATTAAAGGCCATGGCTGAAGCGGGCCGGCAACCGGACGAGATTGCGAAAGAGCTCAATCGCAGTGAAGCGGCCGTCAGGATACGCGCCTGGCAGCACGGCATTGCGCTGCGCCTCGTCACATCGAAGCGCGGCAAGTGAGCGCAGCTAGACATCTACTCACAAATCATGCGTTGAGCTTGAGCGCTCCAGATGATGTCCGCTCATCCCTCGACAGCGGCACAAACGGCCGACATCGTTGAACGCCGCCGATGGGCCACACCGGACATAAGGCTTTGCCCGAAGCGGAGTTGGTGAATGGGGCGCGCCTCGCTGGGCCTTGCGGTTCTGCGGGCTCAGGTGTGAGATGATGCCAGGCACCCGGCCAGGCGGTCAGGTGCCGTGGCAGCTTTCATCAGGGAGGGCCTAACAATGGCACCAACGGCACCAGGTGGTATCAAAAAGAAGAAGGGTGGCGGAGAGATGACGGTCCCGGAATTTGCGATGCCGGCAAGTGCTGTTCCCGGCATTGCGCAAGTGATCGTCAATGCATGGCAAGGCGACCCAAGCCTCGACAAGATACTAGACCGTACCACTGCCGGACCGAACAAAGGAATGGCCACGGCAGATGCCGTCGCACAAGCCACAGCGGCAATCAATGCAGCGGCACCGGGATACGGTTTAATGCGGGCCGTAATAATCACGGAAGACGAGCACGATAGTGGATACACGATGGAAACTGACGAAGATGTGGTCTTCGTGCTTCCAAAAGCTTCACGCGTGAACGGAACAAATCTTCTTGAGACGGCCAAGTTGCTAATGGCCTGTACACCAAACGGGATTTAGAAACTCCGCAGCGTTGACGTGGGGCCGCGCTACATCGGCGCGGCCCCTCTATTTAGCGCTTGCAGAGCGCATCGGCGAGATCATCGGAATGGCGCGAGGGCTGACGGAGGCGAAGGATCGCATGGCGACGGCGATCACTTACTCAGGAGCCGACGGTGCTTTCATGAGTACGGCCTTAGTTCGAAGGACCGCAAACGTGCGAGGCGATCTGCCCATGCGCGTTGAAGCTCAGGCTTGCGCTGACGACGCCGCCGCTCGCGATATATGAAATGACCGTCGTATCTCCCGACGGCTTGAGGTCGTTCAGGCTTGTGGCGGGATAGTCCCGGAGACGATCGCGCCAATAGGCGCGTCGGCCATCCTTGCCGGAGCGCGTCTTCATGCCGCCGCAGCCGCAGTGAATCACCGCGTCATCGGCATACATTCCCAGGATGGTCTCGATATCGCCGGCGCGGTAGGCATCAAGCCAGTCGACCGCAGCGGCCATCGGGTCAAAGGACATCGTCCTACCTACGTGCCGTTTCGTCGGCCGGCGGTTTAGGACAGGGACAATGAATGCGACGTGAAAGTCGTGGCGGGTGGCCGTTCACCTATCTGTCGGAAGGGTGAACAGGAGCTTGCCGCATTAGTCGATGCCGGGTGCAGACGGCGCCCGGCGGCTTCGCGCATTGCGGTGTTCAATTGTGCACACAAGTCGCGTGGCCAGGCGGCGCCCCCGACGAAACGCGCCTGAAACAATGCTGAAACCCGATTGTCCTGAACTCCACAGCCGTCGCCTCCGACCAACCCTGCGAAAAGGAGACAATCATGATCCAGGTCGGTTCGAAGGAAGAAGTCGCGTTGCTGCTGGCGCTGTTCGGCACCCACACCCAGCCCATCAGGACGCCGAGGCCGAAATCCTCCCGCGGATGAGGCGCGTCCCATGCCCGGTTTGGCCGATTGCCAGAGCTTCCTGCGTCTCTTGATTGCGAGGGGAGATCCCCAGGCGATCCCACTGGCCGAAAATGCGATCGATCAGTATCTGGCCATCACGCCGGCCGCCGCCCGCGGACGCGGCCTGTGCGAGCTCCAGCGCGACGCACGCGACCAGCACGGGGCCGCGGTCGGGGTGCAGCGCTCGTTCGCGGAGACAGTGGACGCCTATATCGCACGTAAGCTGACGGAGGAGCGCGCGGAGATCGGGGGGTGACGGGCCTCGCGACCGGAACAATCCGGCGATGCCAAGGCAACTTTTTCGCCCCCCATAGAAACCTTTGCCGGCTTCGCGCCTATTAGGGCAAAGGATGCCGAAATGCCCCGATATTATTTCGACCTGCGCGACGAGAACGGCACCGCGCTTGACGAGGAGGGGCTGGAACTGTCCAGTCCTCGCGCCGTTCAGGCGGAGGCGGCCAAATCGCTGGGCGACATGGCACGCGACGCCATCCTCTCCGCGTCGCTAAGCGGCAGCAGGCAGACGATGGCGATCGAGGTTCGCGATGGCAACGGTCCCGTGATGCAGGTGACGTTCTCCTTCGCCATCGAGAGTTACGAGACGCGGCCGCGCGGGCGCGATCATTGACGCGTGAGCTGGTGCGCCGGCGATTGCTCGGGCTCCAGCACGGCGATCTTGCGGCCGAGCTGCCAGACCTCGACCTTGCCGTGGCGCGTGAACTGCCGCGCGAAGGTGAGGGCGGAGGCGTCGGAGGCCGCCTCGAACGCCTCGGCGGAGCGGAACACGCCGTTCTCGCCGACCAGATAGGCGCGATATTGATTTGTCATGTGGGCGCCCTCAGGCCGGGCGAATGCAGCCAGGCATCGATCTGCATGGCGGTCTCGTCCTGCCGCGCCCGGCGCAGCAGCATCTCGCGACGGCGCCCCGGGGTCAGCGTGCGCGCTTCCTCGCGCAGGCGTGCGGCATCGTCTGCGAGCCGTTCGGTGAGTGTCTTAGTCTGCTTGAAGCGACGACGCGTCTGCATGGCGCATCTCCCTTGTTCGAGATAGGACGGGAGCGCAATCCGGCGTTCTCATCACCGATCTCATGCCACGGGCCTTGCGGTGATGTATGAACCGTACGCCTGCGGCTACGCAGAGTCAGTATCTTTTGATATGTAGCGAAGAACTATTTTCGAGAGCAAGTTGAGCCACTTACTCAACTGAGTGCAGCGACGCTGTGTTCAATTTTGAACAGAGCCGCCCTCGGCCGACCCGGCGCCCACGAGCTCGTGAACCGGTCGTGACCGGGACGGCGTAACGGACCGGGCGCCGCCTGCGTACCACCGGCAGCCCGCAACAAGCGCCCGAGCAGCCAGGGGAAGACCACGTCCAATGAAAGCAGAATTCAACGTCGCCGAAGCCGGCAACGGATCCTATCGCCTTCTCGCGATCCTGCGCTGGGTCATGGTGATCATCTTCGTCTCGTTCGGCATGCAGAAATTCACGCCGCAATCGGCGCAAGGCATCGCGCAGTTCATCAGCAACAGCCCGTTCATCTCCTGGCTTTCGCTGTTTGGCCTGCGCGGCGAAGCCTATGTGCTGGGTGTCACCGAATTCGCGATCGGCGCGCTGCTGATCGCCGGCGCGTTCAATCCGCTGATGTCGGCGCTCGGCGCCTTCATGGGCGTCGTCACCTTCGCCGTCACCTTCTCGTTCTTCTTCACCACGCCGGGCGTGGTGACATGGAGCCTCTCGACCGATCCGATGGCCTGGAATCTCACCGGCGAGTTTCTGTTCAAGGACATCGTGCTGCTGTGCGTCTGCGTCGTGTTGCTGCTGGCGTCACTGCCGGAGGCGATGGGTCGGGTGCGGGAGTGAGGAGCTGAGGGGTGGAAGAGGGGCGCGACTTAGCTCAACCACCTTCGCTCATGCTCGAATTAATTGGCACCGATCTTCTTGCTCAGCGACACGCGCCAAGGAAGGTCTGTGGACATTGTTGTTTGTTCTAGACTGAAGTTTCAACCTTTGGGGAAGGAGCGAATCTCGTCCTAAATTTTCTGCGGGGTGGTCGATGAGTAATTCGCTTCTCGCTTTGGTCTTGTTGGACTTCCGGCAACGCCCGACATGTTCGGCGTTGCCAAGATCCTGCGCTCGCGACATCCGAATTTGGCAACATAGCCGGGTGACGATCCGCAACAGTCTCTGGCAAATTCGCCGCTCATTCGCTGCGGCAAAGAGCTTATCGCGGTCATTCGATGGCGGCTCGGGCCGGTGGGCGCACGCTACCACGTACTTGGCCGGGGAGTAAGGTGGTAGCGACGCGGCATCGAGGTCACCTGATCGTCTCCATGCTGGGAAAGAACGAGCGACTGCTCGTTGCCGCGCATAACCACCGCAGTCATGGGCGCGTTGATCGCCGCAAGCCGGAATGCTGCCGCGTGGTGTCGGCTAGCAAAGTCGCGCGGCCTTCTAGTCTCTGGCTGGACATGTCCAGCCGATCGTTCGGCCGTTCGTGACCAGCCCTTCACCCTGTGGGTCGACATTCTTCCCTTCCAGTCGGATGGGAAGATTGGCACAATCACGGTGAGATTGTCCGCTTTCGTCGGGCGCGAGATCGAGTTCTGGACTGGTAAACACTGGCAGAATAGCATCATCGAAAGAGTTCGGATCAGCCCGCGGGGTGTCGCGGCTGTGACGTTCGTGCGCTACGCAGCAGCCGGTCCGAACCAGGTTGTCAGCGCATCCGCCAGTCCGCGTTGACTCTCGTCTCCCACCCAGGCCACATGGCCGTCGGGTCGCACCAGCACTGCGCTCGGCGGGGCGACCCATCCGATAGCCGGAAGCTCCCATGGGCCATCGTAATCGGCGACAATGTAACTGACGCGATCCGCCCAGGCCGTAACGTCGATGCCGTCGGGCTTGCCAAAATTGAGCAGCACGCCGCGCGCGCTGTGCAGTAGCGTGAACAGTTTGAGCTTCTGGCCTTCGACCGACAGACCGAGATCCGGCATGCGGTGTCCGAGCAGCGCGTGGCCATCGCCGAGATCGTAGCGGATGTCGAGCCCGCTCATCATTGCGCCAACGCGCTGGCGCGGCTGGTCCATGGCGAGCACCTCGGAGACGACGTCGCGCGCGGCCTTGAGGCCGTCATCGCCGCGGCGGAGCAGCGCGATCTGCGCCATGGTGTTGCGCAAGACGCGCGCGGCAACGGGGTGACGTTCGGAATGGTAGGTGTCGAGCAGCCTGTCGGGCGAGATGCCCCTGACCACCTGCGCCAGCTTCCAGCCGAGATTGACGGCGTCCTGCACACCTAGGTTGAGGCCTTGCCCGCCGACGGAGTGATGGATATGCGCGGCATCGCCGGCGAGCAGCACGCGTCCGCTGCGATAGGATACCGCCTGCCGTGCCGCATCGGTGAAACGGGAGATCCAGGCGGGGCTGTGGAGGCCGAAATCGGTGTCGTAGACCGCGACGAGGGCCTCGCTGAGGTCGCGCAAGGTGGGCTCGCCGGTGCGCTCGAGCGTTGCTTCCGTCACGACGACCAGCACGCGGCCGCTCTCGGTCTCGCTGAGGCCGTGAAACCCGAGCGCGTCGTGACGCAGGCCAAGGGCTGGCGCCTCGCGCATTTCGACCTCGGCCATGAGATTGCTGAGCGTCGGATCGAAGCCGGCGAAGTCGATGCCTGCAGTCTTGCGCACGGTGCTGCGGCCGCCATCGCAGCCGACGAGATAATTTGCGCGCAGCTTCTTTCCGCCCGACAGTGCGACGTCGATGCCGGTCTCATCCTGCGCAAATCCCGTCACCTCGGCGTGGCGATAGACCGGCACTGCGAGCTCTTCGACCCAGCCGGCCAGGATGCGTTCGATGTGGCTCTGCCGCAGCGCGAGGCCGTAAGCGTGCCGGGTCGGGAGGTCGCTGATGTCGAGCCGCGTCCAGGCGAAGCCGGCGAGCTGGGTGATCTGGCCCTCGCGCAGAAAGCGGTCGGCGACGCCGCGCTGATCGAGGATCTCGATGGTGCGGGCGTGCAATCCGCCGGCGCGCGTCTCGGCCAGCTCCTGGTTCGCACGCCGCTCGACCACTGCGACGTCGACATTGGCGAGAGCGAGCTCCGCAGCCAGCATCAGGCCGGTCGGGCCACCGCCGGCGATCACCACGGCATGATCGGTCGTCGCTGCGCTGCCCGCGCCGGCGCGACGAGCCTCGTGGCGCGAACGGGACGTCGGAAGCAATACAGGCATGTCGTGACCCCTCGATGTGTTGGCCGGGCCACGGGTTCTACGGCAGGAGCAGGGACTTGAAGCAAGCCCCTGGCCCACCACATATCTAGCTGGGAGGAACGTGCGACGGTGTTTGACACGTCGGGCAAAACACTGGCAGAATGGCATCGTCCAAAGAGTTTGGTTCAGCCCGCGCGGAGCATTCCGCTGCGGGCCTTTCTTTTGGGTGTGACGGTCAGCAAATGCCGGTGGTTCGCTGCATGATGTCGGCGAGTTCCTCGAACGAGAACGGTTTCCTGATCATCGGCAGGCCGCCGCGCCGGGGTTCGCGACCGGATAGTTGAAGCATCTTCAACTCGGGGCGGATTCGCTTGGCCAGCTCGGCCAGTTCATGACCATCCATGCCCGGCATATTGATGTCCGTGATCAGGACGGAGATGTCCTGGTTCTCCTTGAGCTGATCGAGCGCATCCCGACCGTTTTGGGCGCTGACCACTTGGCAGCCGAGATCCTCCAGCATGCCGACGATCACCTCGAGGACGGCGGGGTCGTCGTCAACAACCAGGACAGTGTGACTCATCGAACGAACGTTCCTTCCAACGAGAGTAAACGCGCCTCTCGTCAGGTAGGTTCCGCCTAATCGTCCTTCGATAAATCGCCGGGTCTGGTGGGAAGGTCGATGGCGCCGCCCTCGCCATGCGCGAGGTCGCGGTCCCTGTCCTCGGTCTCGCCGACGTCTTCGCTGATCGCTTGTTGCGTCTCTCGCGCCTTGTCGATGCGCGGCTTGTCATCGCTGCGCGGCTTGTTGTCGCTGCGCTGCCTGGCTCCCGGCAGGTTTCGCAATGTCTGTTGTGACGTCGCCTTGGGTGTCATCGGCCGATCCTCCTGATCGGCTAACTTTTGCCAGACCCGCAAGTTCGTTTGAACGTTGGGTAAAAGTGCTTGGTCTTGAATCTACGGACGCTCTCGCAGGATTTGCGGCTGTCACAGCCAATCTCGTCGCCACATTCTACTTCGCCAAGCGCGGCTTCGAGAATGTTGCAAGGATCATCAGGCGGTGAAGATGCCGGACGACGAAATCAAGGCCATCGTTGCCGAGACGCTGGCCGCGCAACACAGACTGCGGCAGGAGAGCATCGATGCGATCGCATTGAAAGCAATGGCGTCGGTGGTGGCCTCTTTTGGAATTGAGGATGACGATCGGAAAGAGCTCAGGGCGGACTTCCAGCATCTGCGGCGATGGCGGAAGAGCGTGGAGCAGGCGCAGAGCTATGCATTCAAGGTCGTAATCACGGTGATCGCCACCGGTCTGATGGGGGCCATCTGGGTCGGCGTCAAGGTCGTGCTGACCAAGTGAGGCTTCCACTGCGGCGACATCGCCGCACGACGGATCGAGGTCACTTCTCACCAATGGGTATGCCAGGTACAGAATTTGTGTGGCCGATGCGTCTGATGATGACGTTGCCGGCAGCTTAGCCGATCTGCACCAGCTGACGTTTTCGACGCCGCGGCGATGCCCCGGTTCGACATTGGAACCTGGTGCCTGGTCTATCTGGCGATGACGCAGTCGCCTTTTGCCGATGTTGTATCGTCCACACCCGTGCGACATTGCGGCTATTTCTCAAGGTTCGGGGTCTTGCGGCGGCATTGAGGCGCAGGCTCCAAATCAGGTTGATGGGAGCCATCGAGGCAAGGGGGCGCCGTATCGGCTGGGACAGCGTCGTTTGGGATACGATGGACAATCCCGTGTCCGCCAATACTTCATCCAGACGGGCTGTCGGCCTCTATCAGCCCGAGGTGCGCTGGGCCTGGTCTCATACGCTTTGCTGGCGAAAGTGGCTGCGCTGAGTGGTGGCGCTGAGCTTCCCGTGATGCGGAACGCGACTACCAACCTCGCTGACGAGATGTGGCGCAGCCCAAATGCGCAGAGTGTCAAGAGGCCCGGCAGCTGGATGGCTGCCGGGCCCTTTTGCGTTTCAGGCGAGCCGGGTGAAACACTTGCGAATTCGGTAGCGTCGGGCTTTAAGTTCGGTCTTGCAGGAAATTCGGCGGCCATAAGCCGATGTAAAGGAGCGCCATCAATGCCTACCAAGCCTCAATTGCCGGAACGTTCGTCGCGGACGACGGAAGGGCCAACTGCGCTCAATGGTCTGCTGATTGTCGATTTTACGCGTGTCGTTGCCGGCCCGGCCTGCACACAGACGCTTGCTGATTTCGGCGCGCAAGTCATCAAGATTGAGAATCCCGACGGCGGCGACGATACACGTGCCTACGAACACGCCGAAATCGGCGGAGAGAGTGCCGCCTATCTTAGCCTGAACCGCAACAAGCGTGGCATCGTGCTCGATCTTGCCGTGGCGGAGGCTCGCGAAATCGCGCTCGACCTGATCCGCAAAGCCGACGTCGTCGTCGAGAATTTTTCCAGTGGGGTCATGAAGAGGTTCGGCCTCGATTACGAAGCTGTCGCTTCGCTCAATCCGCGGCTGGTCTATTGCTCGATCTCCGCCTACGGACGCACAGGACCGTTCGCTTCGCGCCCGGGCTTCGATCCCATCACGCAGGCGGAGAGCGGCTTCATGTCGCTCAACGGGTTTGCCGACGGCCCGGCGGTTCGTACCGGCCCGCCGATCGTGGATATGGCAACGGGAATGTCTGCCTGCAACGCAATCCTGCTGGCATTACTGGCGCGGGACCGGCTCGGCCGCGGGCAGCATGTCGAGGTGGCGCTGTTCGATGTCGCGATGGGGATGACGGGTTTCTACGGCATGGCCTATCTGATCAACGGCGAGAATCCTGGCCGGTTTGGCAATTCGCCGAGCGGCTCTCCCACCGTCGGCGTCTACGAGGCCTCCGATGGACCGCTCTACATGGCTTGTGCCAATGACCGGCTCTATCGCCGGCTCGCGGTCGAGGTGCTCAACCGGCCCGATCTGATCACCGATCCGCGATTTGCAACGCGGAAGGCCCGCTCCGAGAACAAGGAGCTCCTGCGGGCAGCCATTGCGGAGGTCTTTGCAAGCGATACCCTCGAGAACTGGATGGCAAAGATGAAGCTGGCAAATATCCCGGTCGGCTATCTTCGAACGGTTGAGGAGGGGTTCAATGCGCCGGAAGCGCGCGAGCGCCACCGCTTGAGCCGGATTCCGCATCGTACAGCAGAATGGGTCCCCAACATCGAGCCGCCGATTACGATGAGCCTGACCGGGGCCATTGATCCCGTGGCTGCTCCGCTGCTGGGCGAGCATACGAGACAAGTCTTGCACGATACGCTCGGCTACGACGAACGTCGCATCGCGGAGTTCGCCGAAAAGGGCGCCTTTGGATCAGTCAAGCCTTCGACCGATTTGAGCTAGGCAGTTGATCGCCACGGGGCAAGTATGGCGATGCCCGCGGATCACCGCTTTGCTATGCTCGCGCGAGCGATCCTGCTTCATTGTCCGGCCGAGGTGCCCCGCGACCGCACCTGCTAGCCCTCCCTTGACTTGATTTGGTGAAGGGCCCGCCGCATAAATATGTGAAAGTGAGGGATACGGCATGGCGCCTGGTCGAGAGCCGAGCATGAGCGGGCCCGCCGGGCTGGAAGCCGGTGAGCGCGCCTATGCGGCAATGATCGCGAAGGCCCGGGCGCTCCTACCTCGGCTGCGAGAGCGGGCAGCGCGGACGGAGGAGCTGCGGCATCTTCCGCCGGAGACTGAAAGGGATCTCCACGATGCCGGTCTGTTCCGGATGCTCCAGCCGAGGCGGATTGGCGGCGCCGAGCTTGATTACGTCGCCCTGGTCGACTGCGCCGAACTGCTCGGATCGGCGGATGCCTCCGTGGCTTGGAACCTCGCCAACCTGGCGAGTCATCATTGGATGCTCGGCATGTTCGAGCAGAAGGCTCAGGATCTGGTCTGGGACCGCGATCCGGACGTGTTGATTGCGTCCTCCTTCATTTTTCCGGCCGGCCGCGCCACCAGGGTCGCGGGTGGATATCGGCTGCATGGTAGCTGGCCGTTCTCCTCCGGCGTTGCCTCCTGCGAATGGAATATGCTTGCAAGCGTCGTTTACTCCGATGACGAGGCCGACGGCATCGCGTATCGAATCTTCTTGCTGCCCAAAGGCGACTACAAAGTCCTCGATACCTGGAATGTCGCGGGATTACGCGGGACGGGATCATGCGACGTGGAGGTCAAGGACGTCTTCGTGGCTGACCATATGACGGTCGCCGTCGGCGAACTCGCCGGAGGCCCAACGCCGGGCAGCAAGGTCAATCCGAATCCGCTGTATGCACTCCCTGTCTTCTCGCTTTTTCCTTACGTCCTGTCCGGTGTTGCGCTTGGAAACGCGCAGGCCTGCCTCGACGATTACGCTGAGATCGCGCGTCATCGCATTTCGACTTACAACCGCGCCAAGCTGAGCGACTTTCAAAGCACGCAAATCAAGATCGCTGAAGCCTCGGCCAAGATCGACGCTGCACGCCTGATCATGCGCGCGGCCTGCATTAATGCGATGGAGGACGCTCGGTGCGGTCGTATTCCTGATATGGCGACCAAGACCAGATATCGGCGCGATGGAGCCTTTTCGGTGAATCTGTGCACCGAGGCGGTCTCCATGCTGTTTGCCGCGAGCGGAGCGCGCGGCCTGTTCACGACGGGCGTTCTGCAGCGGCAGTTCCGCGATGCGCACGCGATCAACTCGCATCTCGCGTTCAACTTCGACGCGGCCGGGACCAATTACGGACGCGTGGCGCTGGGCCTGCCGTCCGAGAATCTCACGCTGTGAGGCCGGCCGATGAATGATCTGCCGAAGAAGCCGGCCGCTTCCGATCCAGCCAACGAATTCGCGAGCGACAACTCGCCAATCGATCCCCGCGATTTTCGCAACGCGCTCGGCACCTACGCGACGGGTGTGACGATCATCACGGCCGCGGCCGCTGATGGGAAGCCCTATGGCCTGACCTGCAATTCGTTCGCCTCGGTCTCGCTGAATCCTCCGCTGGTTCTGTGGAGCCTTGTCGTTTATTCCTCGAGTCTGACCGTATTCCAAAACGCCAGTCATTTTACGGTCAACGTGCTTGGCGCTTCGCAACAGGCGCTCGCGAACAAATTCGCCAAGTCGTCGGACGACAAGTTCACTGGCGTGAATTGGTCGCCGGGCCTCGGCAATGCGCCCGTGCTCGCTGAGAGCGTCGCCAATTTTCAATGCCGCTCGGTGAATCGTTACTATGGCGGCGACCATGTGATCTTTCTCGGCGCGGTCGAGGCCTATACTTACAACGCGAAAGAGCCGCTGCTCTTCGCGCGTGGGACATTTGGTCGGTTCCTGTCCGACGATGAGCGCAAGAAAGCGCCGTAGCGTACTTAGGTCGCGTTCAACGATGCAAGGCTCTGCCCTGAAAGCTTGTAGATCTCAAGCGCATCCGCTTGCGCGCCGCGCGCCGCCTTGGCCAACCTGAAAAGTTGCCCTGCAAGCGAGGCCATCGGCACCGGCGTCGACGTCGCCTGTGCGACGTCCGCGACCGTATCGAGGTCCTTGAGCATCGTTGCAATGTGACCGAGCGGTGGGATGTGAATGCCCTGAACCATTCGCGGCACGAAGAGCTGGAGTGGGATGGAATCCGCAAAGCCGCCGGCGAGCGCTTCGGGCAATCGGTTGGCGTCAATTCCAGCGTTCACGGCAAGGCGCGTTGCCTCCGCGAGGACCGCCATCGCGCATCCGACGATCACCTGATTGCACAGCTTCGTGGTCTGGCCGGCGCCGATCGAGCCCATGTGGGTGAACCTGCGCGCCATGGCGAGCACATAGGGTCGCACCCTCTCGATGTCGCCCGCTTCTCCGCCAGCCATGATCGCAAGGGTGCCTTCCTCGGCGCCCTTCGTACCCCCGGACACAGGCGCATCGATCCAACCGGTACCGTTCGCGTCTTTCAGACGCGCTGCAAGATCGCGTGCGGCGTCAGGATGGATGGACGAGAAGTCGACCACGAGCTTGCCGGCGCCGGGAGCCGATGAAAGACCTTCGCGCCCGAAGATCACCTCTTGGACGGCGGCGGCGTCTGTCACGCACATGAAAACGATGTCCGATTTCGCCATCACGTCGCGGGGCGTGGCTGCGCGAACTGCGCCGGCCTCGACCAGCGGAGTCGTTTTGTCCTGCGAACGGTTCCAGATGGTGACCTGATGGCCAGCCTTGAGCAGGCGCCTGGTCATGGGTGCCCCCATGAGCCCAAGGCCGATATAGCCGAGCCTCTCCACATCTTGCGGGTTTGTTCTGCTCGCATCAGCCATAGGTTGCCTCCTCTGCCGCAGCGCAACGCGGCGCGACTGCCGCCTTACCTTACATCGCGTATCGTTCGGTGACACCGGTCGGCATGCATGGCTTGCCTGATTGTTTGAACCATGAAACATTTGGACAGGTCGGGTTCGGTGGCGCCCGTCGGCGCCGGAGCAGCGGAGTGGCATGATGCGAACCGTTTCGAGGTGGATCCTGGCAATGAGCGCGGTTGCGGCCCTGATCGCGGACTCAGGCCCGTCGCAGGCGCAGCAGACCATCCGCGTCGGCTGGACCATCCCTGCCGAAGAATCCAAGTATTGGATGATGCGGCGCCCGGCCGAGTTTCCCAGCATCGGCAAGACCTACAACATCGAATGGACTCAATTTCAGGGCACCGCTCCGATGACGCAGGCACTCGCAGCCGGGGCGCTGGATTGCGCGACGCAGGCGCCACTCTCGCTCTCCAATGGCGTGGTCGGAGGCAACCTCAAAGCCTACATCGTGGCACAGCACGTCTTCGAGAAGCCCGGCGGCTTTTCGGTCTATTGGGCTGTCATGGATGACTCGCCGATCAAGACGATTGCCGATCTCAAGGGCAAGACGGTCGGAATTTCTGTGATCGGCGGCGGCACGCAGGGGCCATTCAATCTGCTCCTGAAGCAGAATGGTCTCGATCCTGCCAAGGACATCAAGCTGGTCGAGGTTGGCTTTGCCGTCTCTGAGGACGCGCTCCGGCAGGGCCGTGTCGATGCGGTCAACATGAACCAGCCCTTTGCCGCGCGTGCGGAGGCGAAGGGCGGCACAAGGAAATTGTTCACGTTGTCACAGGCCATGCCGAACATCGTGCATATCCTGGAAGCCTGCCGTGCCGATTTCGTCGATAAGAACCCCGAACTGGTCAAGACCTATGTCCGCGACATCACGTCGGGCATGAAGAAAGCGTTGGCAAACCGCGAAGAGACCCTCAAGGTGGTCAATGAAGTTCTGAAGGCGCCGATTCCGGTGCTTGAGACTTACCTGCTCAAGGACAACGATTTCGGCCGCGATCCGGGTGCGGCACCGAATTTCGCCGCGATCCAGAAGATGCTGGACATCTATGCAGAGACTGGAATGCTGCCGAAGCTGGATGTCGCACAGTTCAAGCATCCGACGATCGTCGCTCCGCTGCAATAAGCGAGCAGGCGAATTATCCAGGCTAGGGGATCGTGGCGTCCCGGATCATCCGGAACGCAGCATGAAGAAGATGCACGTATGAAGAAGCTGCGATCACGGGTCACCACAGACGGTCTCGACCGAGCCCCGCATCGTGCGTTCATGCGCGCAATGGGTCTCGACGACGCCGCGATCGCCAGGCCGATGGTCGGCGTCGTCAGCATGAAGGGCGAGCAGACGCCCTGCAATATGACCCATGAGTTTCAGGTCGCCGCGGCCAAGACCGGAATCGAGGAGGCCGGTGGCACACCGCGGGAGTTCTCCACCGTGTCGGTTTCCGACGGCATCAGCATGAATCATGAGGGGATGAAGTTCTCCCTGTTTTCGCGCGAGCTGATCGCCGACTCGATCGAAGCGGTCGTCCATGGTCTGGCTTACGACGCCCTGATCGGATACGGCGGATGCGACAAGACGCTTCCGGGCGTGATGATGGGCATGGTTCGCTGCAACGTGCCGTCCATTTTCATCTACGGCGGCAGCTCGCTGCCGGGCCGCGTGGACGGGCGGACCCTGACGGTGCTCGACTCCTATGAAGCCGTCGGCAGCTTTATGACCGGCGAGATCGACGGCGCCACGCTCGAGCGGATCGAGCGCGCCTGCCTGCCGACCATCGGTGCGTGCGCCGGCCAGTTCACTGCGAATACCATGGGTATGGTGTCGGAGGCGCTGGGCCTCACCATCCCCAACGTCTCGATGATCCCCGGTGTCTACGCTGAGCGAGCGCAGATCTCGCGCCGGGCCGGGCGCCTGATCATGGAGATGTTGGACCGCGGCGGTCCGCTGCCGCGTGACATCGTGACGCGGAAGTCCCTGGAGAATGGTGCGGCGATCGTCGCAGCGACGGGCGGTTCGACCAATGCCGCTCTGCATCTTCCGGCGATCGCGAACGAGGCGGGCATCGCGTTCACGATCGATGACGTCGGCGAGGTCTTTGCCAGGACACCACTGATCGGCAATCTGCGGCCTGGAGGCAAATATACGGCGAAGGACGTCTACGACATCGGCGGCGCCGCCGTGGTGGTCCGCGAACTGATCCGGAGCGGGCATATCGATGGCAGCTGCATCAGCATCACAGGCCGCACGCTTGCCGAAGAATATCGTGCGGCTAATGCGCCCGATGGTGAGGTCGTTTACGCGGCCCGCGCGCCGATCATGCCCGATGGCGGCGTGGCGGTGCTGAAGGGCAATCTTTGCCCCGACGGCGCGGTGATCAAGGTTGCGGGATTGAAGAGCCAGTTCTTCGAGGGCGTCGCACGCGTTTTTGAAGACGAGGAGGCTTGCGTCGCGGCGGTTCGCAACCGCAGCTACAAGGCAGGCGATGTGCTGGTGATCCGCAATGAAGGGCCGGTCGGCGGCCCCGGCATGCGCGAGATGCTCGGCGTCACCGCGCTGATCTACGGGCAGGGCATGGGCGAGAAGGTGGCCCTGATCACCGACGGACGGTTTTCTGGCGCGACCCGCGGCATGTGTATCGGCTACGTGTCTCCAGAAGCCTTTGTTGGCGGTCCCCTGGCGCTTGTTCGTGACGGCGACAGGATCCGGATTGATGCCGCAAACCGGCGGATGGATTTGCTGGCCGATGAGCAGGAACTTGCGGCACGTCGGTGCCATTGGAAGCCGCGGTCACCGCGCCATCGCGCCGGCGCGCTCGCAAAGTATGCGCGACTTGTCGGGCAGGCGCCGGGCGGAGCCGTTACGCACGAGGGCCCGGCGGAATGGCCTTGGTTCGAATGACGAACTGCACCCGTGCGAACACGACCGTCAGTCTGGCAAGTTTCTTGCTAAGGTCTTGCCGCTGATGGAGGACATTCAGCGGGGCATGTCGCGCGATATCCGCGCGCGAGCAAGGCGAGAGACGCGATGAAGGTAGTGCCTTCAAGATCAAGCGAATGGGTGAAACCGGTGACGCGACAAGAGCCGGCTCCTGCGATCATCGAGATCGACCACGTGTCGCAGGTCTTTCAGACCTCGGCGCGCAGAGCTCATGTGGCGCTGTCGGACATCTCGCTGACGATCGAGGAACGCGCTTTTGTTTCCATCCTCGGCCCATCCGGTTGTGGCAAGTCGACCCTGCTCTACATAGTCGGCGGCTTCGTCAGTCCGACCAGCGGCGCGGCGAAGATGAAGGGAAACGCGATCACGGGGCCGGGTCCGGATCGCGGACCGGTGTTCCAGGAATTCGCGCTGTTTCCCTGGAAGACCGTGCTCGGCAATGTGATGTACGGCCCGCGTCAGCAAGGCGTGCGCGCCACCGACGCCGAAGCGCAGAGCCGGACCTTGATCGAGATGGTCGGCCTCAAGGGCTACGAGAACTTCTACCCCAAGGAGCTGTCGGGCGGAATGAAGCAGCGCGTCGCGCTGGCGCGAACGCTCGCCTACCATCCCGAAGTCCTGTTGATGGACGAACCATTCGGCGCGCTCGACGCGTATACCCGGACGCGCTTGCAGAACGATCTCTTGAACATCTGGGAGCGTGATCGCAAGACGGTGCTATTCGTCACCCATTCGGTCGACGAGGCCGTCTTCCTTTCCGACAAGGTCGTGATGATGTCGAAATCACCAGGCCGCATCCGGCAGGTTATCGACATCGATCTGCCGCGGCCGCGCCGCCGCAGCGAGCTGTTGCTTGATCCGCGGTACCAGAAGTACGTCGTCGACATCGAGCGCATGTTCGATGAGAGCGACGAAGCCGGCTCGCTCGCATGATGTCGTCGGCCGGCATAGTCAAACGCTCTGCCCCGGTGCTCGCCTGCATCGGACTGCTGGCGGTGTGGCAGGTCGCGTCACTCGCGCTGAAGAATGACAGCTTTCCCACGGCGATCGAAGCAATCCGCGCGATTCCGGACATCCTTGGCGACAAGGAAGCGCTGGTCAATATCCTGGCCTCGCTCCGCCGCATGGCAATCGGGTTTGGCGTGGCCGTGCTTGTTTCGATTCCACTTGGGCTGTTAATGGGACGTAGCGCTGCGGTCGCGGCCTTCTTCAATCCGCTCCTGATGGTGATCTATCCGGTGCCGAAGGCGGCCTTGATGCCGATCATCATGCTGTGGCTGGGCGTTGGCGACATTACGAAGTCATTGGTGATCTTCCTTGGCGTCAGCCTACCCGTGATCTATCACAGTTTTGAGGGCGCCAAAGCGGTTGAGGAAAAGATGCTGTGGTCAGGCGCCGCGATGGGGCTTTCTCCGGCGCAGCGCCTGGTGCGCATCGTGTTGCCCGCGGCCCTGCCGGAAATTCTGACCGGCTGCCGCACGGGATTGGTGCTGGCGCTGATCACGATGATCACCAGCGAGATGATCGCCCGTCAGTCCGGCGCCGGGAACATCCTGTTCAATGCGCTAGACATGGGCCAGTACGACACCGTCTTTGCGATGATCATCATCGTGGGGGCAATGGGAATCGGCCTCGACGCGATTTTCGAAAGGGTTCGTGCCCGCCTTGTCCGCTGGTCCGAGCCTCAATTCGACCTGCCGCTGAGCTTCTCGTGATGTCGCGCCTTCTCTCCCCAAATCTCGCTCTCGGGCTCGCGCCAATCGTACTGGTGATCGCAGTGTGGCAAGGCCTCGTGTCAACAGGCCTTGCGCCTGTGGCTCTGCTGCCGCCGCCGGGATATGTGTTCAGTCGGCTGCTCCAGCAACTCGTAACGTGGACGTTTCAGCAGGAGATCGCGGCGACCCTGATCCGGTTGTTTGCTGGGTTCGCGATTGCCGTCGTGCTGGGTGTCAGTATCGGCATCGCCGCCGCCGCCAGTCCCGCGATCAATGCCGTGGTTCGCCCAATCGTGCGCGTATTGGCGCCGTTGCCCAAGGTCGCTCTCTATCCGGCATTGCTGTTGCTGCTCGGCTTCGGCCACGGATCCAAGATCACATTGGTGGCCGCGGACGCACTCTTTCCCATTCTGCTCTCGACCTATTACGGCGCGTCGACCGTGGAGCAGAAGCTGATCTGGTCGGCAATGGCGGCAGGAACGCCGCGCTGTGAAATCCTCTTCAAGGTCGTGCTGCCGGCGGCGATGCCTTCGATCCTGACCGGCTGCCGGATCGGCCTTGTCATTTCCTGCATCGTGGTGTTTCTGGCCGAGATGATCACGTCAACGGATGGACTAGGCCATGCGCTCGTGACGGCGGCTCGAACTTTCCAGGCTGTGGACATGTTCGTTCCGTTGATCACGATCTCGCTGCTGGGTTTGATCCTGAACGGTCTGCTCGGCGCCGTGCGATCGTATCTGCTCCGGGGCTTCCCCGAAGCGTAACAGACAAATAGAGAATCTTCACGACCGGGAGTGGACCATGCTGGCTGATCGCATTGAGGCAAAATGGATCGACGCATTTTGCGAAATCTTTGACCGATGCGCCGTCAGGGCGGGCGATACCGCGGCGATCCTTTCGGAAACCCAGTCGCGCGCGTTGAACGTGCATCTGGCGGAGCTCGCGCTGCTGCGGATGGGAGCACGGCCGTTTCACGTGGTAATGCCGACACCGCGTAACCGTCATGTCGTTCCGGTTCGCTCGACCGGGGCGAGCGAGGCGATCCAGCGCCTGGGGCCGGTGATCAGCGCGCTTCAGCAGGCCGGCTTTGTGGTGGATTGCACCATCGAAGGCCTGATGCACGCGGTGGAGACACCCGAAATTCTCAAGGCTGGCGCGCGCATTCTGGTGATTTCGAACGAGCATCCCGAGGCGCTGGAACGGATGGTGCCGGATCCCGCGCTCGAGAAGCGCGTTCGTGCCGCGGTGAAGATGCTGCGCGGAACGAAGCGGATGCGGGTCACTTCAAAGGCCGGAACGGCGCTTGACGTCGACATGGTCGGAGCCTCCACGGTCGGCGTGTGGGGCTGGACCGACAAACCCGGCACACTCGCGCATTGGCCGGGTGGCATCGTCGTCAGCTTCCCCAAGAGTGGGACCATCAACGGCACGCTGGTGATGGCGCCCGGCGACATCAACCTGACCTTCAAACGTTATCTGACGTCACCGGTGAAGATGACGCTGAAGGACGATTACGTCGTCGAGCTGGAAGGCGAAGGTACGGATGCCGCGATGATGCGCAGCTATCTGGCCGCCTGGGGTGATCGCGAAGCCTATGCTGTCTCGCATGTCGGTTTTGGCATGAACCCCGGCGCGCGGTACGAGGCGCTCTCGATGTACGACCAGCGCGATACCAACGGTACCGAGCTTCGCGCTGTGTCGGGCAATTTCCTGTTCTCGACTGGTGCGAATGAATTCGCGGGCCGCTACACGGCGGGTCATTTCGACCTGCCAATGATGGGAACGACGATCGAGCTCGACGGTGTTGCCGTCGTCCGCGAAGGTGTGCTCCAGGACGTCTTCGGCTAGCCGCGATCGAGCACGGGCGGTCGCGCCAGGCCAAAGTGGCGGAGCAGGTCGACCATGGCCCTGAGTCGCTCGACACGATAGGCATCGACATCGAGGCCGGAGTAGTCGAGGAAGCCCGCGCCCGTCCGCAGGCCGATCCGGCCCTCGCTCATGTTGCGCGAAATCACCTCTGGCGCCCGATAGCGATCGCTCCCCAGTGCACCTTCGAGATAGCGGCTCGCATAGTACAGGATGTCGCCGCCACCCCAGTCGATGAATTCGAGCAGGCCGAGCACGGCGTAGCGGAAGCCGAAGCCGTAGCGGATCGCCTTGTCGATTTCCTCCGCGCTGGCGACACCCTCCTCAACCATCCGAGCGGCCTCGTTCATCGCCAGCGCCTGGATGCGCGGGACGATGAATCCGGGCGTCGCCGCACAGACCACCGGTATCTTGCCGATGCCTTCGAGCAGCACCTTGACCTCGTCGATGATGGCGGGGTCGGTGGCCTTGCCAGGCGAAACTTCGACCAGGGGGATCAGATAGGCCGGGTTGAGCCAATGCACGTTGAGGAAGCGGCGAGGGTTCACGATCGCGCCGGACAGATCGTCGACGAGGATCGTCGACGTCGTCGATGCAATGATCGTGTCCGGGCCGACTTGCCTCGAGGCGGCCGCCAGTACCTCCCGCTTGAGCTCGACGACCTCAGGGACGCCCTCGAAGACCATACCGGCCTCGGACAGCGTTGCGCCGCTGTCGCCGGCCGCCACCACCGAGACCCGCGCGATCAGCGGATCGACGTCCATCTCCGTCAGTAGCCCCAGCTTCGACAGGCTGGCAAAGGTCTTCCTGATTTCGCCGAGCGCGTCCGCCTCCAGCTTGGCGAAATCGTCCGCGGAGCGCGCCTTGATGTCGATCATCGTGACCCTGTGCCCCGCATAGGCGAACGCGACGGCGATGCCGCGTCCCATGCGGCCAGCCCCGAGACAGGCGATATTGACGCGATTGGTCATCGATCAGAATCCATTGCGAAGCAGCGTCTGCAATTCAGCCTTGTTGAGATTGCCGAGCCTCAGCGTCTCGAGCGTTCGGCCCTCTCGCGCAAAATCCTCGCCGCAGATCGCACCGCCGATCGCGAGGAACGCTTTGGCCAGCGGTGTGGCCACGCTAGCCAAGGCGGCGACGGAGACCAGCAACGACAGCCCGAGCCGCAGATCCTCTCGCATGTAGCGGTGCTCGGTCAGCACGATCCGTTCGCGCCAGTCGCCGGAATCGGTCAGCCGGTCGTGCGAGCCGCGGCCATACATCCAAATCTCGCCTTCCATCGCATAGTGATGAGCCAGCGGGAAATGCGGCGCGCCGTAACCGAGCGCCTCGCGCACCGCGATGCGTTCCGCGTCGAGCGCGTCGGTGACCCGGCGGATCGCGGCTTGCGTGCCTTCCTTGTGAATGTCCCAGCGCTCGAAATGTTCGATCGGGCCGGCGTTCATCACGATCAACGGCGGATGGATGATAGGCCCTGCATTCATCAGCGCGCCGGACAGCGCATCTCCGCACGGTTCGATCACGCCCGGAAAAGCGCGTCCAATGACTTCGAGCGCATGTGCGGCCTGATCGAGCGGGAATACGCCGACGGGCAGTCGCTTGGCACGGATCGTGATTGCGACCTCGAATGGTCCATGCTTGCGGGTCAGCCAGGGCAACGTCCCGGTCTCGGCAAAGCTCACCTCGGCATGGATACCGGCATCTCGGGCGGCTTGGGCGAATATCATCGAGCCGAATGTCGCCGGCGGCAGAAAAATAACCTGGCCGTCCTGCAGATGCGGGGCGAGCTGACGGGCAATATCCGGCTGCGCGAAGGCGGGCGCGGGGCAGAGGATCAGCTCGACGCCGTTGACGGCTTCGGCGATGTCGGCCGTGACCAGCGCGAGCTCCACGTCGTGGCGGCCGTTATGATCCTTGACCAGAATGCGCGAGCCGACGGCGCGATGCGCTGCGACCTGATCGGCATCGCGGCGCCAGAGCCGGACCTCGTTCCCCGCCAGCGCAAAATCGCCCGCGGCCGCAAAAGAGCCGTTTCCCCCACCCAGAACCGCAATCTTCAAGATCCTTCTCCTTGCGCGCGCGATTGCGAATCGAGCTGCTTCAGCAAGAAATGCTGCACCTTGCCGAGTGCCGTGCGCGGCAGGTCGGTGACGAAGACGATATCGCGTGGAACTTTGAATCGCGCGAGCTGTGCCTGGATGTACGCTCTGAGCTCATCCGCTTCGAGATGCGAGCCGGATCGCCGGATGACATAAGCGATGGGGACTTCGTCCCAGCGCGGGTCCGGCCGGCCGATCACGGCGCATTCGCTGACATCGGGATGTTCGAGCAGGACGCGCTCGACCTCAGCTGGATAGACATTCTCGCCGCCGGAAATGATCAGGTTCTTCTTGCGGTCGCGCACCCAGAAATAGCCGTCCGCATCGCAGAAGCCGATATCTCCGGTGCGATACCAGCCGTCGTGCAGCGCATCACGTGTGGCGTCCGCATTGCCCCAATATTCGAAGAACACGTTGGCGCCGCGCACCGCGATTTCGCCCGGTGTGCCGGCCGGCACCTCGACTCCGGCCTGATCGACCATCTTTGCCTCGCAGCACAGGCCGGCCAGTCCGGTCGATCCCACTCTCGAGAGGTCACCGCCGAGGCGGGTGTAGATGGCGATGGGGCAGGTTTCCGTCGAGCCGTAGACCTGAAGCACGGGAACGCCCCGCGCGACGAAACGGTCGATCAAGTGCGGCGGCACGATCGTCGAGCCCGTGGCGACGGCCTTGAGTGACGAGAGATCGGCCGTCGTCCAGGCGGGATGCTCGCTCACGGCCTGGATGATCGCCGGCACCATCACGGTCAGCGTCGGCCGCTCGCGTTCGATCGCTACGAGCGCTGTATCCGGCGTGAAGCGGGCGTGGATCGTGACGGTTGCGCCCAACTGCAGCGCCGGCGTTGTCTGGATATTGAGGCCGCCGACGTGGAAGAACGGCAGCACGGTCAGCACGTGGTCGTCCGACGTCATGTTGTGCATGTGTTGGCTCATGACGCCGTTCCAGAACAGCGCCTCTTGTCGCAGCACCGCGCCCTTCGGGCGTCCGGTCGTTCCTGACGTGTAGACGATGAGGAGCGGGCAGGAGAGATCGGCGTTCGGATTGCGGCCGCTGCCCGGGCTGCGAGCCAGCAGATCTTCGAATGTCGTGCCGCGAGGCGGCGTGAAGTCGAGGCCGACCACCGATGTCCCTGGCGCAGTCCGCCCAAGTTCGCCAAGCACTCCCTCAAATGCCTGCTCGAGCACCAGGACCTTGGCGCCGGCATCGCTCAGAATGAACAGCTGCTCGGCGACCGCCAGCCGCCAGTTCAGCGGCACCAGCATCGCCCCGAGCCGCGCACAAGCGTAGAGCAGAACCAGGTAGTCCGGCCGGTTCAGGCTCAGGATCGCGACGCGGTCGCCGCGGCCGACGCCGAGTTCCCGCTTCAAAGCAGTTGCGGTCCGTTCGATGCGCGCGGCGAATGCGGCATAGCTCAGCCGTTCCCCTTCGAAGGCAATGGCCGTCTTGTCTGGCGCGAACGCCGCGTTGCGGTCGATCAGACTACAGAGGTCCACCGTCAGTCGTCCGTCTCGCCGGCCTCGTACAGCGCCTCGCGTCCGATCCGGTCGAGGCAGAGCTCGGCGGTCCAGGGCAGCATCAGCGAACCGCAGCGGCTGTCGCGGTAGATCCGCTCCAGCGGCAGCGACCGCAGCATGGCCTGACCGCCGCAGGTGCGGATTGCGAGCGCGGCGAGCTCATTTGCGCCCTCCATCACCGAATATTGTGCGGCGTAGGCGCGCAGCACCTGTTCCTTGCTTGGATTGGCGCGGGCTTCGGTCACGGCCTGGAACCAGATTGCCTTGATCTGCTCTAGCTTGATCTGCATCTGAGCGACGGCGATCTGCTTGGTCGGGTACATCCGGCGTTTGACCGGCGGCATGCCCGGCACCGCGCCGCGTAGATAACGTACGGTGAAATCATAAGCGGCTTGCGCCAGGCCCATGTAGGTCGGAGACAGCGTCAGGAACATGTGCGGCCAGCGCATTGCGGCCTGAAAATAGACGCCGCGCGGCATCAGCGCAGAATCCTCCGGCACGAACACGTCCGTGAACAGAAGCGTCCGCGAGACGGTGCCACGCATGCCAAGCGGATCCCAGTCACCAACGACCGAGACGCCTTCCGATTTGGCAGAAATAGCCAGATAAAGCGTATTGCGGCGCGATGCCTTCCCGCCTTCCTCGATCTCGGTGCAGAGCACGCCGTAATAATCGGCATGACCGGAGAGCGATGCAAAGATCTTCTTGCCGTTGACGATCCAGCCGCCCTCGACCGGCCTTGCTTCCGTGCCGAAAGCGACACCGCCCGCCGCCGCCGCACCACCTTCCGAGAACGGCTGCGAGTAGATCGCGCCGTCCTCGACGATGCGCTTGTAATGGACCGCGCGCCGCCGCTCGTGCGCGGCGCGGGTGTCCGCGTCCATGTCGAGATCGTCGGCCAGCGGGCCCGACCACAGCGTCGAGCACACATGCATGTTCCAGGTCAGCGCGGTCGCGCCGCAGTACCGGCCGATCTCGGCCGCCGCCAAGGCATAAGTCTGGTAGTTCGCGCCGAGGCCGCCGTGCTTCTTGGGGATGGCAATACCGAGCAGGCCGATGCGATGCAGATCGCGATAATTCTCAGTCGGGAAGGTCGCCTCGCGATCGTAGGTCGCAGCGCGGCCGGCGAACACGCTCTGGCCGATCTCGCGGGCGCGCGCGATGATGCCGGCCTGCTCGTCACTGAGGCGGTATGCGACAGGATCGAAGATTGGAGCATCGAGCACGGCCTTGTCGCTTGCGCCGATATTCTTGCCGACTTGCATGGTCATGGCGCAATCACCTTAGGCTTTGGTCGCGAGAGACTTCAGGAATCGGCCGAGCGCTTCGTTGAAGATATCGGGGCGTTCGAGATTGGCGAGATGGCCCACGCCAGCGAGCTCGACATATTCAGCTCCAGGAATAAAGGTCGCCGTCTTCGCCATCATCGGCGCCGGCGCGTTGTTGTCCTTTGAGCCGGAGAGCAGCAGCGTCGGGACCGAAATATCCCTGAGCGTGCTGCGCTGATCGAAACCGATTAGAGCCAGCATCATGGCGCGATAACTGGCTTCAGGCACGTTTGCCATGCATTCGCGGGCGAGCTCCATTCCCTTTGGATCGGGATCGTCGCCGACAAGCTCATTCACCAACGAAGGCGCCAGCGACATCATGGTCTCCCCACGATCGAGCGGCCCGAGCCGCGCTGCGATAAAGGATCTCTGCCAATCGCCGTCAGCCTTGCCGAAGGCCGGGCTGGTCTGCGCCAGGACCACCGCGCGCGCCAGTTTCGGCGACTGCACCAGCCACTTCTGGACGATCATGCCGCCGATCGAATGGCCGACCAGAATGGGCCTGCTTGCGCCGAGCTGCTCGATGAATTGCTTGAGTGCATCCGCCAGGGCAGCGATGCTGACGCTGGCGAGCGGCGCCGATCCGCCATAGCCCGGCATGTCCCATGCGATCGCGTGGAAGCGGTTGCCGAATGTGGCGAGCTGGTGCCGCCAGGCTCTCGCCGCGCCGCCAATGCCATGCAGGAAAATCAAAGGTGTCGCGACCGGATCGCCCGCGGCTTCGTAGGCGAAGCGTCCGTCCTTTGTTATCATTGGCACTGGCCGCGACACGCGACATCCTTTTGCTTGGCTCTATGATGCTAACAGGCTCGCGGGCGATGGAAAGGGATAATTTTATACTTAAAGCAATTTTCGGGCCGATCCCCGTGCGGCCGTTCCCGATCGTCAATCGGCGCTTTCGTTGCAAAAATTTGAAGGTTAAAATATATCCAGGGAACGATCAGCATCTCAGGGAGCCAGCGCATGTCCGGATTGCCGCATTCGCCGCACGCGCTGGTGACCGGCGGCGGTCGCGGCATCGGCCGTGCCATCGCGGTCTCGCTCGTCAGTGCCGGCGCGACCGTGACCGTGCTCGGTCGGAATGCCGCGACTCTTGCAGAGGCCGTCAACGCAGGCGCCGCGCATTTCGCGGCTGTTGCCGACGTCTCTGATGAAGCCTCATTGAAGACCGCCATCCTTGAGGCGAGTACGCGCAAGCCGATCGACATCCTGGTTGCCAACGCAGGCAGTGCTGAATCCGCGCCATTCGCGAAGTCGGACAGCGCTCTGTTCAGCCGCATGATGGATGTCAATTTCATGGGCGTGGTCCATGCCATCCGCGGTGTATTACCGGGCATGAAAGACCGTCCCTATGGCCGCATTGTCGCAGTTGCGTCCACGGCCGGGCTCAAGGGCTATGCCTATGTCAGCGCCTACGCCGCGGCCAAGCACGCCGTGGTCGGTCTCGTGCGTTCGCTCGCTCTCGAGATGGCCGGAAGCAATGTGACCGTGAATGCAGTGTGTCCCGGCTTCACCGACACCGATCTCGTCGCCGGCAGTATCGAAAACATCATGGCGAAGACCGGCAGAACCCGCGAGCAGGCGATTGCCGAGCTCGCCAAACATAATCCGCAAGGAAGGCTGATCACGCCTCAAGAGGTGGCCGATGCCGTGCTGTGGCTGTGTGGCGAGGGTGCCGGCGCGATCACCGGGCAGGCGATCGCGGTTGCGGGCGGTGAAATCTAGCGTGTGTGGCGCAGGCGCGGAACAAGGAAGCTGAGGAGATCGCATGAGCAGACCAGCCAATCCCGTCACCATACCGCTTGCAGATTACTCGCCGCAGCATTTCCTGCTGGCGGTGGTCGACGGTGTTGCGACGGTTACGCTCAATCGCCCCGAACGAAAGAATCCGCTCACCTTCGAAAGCTATCGGGAACTGACCGATTTCTTTCGCGCCTGCGCGTTCGACGACGCGGTCAAGGCCATCGTCGTCACCGGCGCTGGCGGTAATTTCTCGTCTGGTGGCGACGTGTTCGAGATCATCGGCCCGCTCGTGAAGATGGACACCAAGGGGCTGACGGCCTTCACGCGCATGACCGGCGACCTCGTCAAGGCGATGCGCGCCTGCCCGCAGCCGATCGTGGCTGCCGTCGAGGGCATCTGCGCCGGCGCTGGGGCGATCATCGCCATGGCGTCGGACATGCGCCTCGCGGCGAGTGGCACAAAGGTCGCGTTCCTGTTTAATAAGGTTGGCCTTGCCGGCTGCGACATGGGCGCCTGCGCGATCCTGCCGCGGATCATCGGTCAGTCACGCGCCTCCGAACTGCTCTACACCGGCCGGTTCATGACCGCGGAGGAGGGCGAGCGCTGGGGCTTTTTCAGCCGCCTCGTTACGCCCGAGCAGGTGCTGCCCCAGGCGCAATTGCTGGCCAAGCAGGTCGCGGAAGGGCCGACCTTCGCCAACACCATGACCAAGCGGATGCTGGCGATGGAATGGGCGATGTCGGTGGAAGAGGCGATCGAGGCGGAAGCCGTCGCGCAGGCGTTGTGCATGACGACGGCCGATTTCGAGCGCGCCTTCGAGGCTTTCGCCAACAAGGTGAAGCCGGTCTTCAGGGGCGACTAGGATAACCGTCTGTACGGGGGCCAGACCAGCGACGGGGGCTTGCGCGAAATTATTTTAGGCTTAAAATAGTTTGCAGGTGAATTGGCGAGGCTCCCATGAAAATCGCGATCATCGGTGGCGGACCTGCGGGTCTCTACGCTGCGATCCTGCTCAAGAAGCAGCGCCCAGGCGCCGAAGTCACGGTGTATGAGCGCAATCGAGCCGATGACACTTTCGGCTTTGGCGTCGTGTTCTCCGACGCCACGCTGGACAATTTCGAGAAGCACGATCTTCCGAGCTACCGCCGCATCACTCAGGAATTCGCCTATTGGGACGACATTGCCGTGCATTTCCGCGGCACGGTGCACCGGGTCGGCGGCAACGGCTTTTGCGGCTGCTCACGGCAGAAGCTGCTGCTGATTCTTCAGGAGCGGGCACGCGAGCTCGGCGTCTCCCTGCATTTCGAAGTGGATATCGACGACGAATCCCGTTTCGCCGATGTCGATCTCATCCTGCTCGCGGACGGCATCAACAGCCGCTTCCGCGAGAAATACGTCGATCACTTCCAGCCCGAGGTCGACGTCCGCTCCAACAAGTTCGCCTGGATGGGCTCGACAAGGCCGCTCGATGCCTTCACCTTTATCTTCCAGGAAACCGAGTGGGGGCCATTCATCGCCCATGCCTATCAGTATGAGGCCGGGCATTCGACCTGGATTTTTGAGACTGATCCGCAGACGTTTGCGCGCGCCGGGCTGATGGGGCTGGACGAGGCTCAGTCCGCCGCGCGGATGGCGGAGATCTTCGGCTGGTTCCTCGATGGGCACAAGCTGCTGACCAACCGCTCGATGTGGCGCAACTTCCCGATGATCCGCAGCAAGCGCTGGGTCAAGGACAACATGGTCCTGCTCGGCGACGCCAAGGCGAGCGCCCATTTCTCCATCGGCTCGGGCACCAAGCTCGCGATGGAAGACGCCATCGCGCTGGCCGAAGCGATGGAGAAGGCGCCCAGCATCGAGGCGGCGCTGGCGGAGTATGAGAACGGCCGCCGCGAGGAGGTCGAAAAGACGCAGCATGCCGCGGACGTCTCCTTGGTCTGGTTCGAGCACGTCGACCGCTTCTGGGATTTTGATCCCGTGCAATTCGCCTTCGGCGTCATGACTCGCTCGAAGGCAATCACCTACGACAACCTCAAGCTCCGCGCGCCGGATTTCGTGGCCGAGGTCGAAAAAACGTTCGCCAGGCAGGTGCGCAGCAGCGGCTTCGATGTCGACATCGACAACCCGAGCGTGCCGCTGTTCCAACCCTTCCGCTTGCGCGAGATGGAGGTTGCCAATCGCGCCGTGGTATCGCCGATGTGCATGTATTCGGCCAAGGAAGGCGTGCCGACCGACTTCCACCTGGTGCATTACGGCTCGCGTGCGATCGGCGGCGCCGGGCTGATCTTCACCGAGATGACCTGTGTGGGCCGCGATGCCCGGATTACGCCCGGCTGCGCCGGCCTCTGGAATGACGAGCAGGAAGCCGCGTGGCGGCGCATCGTGGATTTCGTCCACGGCAATTCGGCCGCGAAAATTTGCCTGCAAGTGGGCCACGCCGGCCGCAAGGGCGCGACCAAATTGATGTGGGACGGCATGGACCGGCCGCTGGAGCAGGGCGGTTGGGAGGTCTGTTCGGCATCGCCGCTGCCCTATTTCCCCGACAGTCAGGTGCCGCGCGAGCTCGATCGTGCCGGCATGAATGCGGTGAGGGACGCTTTCGTCGTGGCGGCCGAGCGCGGCGAGCGCTGCGGCTTCGACATGCTCGAATTGCACTGTGCCCACGGCTATCTGCTCGCGAGCTTCATCTCGCCGCTCACGAACACCCGCTCGGACGACTATGGCGGCTCGCTCGCCAACCGTCTGCGTTTCCCGCTCGAGATCTTCGAGGCGCTACGCGCGACATGGCCGTCGCACAAGCCGATGTCGGTGCGCATCTCCGCAACCGACTGGGCTGATGGCGGCATCACTGGCGATGATGCCGTCGCCATCGCGCGCGCCTTTGCGGAGGCTGGTGTCGATCTCGTCGACGTCTCGACCGGCCAGACCGTGCGCGACGCACAGCCGGTCTACGGGCGCATGTTCCAGACGCCCTTTTCGGACCAGGTCCGCAACGAGGCGCGCGTGGCCACCATGTGCGTCGGCAACATTACGACGGCGGATCAGGCCAACACCATTTTGGCCGCCGGCCGGGCGGATCTCGTCGCGCTCGGCCGTCCGCATCTTGTCGACCCGTTCTTCACCATGAAGGCGGCAGCCTGGTACGGGGCAAACGACGTGTTCTGCCCGCCGCAATATCTGCCCGGAAAAGATCAGATTTTCCGCAACAGCGTTCGCGACCGGGAGGACCTCGAGGAGCTGAGAATTAAGGCTAAGCCCAAGACCCGGGCCGAGCTCAAGGCGGAGGCGACAAAGCCGCTTGCGGCGGAGTGACCGCCCGTGCGACCTTGACCCATTGCCTGTGTTTCGAGTGGAGTGAGGGCGATGAAGGCGATTATCGTCGGTGGCGGTATCGGCGGTCTCACCACGGCATTGATGCTGCGCTCGCGAGGCCTGGATTGTGAGATCTTCGAGCAGGCCGACACCATTCGCGAGCTCGGCGTCGGGATCAACACGCTGCCGCATGCCATGCGCGAGTTGGCGGGGCTCGGCCTGTTGCAGAAGCTCGACGAGGTGGCGATCCGCACCGATCAGCTCTATTATCTCAATCGCCACGGCCAGGAGGTCTGGCGCGAAGCCCGCGGCATCGACGCCGGCCACGACGTGCCGCAATTCTCGATCCATCGCGGCCGCCTTCAGGGCGTCATTCATCGCGCCGTCGAGGAGCGGCTCGGGCAGCAAGCGATTCACACCGGCCGCCGGCTCGGCGCTTTCACGCAGGACGAGGGCGGCGTCACCGCTTATTTCTTCGATCGGGTCGGCGCCCATGTCCACACCGCGCGCGGCGATATCCTGATCGGTGCCGACGGCATCCATTCGCGCGTCCGCGACACGCTGTTCCCGAATGAGGGGCCGCCGTGCTGGAACGGCCTGATGCTGTGGCGCGGCGCCCGCGACTGGCCGCTGTTCCTCACCGGCAAATCCATGATCGTGGCCGGCGGTCTCAACGCCAAGGTGGTGATCTATCCGATAGCGGAAGGATCAAGCCCGGCGAGCCGGCTCACCAACTGGGCGGTGCTGGTCAAGGTGGGCGAAGGCAATGCACCCCCACCGCGGAAAGAAGACTGGTCGCGGCCGGGCCGCCGCGAGGAGCTGATGCCGCATGTCGCGCGCTTCTCGGTCCCCTACATCGACGTGAAGAGCCTGATCTCGGCGACGCCCGAATTCTACGAATATCCGACCTGCGACCGCGATCCCTTGCCCTATTGGTCGTCCGGGCGCGTCACGCTGCTCGGCGACGCCGCGCATCCGATGTATCCGGTTGGCTCGAACGGCGCCTCGCAGGCGATCCTCGATGCGCGTTGCCTTGCCGATGCACTGGTGCGCGCCGAGCATCCGCGCCAGGCGCTGGTCGAGTACGAGAAGAAGCGTCTGCCGATGACGGCGGAGATCGTCCGCTCCAACCGGCGCGGCGGTCCCGAAGGCGTCATCGACGCCGTCGAGCAGCTTGCGCCTGATGGTTTCGACAATGTCGAGAACGTCCTGAGCTATTCCCAGCGCGAAGCGATCGTGCGTGGCTACGCCACCAAGGCAGGCTTCGCCGCAGTGCCGGGACTTGCGGCGGTGCGCGCTTAAAAGACCCGGCTAGCCGCCGGGCGGCGGCGGCAGGAAGTGGATGTTGAACTCGGCGGCCATCGCCACCACGTCCTCGGGCTTCTGCTCCTTCATGTTGTGAAGCCCCCAGAACAGATCGAACAGCTTGCGGCTCGGCGACACCCAGAACAGCACCTTTGCGGTCTGCTCCGACTTGTTGAAGATGCCGTGCGGCACGCCCATGCCGAGGCGGATCAGGTCGCCCGCGGTCGCCTGCGCCTCCGAATTGCCGAGCATGAAATCGAGCTTGCCCTCCAGCATGTACAGATACTCATCCTGATCGGGGTGAATGTGCGGCGGCACGAACGTGCCCGGCGGCAATGTCGCATGCCAGGAGAAGCTGTTTTCGGCGTAGCTCTTCGGCACATAGGTCTGGCCAAGGATGTTCCAGGAAATGCCCTGGATGCCCTCATTGGCCCGAGTGATGCCGGTGATTTCGCTCTTCATTGCAGTCCTCCCGTAACGCGATACGGTTTTAGGTTATGGTTGAGCATGATCTTTTCGGAAAACCGCTGCGCACTTTTCCGGATCATGCCTTAGTTCGCCGCCTTGCAGTCCTTGGCGTAGCGGTCGCCGTAATTCTCGAAGACCTTCTGCACGATTTCGGTCTGGAACTTGCCGTCCGGACGCTTGGCGACCTTGGTCAGGTAGAAATCCTGGATCGGATAGCCGTTGGTGTTGAATTTGAAGGCGCCGCGGAGCGAGGTAAAATCGGCTTTCTTCAAGGCGGCGGCGACTGCCTCCTTGTTGGAGAGGTCGCCCTTCACGGCCTTGATCGCGCTGTTGATCAGCATGGCGGCGTCATAGGCCTGGAAGGCGTAGGTGCCGGGCACGCTGTTGTAGGCGGCCTCATAGGCGGCAACGAACTTCCTGTTCTGCGGATTGTCGAGATTGGGCGCCCAGTTCGCGCCGCCGAACATGCCGACGGCCGCGTCCTGCTGCGCCGGCAAGGTGGATTCATCCACCGTAAAGGCCGAGAGCACCGGGATGGTATCGGCCAGCCCTGCCTGCCGGTACTGCTTGACGAGGTTGACGCCGAGACCGCCCGGCATGAACGTGAACAGCGCGTCGGGCTTGTGCGAGGAAATCTTGGAAAGCTCCGGCTGAAAGTCCAGCGTGTTCAGCGGCATGTAGGATTCCTCGACGATCTCGCCCTTGTAATCGAGCTTGAAGCCCGCCACCGAATCCTTGCCGGCCTGATAGTTCGGGACCATCAGGTACATGCGCTTATAGCCGCGATCCTGCGCGACCTTGCCAAGGATCTCGTGGACCTGATCGTTCTGATAGGACGTCACATAGAAGAACGGATTGCAGTCCTTGCCGGCAAACGTCGACGGACCGGCATTGGGGCTGATCAGGAAGGTTTTCGATTCTGTAATGGGCCGGTGGATCGCCTGGAGGATGTTGGAGAAGATCGGGCCGACCACAAAGTCGACCTTGTCGCGCTCGAGCAGGCCTTTCACCTTGGTCACCGCCGCATCCGGCTTCAATTCGTCGTCTGCGACGATCACCTCGACATCGCGGCCGCCCATCTTGCCGCCGAGATCCTTGATCGCGAGCGCAAAGCCGTCACGGACTTGCTGGCCCAGCGCAGCGGCAGGTCCCGACAGAGTTACGACCACGCCGAGCTTGATTTTCTCCTGGGCGAGGGCAGGGCTCATCGCGGTGCCGAGCAGCATGGCGGCTGCGGCCAAGGTCATTTGCGTCTTCATGATCTGTCCTTCATGACCATCGGCTTGCGCTGCAAGCCGCGTACTCCAATCCAAGCTTATGCCGATGATGGCCGCCGCGGCAAGCCGAGCTCAAGACTTCGCATCCTGCGGGCAGCAGCGCATGCAAGCGGCGCGCCAGTTATTTGAAGCCTAAAGAAATTGACCTGCGGTCGATTGTTGCAGCTTTGGACTTGCGGCCGGCTCCGATTTATTTGAAGCTCAAAACGTTGGGGAATCTGTGCCGGCGCCAATGCCGGCCGTGAGTGACTGCATCAACATGCTCGATTCCGAAACCAAGGCCGTGGAAACGCCGGAGGACCATGCCGAAGAGCTTCGGCTGTGGCTGCGGCTCTTGACCTGCACGACCCTGATCGAAGGGGAAGTCCGCGGCCGGTTGCGGCAGCGGTTCGACGTCACGCTGCCTCGGTTTGACCTTATGGCGCAGCTCGACAAGGCGCCGGACGGCATGACGCTGTCCGACGTCTCCAAGCGCATGATGGTGTCGAACGGCAACGTCACCGGCCTTGTCGAGCGTCTGGTTGAGTCCGGTCACCTCGATCGGCGTACCTCGGAGACGGACCGCCGCGTCCAAGTGATCCGCCTCACAAAACTCGGGCGCGCCGAGTTTCGCAGGATGGCTGCGGAACACGAAGCCTGGATCGCCGACCTCTTCGCCGATCTGACGCCGAAGGATGTGCGGGAATTGATGCGGCTCCTGGCCAAGACCAAGGCGTCGGCGCAGAAATCGGCCGCGCGCAGCCGGCCGTAAGTAGGCGGCGGGACGGGACGCAGACCCTATTTGCCGCAGGAAAAAGCAAGGAATGCGCAAAATCCGCTATTGCACCAAATTGTTTTAAGCCTAAAATGTTTTCCAGATCGTGCTGCCGGGTGCAATCCATGCTGAAAGGAGCGTGCGATGGCCAACGCTGCCAAGGTTCAAGTGTCGGGTTCGTGTGACGGCAATGCTGCGACGGCCCATGTCGATACGTTCGCGCGGCAACATCTGCCGCCGCGCGAGCTCTGGCCCGAATTCATCTTCACGCGACCGGAGCTGCGCTATCCCGCGCGATTGAACTGCGTCAGCTATTTCCTCGATCGCTGGGTCGAGCAAGGCCACGGCGATGCGCCTTGCGTCATCAGTCCTGCGGTCAGCTACACCTATCGCGAGCTGCAAGCGCTCGTGAACCGCATCGCCAATGTGCTGGTCGGCAAGCTGGGTCTCGTGACCGGCGGACGCGTGCTGCTGCGCTCGGCCAACAATCCGATGATGGTCGCGACCTATCTCGCGGTCATCAAGGCCGGCGGCGTCGTCGTGGCGACCATGCCGCTCTTGCGGGCCAAGGAGCTGTCATATCCGATCCAGAAGGCGGAGATCGGGCTCGCGCTATGTGACGGAAAGCTCTCCGAGGAGATGGAGAAGGCGAAGGCCGCGGCGCCCGGCCTCAAGCACGTGGTCTATTGGGGCAATGGCGCGGCCGATTCGCTCGAAGCGCTGATCGCGGATGCGAGCCCCGAGTTCAGGGCTGTCGATACCTCGTCCGACGACGTCTGCCTGATCGCCTTCACCTCGGGCACGACAGGCGATCCCAAGGGCACCATGCATTTCCACCGGGACATGCTCGCGGTCTGCGACGGCTATGCGCGCAACATCTTGCGCGCCGAGCAGAAGGATCGCTTCGTCGGCTCGGCACCGCTCGCCTTCACCTTCGGCTTCGGCGGCGTGTTGTTTCCGATGCATATTGGCGCCTCCTTCGTGGTGCTGGAGAAGACGACGCCGGACGACATTCTGAATGCGATCGAGCAGTACAAGATCACGGTCTGCTTCACTGCGCCGACCGCATATCGGGCCATGCTCGGCAAGCTCGCGGGCCGTGACATCTCCTCGCTTCGCAAATGCGTCTCCGCGGGCGAGACGCTGCCCAAGCCAACATTCGAAGCCTGGCTGAAGGCCACCGGCATCAAGCTGATGGACGGCATCGGTTCGACGGAATTGCTGCACATCTTCATCAGCGCGACCGAGGACGAGATTCGCCCAGGCGCGACCGGCAAGCCGGTGCCGGGCTATGAGGCCAAGATCGTCGACGATGAAGGCCGTGACGTGCCGCCGGGGACGATGGGTCGTCTCGCCGTGCGTGGCCCGACCGGCTGTCGCTATCTTGCCGATGAGCGACAACGGAAATACGTCCAGAATGGCTGGAACATCACCGGCGATACCTATGTGATGGATGGCGACGGTTATTTCTGGTACCAGTCGCGCTCCGACGACATGATCGTGTCGGCGGGCTACAACATCGCAGGAACCGATGTCGAGGCGGCGCTGCTCACGCATCCGGCGGTCGCCGAATGCGGGGTGGTCGGCGCGCCGGACGAGGCGCGCGGCATGATCGTGAAAGCCTATGTCGTCGTCGCGCCGGGCGTGACGCCGGACGCGCAGCTCGTGACCGAATTGCAGGAGCATGTCAAACGCGAGATCGCGCCATATAAGTATCCGCGCGCGATCGAATTCGTTGCGCAACTGCCAAAAACCGAGACCGGCAAGTTGAAGCGCTTTGCCCTGCGTCAGCTGGCGCAGGCTGCAGCGACGTCCTCCGGCGTCGCTGCGGAATGAGAGAAGGATAGAGAATTGTCCGTGACGACGCCAAAAGGCCCGCAGCTCGCGGTGCTGCCGACAGCAGCCGAGCAGGAAATCCGTTCCCGGGCGCAGATCCTTCAGCCGTCTGGCTGGCCAATGCCGAAGGGGTATGCCAACGGCATGGCTGCCGAGGGACGCATCGTCGTCACCGGCGGGGTGATCGGCTGGGATGCCGAAGAGCGTCTCGCGGACGGCTTCGTCGCGCAGGTGCGCCAGACCCTGAGCAACATCGCTGCGATCCTGGCCGAAGCCGGAGCACGGCCCGAGCACCTCGTGCGCCTGACCTGGTATGTCGTCGATATGGACGAATACCTGGCCAATCTGAAGGAGTTGGGCAGGGCCTACCGCGACGTCTTCGGAGCGCACTATCCTGCGATGGCCCTGGTTCAGGTGGTCCGTCTCGTCGAGAAGGCGGCGCGCGTCGAAATTGAGGCCACCGCCGTCGTTCCTCGCTGAGCTCGGCCGTCCGGCGGCGCCCGCGCCTGCGTCCGGTGCTGATTTCGCTACGACGGATGAAAATCTCCTTCCGAGACGACGCCGACCAGCTTGCCGGTATCGACGACGACCATAAGGCCGCTGACATGCCGCTTCAGCATGATGTTCGCGGTCTCGACGATGCTGATCTTGGGGGTAACCGAGATGACCGACTGCGTCACACCTAATTCTCAGGCTCTGCGTTCGGCGCGAGGTCGGAGGAGCGGAAGGGCTTGGCTCTGTCCAGTTTGCGGTAGGCCGCCGCGGCGGTTCGCAACAGCTTCTTTTCCCGTTTGCGGTCGAGGAAGCGAGTGCCGGCCTCGAAGCCGACATCATTCAGCGACGCCGCCAGCGTTTGCCCTCGCGCATCATCATTCAGTTGCCCGAGAGATCTTTGCGCCTTGCGCAATTGCTTGAGGATGGACTTCTGCTTCGTCGCCGCCCCGTCGGTGAACAGATCCGCCAGCGATTCGACCGAATAGGTCATCCGCTTATTGAGCAGCCGCAGCTTGTGCCGCTTCTCGACGTCGAGCTTGCCCAGCTTTCGCGCTTTCTTGAGCAGCGTCGTCTCCCACTCGGTCAATCGCGCTGTCGCATGGTCGGCGAGCGAGCAGCGACGCAATCTGATGGCTTCCTTGCTGCGCCGCGTCGACCACGGGCCGCTCTCGATCCAGGCCGAGGTCTGCTCGACCAGGCGGCGATAGCGTGCGGATTGCAGCGCGCGCGCCAGCAGGCGGTGGCTCTCGGCGCGCTTCTCGTCCCAGTGCTGGAGCTCGGCGATCACGGCGAGCTCGTCGCCACTTTCGGCGACGACCCGCTCGATCGCCACGTCGAGGTCACGCACCATGCCGAGCTGGCTGTTGAGCCATTTCAGCTCGGCCCAGACAGTCGGCCGCAGCGCGTCGTCGAGCATCGGCGAGAAGAAGCGGATGGCGGTGCGCAGATGTGTCAGCGCGATCCGGATCTGGTGCAGGGCATCAGGATCGCCGCGGCAGGTGCCGTCGTGCTGGGCGAGGACGGCATCAAGGTGACGGCGTGCGATGATCCGAAACGCCGTGTCGCAGGCCATGCCGGAGCTGAGGCGGCCGGGCAGGGCATTGCGCCGTGTTGCCGGCATTGCGCGGGCGGCCGTCGAGGTCGTGCTGGGTCGCGCCATCCTTGCCCGCGTCAATCAGATTGCCTTTATTTGCCCTCAGCGATTGCGTCCCGGCAGCTCTGGAGCGTTTGCTCCTGTGTACCGGATGCATCGATGGTTGCCCAACCGACATGACCGATATTATAGCGCTCTTGCTGCGCGGCAACCTCTTGCGTGGCGTCGGATGCATCTCCCCGGCGGCTTCCGATGCGCGCCTGCCGGGTCGCGAGGTCGGCGACGAGGAAAAAACCGTTCAGCGGCACGTTGCGCTCGCGCGCCAGTGCGGCGATCGCGTCTCGTTCGCCCTCGGCGGCGAATACGCCGTCGATGATCGCCGAATGGCCTTGCGCCAGCACGCGCCGGGCGTACTGAGCCAAGGTGTCGTAGACGCGGGCCGTGACCTCTGGCGTGTATGCGAATGGTGGCAGTCGCTGCGTGTCCTTGACTCCGAACATCTGCTTGCGGACGATGTCGCTGCGCAGCACGATCGCCCCCGGCTGTGGCGCGACGACCGGTGCGAGCGCGCGCGCCATAACCGTCTTTCCGGTGCCGGACAGTCCCCCGACGGCAATCAGCCGCGGAGCTGGGGGGTGGATCACCGCCCGGGCGAGGCCGAAATAGCGCCGTGCATCGTCAAGGATGCCGGCATCATCAGAACGCGGCAGCTTCAGCCGTGCCAGCGCCACCTGAGCGCGGATCGCCGCCCGGATCGACATGAACAGCGGCAAGACGGAGAGCGCGTCGAGATTGTCGTTTGGCGTCGCAGCGAGATATCGGTTCAAGACAACGTTGGCCGCGCGTGCTTGATCATGGTGCAACAGGTCCATCAGCGTGAATGCGAGATCGTAGAGCACGTCGACTGTTGCCATCTGCGCATCGAACTCGATGGCGTCGAACAGGACCGGCTGTTCGCCGATCAAGACGATGTTCGCAAGATGCAGGTCGCCGTGGCAACGCCGCACGAAGCCGCGGTGGCTGCGCGCTTCAAGCAAGGTGCGGAGGCGCAGGAACATCGCGTGCGAGGCTCTGCCGAGCTGCGCGATTTCTTCGGCGTCAAAACGATTATCTTTTCCCAGGCCATTGCTGTTGCCATCGATCAGACCAGGGATGGAGGAAATCCACGCCCTGCCATCGGAGTGGCCTGCCGCCGCATGCGAAGCCACGATCGCGTCGGCGGCGGCCGAGGCTAGATCGTTGTCCAGCGGGCCGGCCTTGGCCAGATGATCCAGCGTTTGGCTTTCGTCGAAGCGCGACATGTCGACCGCATACTCGATCGGCCGGCCGGGGCCGCCGATCTGCACCGACCCATCCGGGTCCTGCGTGATCGCCACGACGCGATGATAGATCTGCGGCGCCAGCGGCCGGTTGATCCTGATCTCCTCCTCGCAGGCCGCCTTGCGCTTGTCGAGAGTCGAATAGTCGAGGAACGGAAACTGCACGGCCCGCTTGATCTTCAGCGCGCGGTCGCCGTCGAGAAACACCGAAGCTGCGTGCGTATCGATCCGCCTCACACCCGGATGCGTGGCGGAATTGGTGAGAGCCGCAAAGATCCGGTCCTGGGTCGCGGACTCGTCTGTCATTCCTGCTGGCACATCCAGATGCGTCGGACGGCAGTCCGGCCGCAATCAGGTTACCCTCTGGAACGAGATGGTGGCCAGTCCTTGACTTTGGTCAACATCCCTCCAAGCTGCCGGTACCGCGCTTGACGGAGATCAAGCGTCGCGACGAAAGCCGGACTACTCTGGCGGTCAAGGAAAAGCGATCTGTCATCATTCGCGTCTGAACGAGATCGTTAGGGGCGGTGTGATAAAGGCCGTCATTGGCCAGCCACCCTGCTGGGTTATGATCTCGCACTAAGCTGAACAGTTTGCGGCCCGATCTTCCACCATCGGAACCGCCAGCGACCGGGCGCATTTGCTTTCATGTCGACCTACCGCCTCAAGAATCTGCTGTCGCCGCGTTCCCTCGCGCTGGTCGGCGCGAGTCCCCGCCCAGTCTCCGTGGGACGCGCCGTCCTGGAGAACATCCGCTGCGCAGAATTCAAAGGGGAATTCGGCCTGGTCAATCCACGTCACGCCGAGATCGGCGGCATAGCCGCGGTGAAGAATCTGGACAGGTTGGACTTCGTCCCCGAGCTCGTGATCATTACTGCGCCGGCGCGGGAAGTTCCCGGCATCATCGACCAGGCCGGACGCCGCGGGTCGGCGGGCGCGCTGATCGTCTCGGCCGGGCTCGGCCACGGACCGGGATCCCTCCACGAGGCTGCTATCACTGCTGCCCGCAAATACGGCATGCGGCTGATTGGTCCAAATTGTCTCGGCATCATGATGCCTGGAGTGAGCCTCAATGCCAGCTTCGCAGCACACATGCCAGGCGCGGGAAGTCTCGCGCTGATCTCGCAATCGGGGGCGATCGCGGCCGGCATGGTCGATTGGGCGGCGCAGCGTGGCGTGGGTTTCTCCGGCATTGTCTCGATCGGCGATCAGATCGATGTCGACCTTGCCGATTTGCTGGACTATTTCGCGATGGATCACAAGACCCGCGCAATCCTGCTCTATATCGAAGCTATCAAGGACGCTCGCAAGTTCATGTCGGCGGCGCGCGCCGCCGCGCGCGTGAAACCGGTCGTCCTGGTGAAGTCCGGCCGGATGGCGCAGGGGGCGAAGGCCGCGGCCACGCATACCGGCGCGCTCGCCGGCGCCGACGCCGTCTATGACGCGGCGTTCCGCCGCGCGGGCGTGCTGCGGGTCTCCGATCTGCGCGAGCTGTTCGATTGCGCCGAGACGCTCGGCCGCGTTGAATCCCCGACGGGCAAGCGCCTTGCTATCCTGACCAATGGCGGTGGCATCGGCGTGCTTGCCATCGATCGATTGGTCGAGCTTGGCGGAATCCCGGCGTCGATCTCGGCGGACGCTCGCAAGAAGCTCGATGACGTGCTGCCGCCGACCTGGTCCGGTGCAAATCCCGTCGACATCGTGGGCGACGCCGACGCCTCGCGCTACGCGGCGGCGCTGGAGGTGCTGCTCGCCGATCCCGACAATGATGCCGTGCTCGTCCTCAACGTGCAGACGGCGATCGCCTCAGCGGCCGACATCGCCACGACCGTGACGGAGCTCGTCGGAAAATACCGCGAGCAGCACCGCCAGTGGGCAAAGCCCGTCCTTGCCGCCTGGGTCGGAGCCGATCAAGACATCATTCGGACGCTCTCCGGCGGGGGCATTCCGAACTACCCGACCGAGGACGATGCCGTGCGCGGCTTCATGCATCTGGTCCGGCACCGCGAGGTGGTGGAGGAGCTGAGCCAGGTTCCGCCGGCGATGCCCGATACGTTCGTGCCGGACGCGCCGGCCGCGAAGCGGATCGTCACTGCTGCGATCGCCGACGGCCGCAAATGGCTCGAGCCGGTCGAGATCAAGCACCTGCTCGAAACCTACGACATCGCGATGGTGCCGACCTATGCTGCGACCAATGTCGAGCAGGCGGTGGCCTATGCGAGCGACATGTTCGCGCAAGGCCTGACTGTCGTGCTGAAAATCATGTCGCGTGACATCGTCCACAAATCGGATGTCGGCGGCGTCGTTCTCAATCTGACCACGCCGGATGCGGTGCGCGCGGCTGCCACCGATATTCTCGACCGGGCCAGAAAACTGCGTCCCGAAGCCCGCATCGGCGGCGTCATCGTGCAAGCGATGGTGGTCAAGGCGAAGGCGCGCGAGCTGATCCTCGGTCTTGCCGATGACCCCACCTTCGGCACCGTCGTCGTCTTCGGCCGGGGCGGGACGGCTGTGGAGATCATCAACGACAAGGCGCTTGCGCTTCCGCCGCTGGACCTGCAACTCGCCCGCGACCTGATCGATCGCACGCGCGTGTCGCGGCTGCTTCGCGCCTACCGAGACGTACCGGCAGTGAAGCCGGATGCCGTCGCCATGGTGCTGGTCAAGCTGGCGCAGATGGCCGCTGACATTCCCGAAATCCGCGAATTCGACATCAACCCGCTACTCGCGGACGAAACCGGTGTCACTGCGGTCGATGCTCGCGTCGCCGTGGCGCCGCCGCAGCGGAAGTTCGCCGGCTCCGGCCCGGCCAATTTCGCCGTTCGGGCCTATCCATCGCAATGGGAGCGCCGCCTGGTACTGAAGGACGGCTGGCGTATCTTCGTGCGGCCCTTGCGCCCCGAGGACGAGCCGACCATCCACGAATTCCTGCGTCACGTCACGCCGCACGACCTCCGCCTGCGCTTCTTCGCGCCGATGAAGGAGTTCACCCACGAGTTCATCGCGCGCCTGACGCAGCTCGACTATGCGCGTGCGATGGCCTTCATCGCATTCGCCGAGGAGACCGGTGAGATGGTCGGCGTCGTCCGGCTCCACTCGGACTCGATCTACGAAAGCGGCGAATATGCCATCCTGCTGCGGTCCGACCTCAAGGGCAGGGGATTAGGATGGGCCCTGATGCAGCTGATCATCGACTACGCGAAGTCGGAAGGGCTCAAGACCATATCGGGCGACGTGCTCCAAGAGAACATCGTGATGCTCGAGATGTGCCGCCAGCTCGGCTTCGCGGTCAAGCCGGATCCGACCGAACCTGATATCTGCGAAGTCAGGCTGAAGCTCTGAGCTTACCCGCTAGGAGGGGCTTCAGCCCGAGATGTGACAGACCCGTTGGCCAACCGATGCCCGACCGGTATCGGGCGTTCGGCAGCGCCTCAACGCAATCGCGACTTGCACTGCCTGCAATTTTGCAGCGATCTAAATGCATGGACGCATCCTTCGGTTGCTGCCCTTTCGCCTAGCCGGGGCATTTTCGCGGCATTTGCCTAAAACCGCGCCCATGCTTTCCGGTTGAAAAGCCTGATAACGTTGACTACGCAGGAACCTCGATGCCTCGCAGTCTTAGGAGCCCCGTGGCGTGCCTCAGGACAAGACCGGCGACCCCCGACAGTCAGCGGGCAACAAGCTATCGGTTCTGCGCAAGCACCCGATCTTCGCGGATCTGGAGCCGGAGGCGCTCGATCAGCTCTGCCGCTATGCCAAGCACACAACCGTGAAGCGCGGTGCGACGATCGCCGCCAAGGGCGATCCCGGCAACAATCTGTTCGCGGTGATTTCGGGAACGGTGAAGATCTCCTCTTCGTCGCCGGATGGGCGGAATGCCATTCTCAATCTGATCGGTCCCGGAGAGATCTTCGGCGAGATCGCGGTGCTCGACGGCGCGCCGAGGTCGGCCGATGCGACCGCGAACACCAATTGCGAGCTCTACATCATCGATCGCCGGGATTTCCTGCCATTCGTGAAGAGCCAGCCGGCGCTGGCGATGAAATTCATCGAGCTGCTCTGCGCGCGCCTGCGCTGGACCAGCCAGCAGGTCGAGCAGGTGATCCTGCAGAACCTGCCGGGCCGGCTTGCCAGCGCGCTGATCGGTCTCACCGAGGAGCGCAAGTTCGACTCCGGCAGCGGCACACTCGCGATCACCCAGCAGGAGATCAGCGAGATGGTGGGCATGACGCGCGAGAGCATCAACAAGCAATTGCGCGCCTGGGCCGGCCGTAATTGGGTTCGTCTCGAGCACGGCGCCATCGTCGTGCTGGATATCGATGCGCTGCGCGAACTCGCGGAGAGCGGCCTCTCCGGCGAGTGATATCTCAGACCTGATCGTCGAGGATGGCGACCGCGCGGGTCCAACCGGCGGAGGCGCGTTCGATCTTGACCGGGAAGCATGAGACCGTGAAGCCGGTCGAGGGCAATTGATCGAGGTTGTGCAGCTTCTCGAGATGGCAATAGCCGATGTGCCGCCCTGCCTTGTGGCCTTCCCAGATCAGGCCGGCATCCCTTGTTTCGGCATATTTCTTCGCGGTGTAGACGAACGGCGCGTCCCAGCTCCAGCCATCGGTGCCGGTCAGGCGGACGCCGCGTTCGAGCAGGTACATCGTGGCCTCATAGCCCATGCCGCAGCCGGAATTGACGTAATCGGCTTGGCCGAATTTCGCGCCGGCGCTGGTGTTGACGACCACGATCTCCAGCGGCGACAGCGTGTGTCCGATCCGTTTCAGCTCCTTCTCGACATCGTCGGCGCTCGCCGCATAGCCATCGGGCAGATGCCGGAAGTCGAGCTTCACGCCGGGTTGAAAGCACCATTCCAGCGGCACTTCGTCGATCGTCCACGACCGTTCGCCGCGGTTCATGGTCGGATGGAAGTGCCAGGGCGCATCGAGATGCGTCCCGTTATGGGTCGACAGCGCGACCTGCTCGACGGCCCAGCCCTGGCCATCCGGAAGGTCTTCCGCCTTGAGGCCATCGAAGAACTGCAGCATGCGCGGCAGCCCCTGTTGGTGATCGATGTACTGGATCGTCGGATGGTTGCCTGGCGGATCGGCAGTCACGTCGTTTCGGAGCGGCACTGAGATATCGATCAGCTTCCGCGGCATGGGCATTTCCCTCGATATGGTCCGCTGTTTCGAACATGTTGAGGGGGCTCGGTAGGCGGCGTCAAGTCACGTGCCGGCGACGTCGAGCCAGCCCACCGTACCCCACCATAATGCGAATTGCGCCAGAAATTGATCGATGCAAGTCTTGCATTGATCAATGCTGGATTTGGCTTGGACTCAGAATGCCGCCCGCCCTACGGACGACATTGGCGCTTGACTTCACACCTGAAGTGGAGCGACCCAAGGCGGCCCGCAGCCGGCCGACAACGACATAATCAACTCAATCGACCAGGAGGAAAGCCCAGATGAAGACGCTCACCGGTATCATCACAGCCGTTGCCTTGGCGGTCTCAGCGCCCCTGGCGACCGCACGCGATTTCCGCTCCGCCGACATCCACCCCGTCGATTATCCGACCGTCGAGGCCGTCAAGTTCATGGGCAAGCAGCTCGCGGCGGCGAGCGGCGGCAAGCTCGGCGTGAAGGTGTTTCCCAACGGAGCCCTGGGCTCCGAGAAGGATACCATCGAGCAGCTCAAGATCGGCGCTCTCGACATGATGCGGATCAATGCATCGCCGCTGAACAATTTCGTGCCGGAAACCATCGCGTTGTGCCTGCCTTTCGTCTTCCGCGACACGAAGCACATGCGCACCGTCCTTGACGGTCCCATCGGCGATGAGATCCTGGCGGCGATGGAGCCGGCGGGACTGGTCGGACTTGCCTATTACGATAGCGGCGCCCGGTCCATCTACACCGTTAAGGCACCGGTCAAGTCGCTCGCCGACCTCAAGGGCCTGAAGATCCGCGTCCAGCAATCCGATCTATGGGTCGGCATGATCCAGAGCCTCGGGGCCAACCCGACGCCGATGCCTTATGGCGAGGTCTATACCGCGCTCAAGACCGGCCTCGTGGACGCTGCCGAGAACAACTGGCCGTCCTATGAGTCCTCGCGCCATTTCGAGGCCGCCAAGTTCTACAACGTCACCGAGCACTCGCTGGCGCCGGAAGTTCTCGTGATGTCGAAGAAGGTCTGGGACACGCTGAGCAAGGAAGATCAGGCGATGGTCCGCAAGGCGGCCAAGGAATCGGTGCCTGTCATGCGCAAGCTCTGGGACGAGCGCGAGCAGGCCTCCCGCAAGACGGTCGAGGCGGCCGGCGTTCAGGTCGTGACCATCGCCAACAAGGCGGAATTCGTCGACGCGATGAAGCCGGTGTATACGAAGTTCGCCGGCGACGAGAAGCTCCAGAGCCTCGTCAAGCGCATCCAGGACACGAAGTAAGCACAGCGGTGCCGGGTCCGGAGTCGCCCTGCGTTGCGACGCCGGACCCTCGCGGGGAGGCACGGGATGACAGATCCACACGTCGCAAGCCACGAGGCGGTCGCCGGACGCCCGTCCACCGGCTTGCTGTCGCGGATCAATGCTCCCGTCGCGCGCGCGGGCATGTATCTGTCCGTGACCGGCCTGCTCGGCATCGTCATCATCGTGTTCTATCAGGTGTTCGGGCGTTACGTGCTCAATTCGAGCCCGACCTGGACGGAGAACCTCGCGCTGGTTCTGATCCTGTATGTCACCTTGATCGGCGCCGCTGTCGGTGTGCGCGATGCCGGACACATCGGCATGGACAGTCTGCTTGTGATGCTTCCGGATTACATCCGGGAAAAGATCGAGCTCGTGATCCACGTCCTGGTGGCCGTGTTCGGCATTGCGATGGCCTATAACGGCTGGATCCTGGGGGCGTCGGTTGGAACGGTGAAGATCCCCAATCTCGGCCTGCCCGAGGTGATCCGTTACGTGCCGCTGATCGCCTCCGGTGTCCTGATCGTCTCCTTTTCAATCGAGCACATCGTTGCTCTCCTGCGCGGCGAAGAGGTCGTCCCCTCATGGAACTGATCATCCTCGGCGCCACGTTCTTCGGCTTCCTGATCCTCGGCGTCCCCGTCGCCTTCGCGATTGGCCTCTCGGCGATCTGCACCATCTTGTACGAAGGTCTGCCGGTTGCCGTCATCTTCCAGCAGATGATGTCGGGGATGAACATCTTCTCGTTCCTCGCCATTCCGTTCTTCGTCTTCAGCGGTGAGCTGATGCTGCATGGCGGCGTCGCCGACAAGATCGTGCAGCTCGCCAAGAACCTCGTCGGGCACATCCGCGGCGGGCTCGGCATGTCCAACGTTGTCGCCTGCACGCTGTTCGGCGGCGTCTCCGGCTCGCCAGTGGCCGACGTGTCGGCGATGGGCGCGGTGATGATCCCGATGATGAAGAAGGAGGGTTTCGACACCGACTACGCCGTCAACGTCACCACCCATGCCTCGCTGGTCGGAGCCTTGATGCCGACCAGCCACAACATGATCATCTATGCCCTCGCGGCCGGCGGCAAGGTCTCGATCGGCGCGCTGATCGCCGCTGGCCTGCTGCCGGCGCTGGTGCTGATGGTGTGCATGCTGGTCGCCGCCTACGCGGTCGCGGTGAAGCGCGGCTATCCGGCCGGCAAGTTTCCGGGCTGGGCCGAGGTCTTCCGCTCGCTCGCCGCCGCGCTGCCTGGCCTTCTGATCGTCGGCATCATCCTGGCGGGCATCCTGTCCGGCGTCTTCACGGCCACTGAATCGGCAGCCGTCGCGGTCACCTACACGATCCTGCTGACGTTCTTCATCTACCGCACCATGACCTGGGGCAACTTCCTGCGCGCCGCGGCCAAGGCTGTGAAGACGACCGGCGTGGTGCTGTTGCTGATCGGCGTCTCCACCATGTTCCAGTACCTGATGGGGCTGTATGAAGTCGCCGATCTCGCCGGCGCGATGATGAGCAAGGTCTCGACCCAACCCTGGGTCATCTTCCTGCTCATCAACGTCATCCTGTTCGTGCTCGGCACGTTCATGGACATGGCCGCGACCATCCTGATCTGCACCCCGATCTTCCTGCCGATCGCGATGAAGGCGGGCATGGATCCGGTGCAGTTCGGCATGCTGATGCTGATCAATTGCGCGCTGGGGCTGAACACGCCACCGGTCGGAACGACGCAGTTCGTGGGCTGCGCCATCGGCGGCATCTCGGTCGGCGCGGTGATGCGCACCATCCTGCCGTTCTATGCCGCCCTGATCGCAGCACTGATGTTCGTGACCTACGTCCCTGCGTTCTCGCTGTGGCTGCCCCGCCTGCTGATGGGCTACAAGGGATAGCAGCATCAGGGAGAAGCTATCAGTGACGGACTATCGCAAGCTTTTCGATCTCACCGGCAAGACCGCAGTCGTTCTCGGCGCCGCATCCGGCATCGGCAAGTCGTCGGCCGAGGCGCTGGCCGGGCTCGGTGCCCGCGTCGTTTGCGCCGATCGCGCGTTTGATGCGGCGGAAGCGACCGCCGCCGGCATTCGCGACAAGGGCGGCTGGGCGGAAGCAGCTAGCTGCGACGCCGCAAGCGCCGCGGACGTCAAGGCGCTGGCCAAAACCGTGATGCAGAAGTTTCCGCGGCTCGACATCGCCGTCACGACGCCCGGGCTCAATATCCGCAAGACCATCCTTGACTATACCGAGGAGGATCTCGATCGCGTCCTGAACCTCAACGTCAAAGGCACGGTCTGGTTCTTCCAGGCCTTTGGCCGCATCATGGTCGAGCAGAAGGGCGGCAGCATCATCGCCTGCTCCTCGGTGCGCGCAGTCACGATCGAGCCGGGCCTCGGCGTCTATGGCTCGACCAAGGCGGCGATCGGCCTTCTGGTGAAGGGCTTTGCCTCCGAGGTCGGGCATGCCGGCGTGCGCGTCAATGCGATCGCGCCGAGCATCGCCGAGACCGCGTTGACCGGCCCGTTCAAGCAGCGGCCTGACATCTACAATCTCTACGCCGGCCACACCGTGTTCAACCGCTGGAGCAGCGCCGACGAGGTCGCCACCGCGGTGGCCTATCTCGCCTCGGACGCCGCGAGTTATGTCAGCGGCAGCACGATGTTCATCGACGGCGGCTGGACGGCCGTGGACGGCCCACCGACAGGCCTTACCCAGCTGCACAAATAGGCGGCCATCTGCATCTAGCCGGTAAAGCCCACGCGCCGGCGCAGCTCCTTCTGCTCTTCGCCAGTCAGCAGGGCGATCAGCGCGGCCGCCTCCTTTGGATACGCGGCCCGCGCTGTCGCGCCGGCCGTATACATCGTCACGAGCTCGCAGCCCGGCGGCAGCGATCCCGATAGCGCGATGCCGTCGGTTGCGATTATCTCGGTCGCTTGCGTGCAGCCGATCGGCCTTTGCGCGGTGGACGCCGCGAGCTCCCGCATCGCAGTCGCGCCGTTCGGAAAGATCATGAGGCGAGACGCGACCTCATAGCCAATGCCGAGCTGATCCAGCACCTTGGCGACATGCTGTCCCGCCGTCGAAGCCTTGGTATCGGGGACGTAGATCGCATCGGCGCTGCGTAAGACTTGACGCAGATCGGATTCGGTCCTCACCGTCACCCCGGGATCTCGGTTGCGGACCGCCAGTGCAGTCTCGACTTGGCCGATATCAGCGATCGAGGAGGCCGTGACAAGCTTTTCCCCGGTGAGCTTTGCAAGAAGGGCTTGCGTCAGGATCACGAGGTCCGCAGGTTTTCCCGCGCGCAACTTGTCGGCCATGATACCGACCGCGCCAAATTCGCCGTCAATGCCGAAGCCGGTCTGCGCCTTAAAGGCGTCGGTGAGGCCGCGCACCAGCCCTTGCGCTGCGCCGCCGCTCAAAATGTTCACTGTCGTCACGATGCAAGCTCCGCAGCTGCAATGATCCTGTCGCGCGTGATTGGCAGGTCGCGCACACGCACGCCGAGGCAGTCGTAGACCGCATTGGCGATCGCGGCCGTCACCGGGCCGTGCGCGGCCTCACCGGCGCCAACTGGCTCGGTCTCCGGCCGCTGGATGAGCTCGACATCCACTGCCGGCACTTCGCTGAATCTCAGGATCGGATAGTCGGTCCAGGACGTCGATGTAATTCGCGCCCGCTCGAAGCGGACACGCTCCTTCAGCACCCAGCTCGTTGCCTGGATCGCGCCGCCCTCGATCTGGTTGATGACGCCGTCCGGATTGATGGCTTCGCCAACGTCGACGGCAAGCGTCAGCCGCTTCACGCGGATGTCGTCGGTGCCTTCGATTTCGGCAATCGCGGCGCAGTAGGCTCCCATGTTCTTATAGCGCGCAAAGCCGACGCCGTGACCGATGCCGGTTCGCTTCTGCGGTTTCCACGCCGCGCGTTGCGCAGCGGCGCGGATGACGTCCTTGGCGCGCTCGTCGCGCAGATGGCGCAAACGGAATGCGATCGGGTCCTCGCCGCGCAGGGCGGCGATCTCGTCGAGCAGGGATTCGATGGCGAACACATTGCCTTGTGCGCCGAGGGTCCGCAGCGCCGAGGTGCGTACCGGCATCGTCAGCAATCGGTGGCTCGTGATCGTCCAGGCCGGGAGGTCATAGAGTGGAACGGAGTTGCGATCAGCGCCGCCGCCATTGGCGGCCGGCGGGTTGGACGAGATCATGCGCGGGTACGGGTTTGCGATCTCAGTCGCGGCAAGCAGCGCCGGCTGCGCCGCGCGCCCCGGCCGCGCCGCGTGACCGTTGCTCCAGATGGTATGACGCCAGCCGACGATCTCGTTTTCGGCGTCGACATCGGCCTCGATCTCGATAGCCATGGCCGCACCGAACGGCGCATGGGACATCTCGTCATGGCGCGACCATTGCACCCGCACCGGATGGCCGACGGCAGCCTTTGCCAGCAGCACGGCGTCGAGCGCGACGTCGTCGGCCGCGTTGTGTCCGTAGCAGCCGGCGCCCTCCATGTGCTCGACGACGATGTTCCCGGCCGGCAGCTTCAGCACGATCGCGAGATCGGCGCGCAGCAGATAGACGCCCTGGCTGTGGGTCCAGACATGGACGCGATCGCCATCCCATTGCGCCATGGCGCAGGACGGCGCGATCGAGCCGTGTGCGATGTAGGGGCGGGTGTATTGGCGGCGCAGGGTTTGGGCCGGCTTGTTCGTCGCCGCTGCGGTCCTGATCTCGATGATGGTGGTCTCGACCGGCTGGCTTCTTAGGAAGCCCGTCAAATCATCTTCATCGGGCAGCGCATCGCCGGCCGACCAAGTCGCGCCCTTGCGTAAGGCTTTCAGAGCGGCTTCCGCCGCTGCCTCGCTGTCAGCAACCACGCCGGCAAAGCCGCCGTCGCGAACGATCGTGACGAGAGCGGGGACAGCGCGCGCAGCCTCCTCATTGAGCGCAGTCAATCTGGCCCCTGAAACCTCCGGCCGCAGCACGCGTCCGTGCAGCAGGCCCGGCAGTGCCCAGTCGTGGATGAAGCGCGGCCGCGCGAACACCTTGTCGGGAATGTCGAGGCGCTGGACGGAATGTCCGGCGACGAGACGCTCGGTGGCGCTTTTCGCTGTCGCGACCGCGGTGACGTCGTGGTCCAGCGAGACCTCGCCAGCCAGCTCCCAATAGCTGGTGCTGACATTGCCCGGTCCCGAGATCGTGCCGTCATCGATACGCAGCAGCGCCGCATCGACGCCGAAGCGCTCCGATGCAGCAGTGAGGAAGCGCTGGCGCACCTCGGCGCAGGCGTGGCGCAGTGCGCGGCCGGATTGCTGGATCGACAGGCTGCCCGAGGTGACGCCTTCGTTCGGGCTCATTGCCGTCGAGGCGCGGATCATCTCGATCCTGATGATATCGAGATCGAGCTCGTCCGCCGCAATTTGCGCCAGCGCCGTGACAATGCCCTGGCCGATTTCCACTTTGCCGGGCGAGATCGCTACCCGGCCATCGGCGGTGAACCGCACCCAGGACGATAGTCTTGGATTGGCTGCGAGGCTGGCCGACAGCTTCGGGGCAGGAGACGACACATTCATGACGTCGCCATCTCCGATGCTGCCCGCAGCACGGCGCGGACCATGCGGTTGTGCGATCCGCAGCGGCACAGATTGCAGTCCAGCGCGGCTTTAACCTCGGCGTCCGTCGGTGACGGATTGCGCTTCAGCAGCGCCGCAGCGCTGATCAGAATCCCCGATACGCAATAGCCGCATTGCATCGCCTGTCCGCAGATGAAGGCGCGTTGCAGCGGGTGGGGCTTCTCCGCGGTGCCAAGGCCTTCCACCGTGACGACGTCCTTGCCCGCGACCGACCAGATCGGCATGTCGCATGAAGCCATCGCGCGGCCGTCGACCATGACGTAACAGGCGCCGCACTCACCGGCGCCGCAGCCGAAATGCGCACTGTTGACACCGAGCCGGCTGCGCAGCACGTCGAGCAGGATCTGGTCAGGATCGACATCCACGGCCATCGCTGCGCCGTTGAGCTGGAATTGAATGGTAGGCATTCTCGCGCTAAGGCCTCACGACTTGTCGAACTTCTTGACGATGTCGGCCCATTTCTCGATGTCGCCGCGCAGGAATTTTTCGAATTGTTCCGACGTCATCGACATGGGCACGGCACCTTGTTCTGTCCAGAGCCTGATGATGTCGGGCCGCTTTACCATTGCGTTGACGGCCGCATTGAGCTTGTCGATGACAGGCTTCGGCGTCCCCGCCGGCGCCATCAGGCCGAGCCAGATCGTCGCCTCGTAGCCAGGCACCCCGGCCTCGATCGCGGTCGGCACGTTCGCCAGCACGGCCGAGCGCTGTTTGCCGGTGGTGGCGAGCGCGCGGACTTGGTTCTCACCGATGTTCGGCGCCATTGCCGGCACGGCGTCGATCATCATCTGCACTTGTCCGCCGATCACGCCGCTGCGCGCCTCGCCACTGTTGCGATAAGGCACATGGACGATATCGACGCCGGCCATGACTTTGAACAGCTCGCCGGCCATGTGATAGGGCGTGCCCTGGCCGGAGGAGGCGTAGTTCAGTTTGCCTGGCTGCGCCCTGGCGAGCGCGATAAATTCCTGCAACGTCCTTGCTGCGACTTGCGGATTCACCACGATGACGAGATCGGAAGAGTTCACCGGCGCGATCGGCGCGAGATCGCGCATCAGCTCGTATTTGCGCTTGTCCGGCGTCAGCAGGGATTCGTTCGCGGTCTGGGTATTGGACATCATCAACAGCGTGTAGCCGTCGGCGGCCGCCTTTGCCGCTTCGACCGTGCCGATGACGCCGCCCGCGCCGGTGCGGTTCTCGATCACGAAGGGTTGGCCAAGGCTTTCCTGGAGCACGTTGCCGATCAGCCGGGCCGCGACGTCCGCAGGCCCGCCGGCGCCAAAGGGCACGATGATGCGGACCGAGCGGGTGGGATAATCCTGTGCCAAGGAGGAGGCCGCGGAGAACGCGGCGAGCACGCCGGCTGCCAGAGCCAGCATGGATCTTCGGGCTTTCATGCCCACCTCCCTGATGTCGTTCTTGTTGGCCGACACTGTAGCGGCAGGGGATGTGGACTGTCGACGGCTCACAAAGCCGCTCGTGCCGGGAATATTGCGACCGTATCGGTGTGGCCGCGCCGCTCTTCGCAGTCGCGGCAGGAACCGGAAGCGCACGTGATCTGAGCAAATCGCATGGGCATTGCCGGATAAATGCCCTCGGCTGACGGGTATTTTGGTGTTACGAACTGGAACATGAACCAGCACGCCAAGATCGAAATCCGCCATTCGACCTGCCCGCATGATTGTCCCTCGGCCTGTGCCCTCGATGTCGAGGTGGTCGAGGGCCGCAGCATCGGCCGCGTCCGCGGTTCGAAGCAGCAAACCTATACGGCCGGCGTCGTCTGCGCCAAGGTCGCCCGCTACGCCGAGCGCATTCATCACCCCGAGCGGGTGACGTTTCCGATGCGCCGCATTGGGCCGAAGGGTTCTGGGCAATTCGCACGGATCTCCTGGGACGAGGCGCTGGATGAGATTGCCGATCGCTTCAATCAAGCGGAGCGCCAATTCGGCGCGGAATCGATCTGGCCCTATTACTACGCTGGCACCATGGGCCTCGTGATGCGCGACGGTCTCAATCGCCTCACCCATGTGAAGAAATATTCGCGCTTCTATCAGACCATCTGCGCCAATGTCGCGCGCATCGGGTTCGCGATCGGCACCGGCAAGATCGCCGGCGTCGATCCGCGCGAGATGGCGCTGTCCGACCTCGTCGTGATCTGGGGCACAAATCCCGTCAACACCCAGGTCAACGTGATGACGCACGCCTCGCGCGCGCGCAAGGAGCGCGGCGCCAGAATCGCTGCGGTCGACATCTACGACAACGAGACCATGAAGCAGGCTGATATCAAGATCATTCTGCGGCCCGGCACCGACGGCGCGTTTGCCTGCGGCGTGATGCATGTCCTGTTCCGCGACGGCTATGCCGACCGCGCCTACATGGACAAATACACCGATTGCCCTCATGAGCTCGAGGCGCATCTGAAGACGCGCACACCCGAATGGGCCTCGGCCATCTCAGGCGTGCCGGTGGCCGAGATCGAGGCCTTTGCCAAGGCGGTCGGCGAGACCAAGCGGACCTTCCTGCGTCTCGGTTACGGCTTCACCCGCTCGCGCAACGGCGCGACGCAGATGCATGCGGCGCTCTGCATTCCCGCCGTGACCGGCGCCTGGCAATATGAAGGCGGCGGCGCCTTCTTCAACAATTACGCGCTCTGGCATTTCAACGAATCGATCATCGAAGGGCACGATGCGATCGACAAGACCACGCGCGCGCTCGACCAGTCGCAGATCGGCCGCATCCTCACCGGCGATGCCGAAGCCCTGCAGGGCAGGGGCCCGGTCAAGGCGATGCTGATCCAGAACACCAACCCGATGACGGTGGCGCCGGAGCAGGCGCTGGTACGGCAGGGCTTTGCCCGCGAGGATCTTTTCGTCGCGGTGCACGAGCAGTTCATGACCGAGACCGCCGAGATGGCCGACATCGTGCTGCCGGCGACCATGTTCATGGAGCATGACGATCTCTATTACGGCGGTGGCCATCAGCACATCTCGGTCGGGCCCAAGCTGATCGACCCGCCCGGCGAATGCCGCTCCAATCACGAGGTGTTGCAGGGGCTGGCGCCGCGGCTTGGTGCGAAGCATCCGGGTTTCGACATGACGCCCCGCGAACTGATCGACGCGACGCTCAAGCTCAGCAATCACGGCGACATCGCCGGCTTGGAGGCTGATATCTGGCGCGACCTGCAACCCGATTTCCGCACCTCGCATTATCTCGACGGCTTCGCCCATGCCGACGGAAAGTTCCATTTCAAGGCCGACTGGGCGCATCCGCCTTTCGGTCAGACGATGGGCGATTTCGACAAGATGCCGTCGCTGCCGGATCATTGGGCGGTGATCGAGCACACGGATCAGGCCCATCCATTCCGCCTCGCGACCAGCCCCTCGCGCAGCTTCCTCAACACCACTTTCAACGAGACGCCGTCCTCACAGGCGCGCGAGGGCAGGGCCAGCGTCATGATTCATCCGCTGGATGCAGCCGCGCTCGGCATCGTCGACGGCGATGCGGTGACGCTCGGCAACAGTCGCGGCGAGACCACGCTGGTCGCAACGCTATTCGAGGGCGTGCGGCGCGCCGTTCTGATCGCCGAATCCGTTCACCCGAACAAGGGCCATATCGGCGGCCGCGGCATCAACATGCTGACGGGCGCGGACACCATCGCGCCGATTGGCGGGGCGGCATTCCACGACAACAAGGTCTGGATCAGGAAGGCGGCCGGTTGAAGCACGCTCTCGCTTCGATTGCTCTCTAAATTTGTGTCGAGGCGCTAAAGCTCCGCCTCGCTGCAGATTGCGCTTGCACCTCGCGCCCGAGCTGCCGCAAATGGCAGCAAAACCGGGCCAAGGAAGCGAGTGTGTCATGACCAACACCACAGGCGTCATCATTGACAAGCGCGGGCAGGCTCTCTGGATCACCATCAACCGGCCGGAGAAGCGCAACGCGCTGAACGGCGATGTCATCGCCGGCATCAGCAAAGGCTATCGCGACGCGCATGACGACAAGGACGTCCGCGTCATTGTGCTGACGGGCGCGGGCGACAAGGCGTTCTGCGCGGGCGCCGACCTGCAGAATTCCGGCGCGGCTTTCGCGATGGATCATTCCAAACCAAATGTCGACTATGCCGATCTGCTACGTTTGTCACAGAACGCCACCAAGCCTGCGATTGCGCGGGTTGGCGGCGTCTGCATGGCCGGCGGCATGGGCCTATTGTGCATGACCGACATGGCGGTTGCAGCCGATCACGTCATCTTCGGCCTGCCGGAGGTGAAGGTCGGCGTGTTCCCGATGCAGGTCCTGAGCCTGCTGCAGAGGATCGCGCCGCCGCGGCTTGTCAACGAATGGGCGCTCACGGGTGAGCCGTTCGATGTCAAGGCGGCGCAGGCCGCGGGCCTCCTCAATTACGTCGTGCCTACGGCCGAACTCGACGCCAAGGTCGACTGGCTGATCGGCCGCATCGTCGACAAATCGCCGACCGCGATCCGCCGCGGCAAATACGCCATGCGCGCCATCGCATCGATGTCTTTCGACGAGAGCATCGCCTACACCGAAAGCCAGATCGCGCTGCTCGCGATGACCGAGGACGCCAAGGAGGGATTGAAGGCGTTCAGCGAGAAGCGATTGCCATCTTGGACCGGAAAATAGGCGATCATGTCAGGGCACGGTTGGATGCTGTGGTCCTTCAAAGCAGCTTTATTCCGAGGAGTGATCGGCGTTTAGTCCAACAAGGAGCGCTCTTCTGCGCTGCTCGCGGCGCTTCTTTGTGGCTGTGATCAACTGTTTGCCGGTGCGCTTGGCGTAGGTTGGCAGTTGGCGGCTTGATCTATGACGGCCTGCGGCACGCAACTCTGCGTCCGTGAGATCGCTATCGGCACCTTCGGTGAAGCCTCCGTGCCGGAAGGAAGTAAAGGAAAGTTCCTGACGAAGGTCGGCCGCTGCGATGATCTTTTTCACCACGCTGCGCAGATAGCGCAGGTCCTTGCGTGGCGTAATCCATGGAATCGGGGTTACCGACCGACGATGGGCATGGTCACGCCGGAATACCAGCCCCGGGAGCGAGGTCTTTTTCATCTCGTCGAGCTCGTCCATAAGTTCAGGAAAGAGAGGGGCGCCCGTTTCGTCTAACAGTGGCCACCAGGCTTCCTCTCCATTCTTCGGGTGCACGATCCTGACGCTGTTTGGCCGCTCGCTAGGACGGTAGTGCGACATGTCGAAGGAGCCAAACACGTGCTGCTCTCGCTGCAGCCACTCCCATGACAACAAAGCAGCAGTTGCGATGGAGCGATAGTCGAGCCTTTTCGCGGCAGCCCTGAACGCGACGAGTTCATCCCAAGTTGCGGTTGGTGTGGGCCGTATCGGCTGGCCGGGCGCACGTGATCTTAATCCCATGCGTGAAAATGGATTGCTCGCTGGTACCATTTTTTCTTGAGCGCGCTGCCCGACGAACCAGGCCCGCCGGCAGCTCGCCATGGCCACATTTGCGTAGCGACGACGCTCGCGGACGACGACCTCTCCATTCTTGCCTACTTTTGTTACGACTAGCAGCTTTCGATAAACTGCGTCGACGAACGCCTTTGTAAAATCGGACAATTGCTTCGACCCAACGCGACTTCCATCTTTCAGCTCGTGATTGGCAAAGAGCGCGAGACTCTTTTTGTACTGCCGCTGAGTGGTGCTTTCGATTTCGCCCCACTTCTGGTGAGCTTGGTAGATGCCGACCAGCCAATCGAACGTGCCGGGCTCGGGAGAGGCCGGCATCATGTCACTTAGACCCCGTGAGCGCCAACTCTCGAATGCCGGCAAGAGGACTTTTTCAACCCGCTCGACGGCACCCGCATAATCGCTCCCTAAAGCTTCAGGCCTCAAATGGCAGCCCTGCCGACGAGCCCAGGTTGGCGGCGCGAAATAGTAAGCCACCGTATTGTTCGCCAACAGTTTTCGTTGACAATATCGCGGAAGCTTCGGTGCCGCATCAAGTGACATCATACCAGACATAAGAGATCCTCCGGCTCCCTGGCGTCTCTTCTTCCAAGAGGTGCTGCGAAATGGTCCATGGTCGCCTTCGACCAGACTGGCTCCCGCAGCCGTCCTGTTCCACGACAGCTGACCGGTGGCGGCGCATCTCCTCGGCGGATCGCGCACGCAAGTTCGCCTGTGTCTTCAAAGTCCAGGTAGGCGGCCGCCATATCCGCTCTCATCATCGCTGGCCAGGTTCCAGCGGGTGGGTAGCGAGCAGGTAGCGCTGTGCGTCGTGAAGGTGGGCGGTCTGATCTCACTGATGGGGCCGCTTAGGTCCAACAAGAGTCGAATTCACTGAACAACGACGTCCGATCTGGAAGATCTAGATTGGGCTCGACTCGTGATCAGCGGAGCGAGAGTCGCGGTGGGTCATAAAACGAACTTCTACGATGAAAGACTTTTCCGCTCTACTGCGCAGTGCCGCCGTGGCGGGCATAGGCCAGATTAACGCGCGAAAAAGAGGCCTAGCGTGCAGTTCTCGGCGAGAACCAATTCTGACCGGCGAAATCCCCGAAAGCGGAGCTAATGGTATCTCCGTTCGCGGAGTGGGGCGCCGCTAGCAGGCAGTCAACTGCTCTAGATGCATCATCAATGGACTTTCCCACAGATTCGCCGGTGAGCTTGCATTGAATCTGTCCGAGCGTTGTACGGTGTCGGAATGTGGTGGACGCGGAGCAAATGATCGGCCGGTCTCTTATCGACCCATGCGGTGATTCCCGACCACCTCGTTGCATAAGCAAGCCGTGAACTGACGCCTCTATCTACATGCTTGAGGCGATCGGCCGATTCAAAGCCGAGTTTGCAACCAGAGGCGACGCCGGTGAAGGTGAGAAGAACAACATTCTCCCATGCTCCAGATCAGGATTGTGGAATGCAGAGGAGTGCGCGTAAGGAAATGTCGGCCCTCCGATTGGCGGATTCTTTCGCTTGCGCGCGTGCGGCTGCCGCCGCACCGGGCTCTCGTTGAAACCGAGCCGCTCTGCGTCTCGGTAGGGTAGGCGCGGGACACCTCGACGAGGATGTCCCTACGCCTCCCCCCAAACCGTGCGGGCACTTTTCAATGCACACGGCTTTCCATA